>CAZNLL010000110.1:0-5726 GCA_964573885.1 uncultured Desulfobacteraceae bacterium | reverse complement strand
CATGCTATGTGTCCACAGAAAGGGGGCAACCCGTTCCCTCCCCGCGGGGCACTCTCTCCTCCCTTCCGCTTACCGGGGTGCGGGTCAACCCGTACTTATCCCCGGTGATATGGGAACCCACTCTTACGTGCTTTCAGGCGCGGAGGGGGCACTGGAACAAAGCTTCGGCTCTACCTGCCACGGTGCCGGACGCGTTCTGAGCCGCTCCAAGGCCGTAAAGATGGCCAAGGGCCGGGCCATATATCGTGAATTAGAAGATCAAGGCATCTTTGCACAGTCCAGAGGCAAAAGGACTCTTAAGGAAGAAATGCCTGAGGCCTATAAAGACATATCCCAAGTGGTTAAGGTGGTTCATCAAGCAGGATTAGCCCGCAAAGTCGCCCGTCTTAGACCCCTGGGTGTTATCAAAGGTTGAGGACCGGCCAACGGAGCTTCTCGAAAAATCACCGGCCCTTTTATAAACGTAGCAGCTTACTCGCTTTCGGTCAAGCACTATCCCCGGAAAAGCTTTCTGTCCTTTCAGTGTTTTCATCTTGAAGCGACGGTCGGGATTCAGCCGGGTGTGTAAAGGTCGAGAGAAGACCCCGTGGAGGCATTAATTACAGGGTTAAATCGAAAGACTCTGCAGGTTTGTCCTCTTCCAGCAAGTCTTTCGCCATCCCCGCCGCTTGATCATATATGAGCAGGCCCTTGTCCAGAAAAGCCTCCGGTTTTTCCTTGTTCAGTTCCACAAATACGGCCTTGAGTATCGCAACCCTCTGATCTATGGCCCTGACACATGCCTCCTTTGAGCCGTCTTCGTCGGCCGGCACAGGCGGAACGCCTATAAGCATGCACCACACCAGATTTTTCAGGTCAGGTACAATGCCGCTCTTGGTAAAATCAACCGATTCCCTGAACTCGTGATAGGCCCTTATGAACCCGTTGCTCCAACCGCCATTTGCCTGTGCGGCCTTTTTCTGAAAACCGTCAACTTCCATGAGTCCCATTATGGCCTATCCCACGTCCTATTCGCCAGGGCGACTGATTGTAATGTTTTCTTTTGCCCACTCTACCAACTGTCGAAATGTCGTTCCTTTTGGAAAAAACGCCCCCACCCCATAGCCCTTGACCTGGGGGATATCTTTATCGTCCAGGTATCCCCCCGCCGTGACTGTTATATGATCGGCCTCCGCCTCCCTGAGGAGACGCGAGATCTCACGGAAGGCCTCTATGTCCGCCCCCGGCAAGGTGGTAATCCCGATGTGATCCACAGATTCCTGCAAGGCCGAGCTGACAATCGCCTCAGGTTCCTGCAGGTCCGTATAGATCACCTCAAAGCCGGCTTCACTCAGGGTCCTGGCCAGGTTGAGAAGCGCTCCCTTATGGCCTTCGCCCAGCCGACACAAAAGCATTCGAAGCTTTCTTGCTCCCATGCCCCGTCCCGCATTCCGCAAGCAGAAAATTTCTACTGCCGGCCCTCCTTTGATATGGTGGACACTATAGTCAATTTTCTGTGTTTCCGCAATAGGCTCCATCATAGGCGGGACTTTGCCCTTGCCTCAGGGTCACGCTTCTGCTACTAAAGATCGGCAATGAAAAGCCGCGGTCTTGCACCCGTAAAGGGACAACACCTCCCCATAGATTTTTTCTTGCGAGGACCAATGGATCGTACCAGCTACCCGGAGAAGAATGAGGCGCACCTAAAAGTTGCAAAAGCCGCCTCCCTCATTCTGGCCGCCGGCAGAGGAAGCCGCATGAAAGGTTATACCGGCAACAAGGCCCTCCTGCCGCTCATTCCAGGGAAAACCCCTTATGAAGGTGACCTTCCCATCCTGTTACACATACTCAGGAATCTGCCGGCCGGGCCCAAAGGCGTCGTGGTTCACCACAGGAAGGAGGATGTCATTTCCGCCACCAGCGACCAAGACCTGATCTATCTGGAGCAGCCGGAACTCAACGGCACAGGCGGAGCCCTCCTCGCTGCGGCTTCCTTTCTCGAAACCCAGCCCTTGAACTGCATCATCATTACCATGGGAGATGTCCCCTTTGTGACAGCTCCTACATACAAGAGCCTGGTCCAACACCTTAGGGACCACAGTCTCGTAGTGCTTGGTTTTGCCCCTTCCCAGAAAAAACAATACGGGGTCCTGGACATAGAAGAAAACCGGGTTAAACGCATCATTGAATGGAAGTACTGGCAGACTTACCCCATAGAGAAGCAGCACGCCTTTGAAATCTGCAATTCGGGGATTTATGCCGTAAGGAAAGAGGACCTCCTTCACTGTCTCCCCATGCTGGCTTCCAGGCCCCACAGGGTACTAAAAAATGTGGACGGCAAACCCACAGAAGTGCAGGAGTTCTTTATCACCGACCTGGTTCAATACATGTTTCATCACGGATTGCAGGTGGGATACGCCCTTGCAGCGGATGAGAAAGAGGTCATGGGCATAGACGATTTACCGGCACTCTTGGAGGCCCAGCAAATCTTTAGCCAACAGCGAAGCCATTCCTGAATGGGCTTGATACCCCACAGATTCTCCGCAAAGGCCCTCTATCCAAGACCTGATTTGTTGTCATGGAGCCCCCAGAAAAGGAGAAAGGGGCACAAGCGCCCCTTTTCTTAGCTCTACACGGTGGAAGACGGACATGTTATCATTATGTGCCGGGCGTCGAACTCACCGCTTCCACAGTAAACTCACTCAAGTTCTCCGGCAATTCTTCAAAAACGATGGTAAAAGGCACAAAGGCCCCTGGACGAACGTTAAAGTTGTTTCTACCCGTGCCGTAACGGTTCCTCATGGCCTTGCTCATCTTCTCCAGAGACAGTTCCTTTATTTGCTCATCCTTAAAGGAATTGCCGGCATAGGCCAGCTTTCTTTTTACCACCCGTCCTTTGTCATCCAAAAGGCTCCCCTTGAGGAGGATGAAACTGCGCTTCTTCGGATAGTTGTTCTGCACCATACCCCGGATAACAAAGAGCTCGCCTGCACTGGGGGAACTCACAAAAGAGCCGGTTACCGCCCTGAATGACAGACGTCTCACCCCCACATCCGTGGAGTCTTCCTTTGCCGGGGGTTTCAGAAAGGAGAGCGAATCAGGGATCAGCTGAGGGGCCCAAAAGAAAATCGCAGCAGCAGCCCCAAGGATAACCCCGATGATTCCCAAGATGAGGGGGAATTTCCCTATGGAAAAGCGCCCCCCTTTGCGAGGGATGGCCTCAGTTCGCTCACCAAGTTCCTCCCCTTGATCCTCTTCCCCCTCTTCTTCCTCGGACTCCAGAAGGGGCCCTTCATCTACGTCGGAAGCGGCTTCCCCAGCCGTTTTGGTAACCCCCTCCTCCTTCTTAACCAGGTCATGCAGGTCTTCAGGAGACACAGGTTCAAATTCCTCAACTTCTTCAAGTGACTCCTCAAAGACATTATCAAAATCCTGCTCTTTTTCCTTGGGTTCCGCCCCTTTCTCCTCCTCAGGCAAGATCCTGTCTCCTTCCTGGGTGAGGGTTTTTTCAATCTCTTGTTGACTGACGGCCACCGTTTCCGCCTCCTCCCCTACGGCCTCCGTGGGGTAAGCGGTAAACACATGTCCACAAACAGAACACTTGACCTTAGAACCCCCTTCCTTTAACAAGGATTCATCAAGACCGTATTTGGTTAGGCATTTCTCGCACTGAATGATCATGGCAGCCCCCGTTTTACATGACTCATGGCTCTTATTTCAGGACATAGATATCAGATAGATGTCTATACCTCTCATTGCAGTCAAGGCCGTAACCCACAATGAAGCCCTCTTTCACCTGAAAACCACAGTAATGGATAGGAACATCCACACTTCTTCGCTCAAGTTTATCAATAAGGGCACAGATCCTCACGGATTCTGCCCCCTTTTCTTTCAGATTCGCCATTATGTGGCTAAGGGTCAACCCGGTGTCCACAATGTCCTCCACCAGGAGGATCTGCTCTCCGGCCACGGGCAACTCCACATCCTTGGTGATACGAATCTTTCCACTCGAAGCTGTTTCAGAGCCGTAACTTGCCGCCCTGATAAAGTCCATCTTCGTTGAGAGGGTGATTTCCCGGATAAGATCGGCGAAAAAGATGATTACACCCTTTAACACCCCCACAAGAATGGGCTCACTGTCCCGGTAATCAGAGGATATTTGATCGGCCAGATCCTTCACTCTCGCATGAATCTTCTCTCTCGGAATAAGGAGTTCTTTTTTCATAGCTCGCCGATCTTCAAGGGGTTACGCCCTCAAGAGCCTGGAATTAATCGATAGCAAACATATTGAAGATTCTCATTTTTGTCAACTGAACCCCGGGGCCCTCATCCCTCCAGAGCTCGAACCAGGGTCGCCCGGCCCTCAATGCCCTCCTTCATTTTTTCCAACAGGCCTTGGACATTTTGGATATCTGGGGCTTGAGGTACTGCCCGCGTCCGGGTCATGGTCAAGAGATCCTCTTCCAACCTTGAAAGGGCTTCAGAAATGACCCTGTGGTGTTCAGATAGCGCGGTTAAGCCCTCAGGGTTCGCCTCTCTTTGTTCAAAAAGGCGCCCCCCGTGGTCCCAACCCGCCTCTGTCTTCCTGGACATGCCCTCAATGGATAGGGAGAGGCTCTCCAGATCCTCCACAAGCCGGTAGGCCCCCTTTTTGACCTGGTCTGTTTTCAACCATTCCACAAGGCCCAGAAAATAATCAAGACGCTCACCAATTCTTTCCCGAAGCCTCTCGTCCGCCTCTTTAGCCGTTTCTGTGTCCTGGTATGTCACGATACGCTTAAGGGACTCCTTCACCCCTTTCCAAGTGGTTGCCGGTCGTTGGGCATGAATTTCGTATTCAAGGCCCCTCCTCCTTCAAAAAGGGCAGGGCCTCTTTCTTTCTGTAGGCAAGGGCTTGGCATGAGGCAATCAGGGCGTCATCGTTATCCGTGACCTTAATATCATAAGTGGCCGTCTTCAGGGAACGATGAATCTCCCTGGATTCCGCCTTGAGTCTGGTTCCCTCTTTTGGGGGATTATGGTAGACAATGTTCACACAAAGGGCAACGGCCACTGTCCCGTGAGAGTTGCAGGACACCTGAAAGGCCTCGTCCATAAGAGAAAAAATCGCCCCTCCGTGGATCATTCCAAAAATGTTGGTGTCGTCCTCCCGGGGGACCATTTCGACGATGGCATGTCCCGGCCCTAAATGTACGAGGTTCAGGCCCAGCTTCCGTGCATAACCTTCCTGTGCCACTTGCCTGAAAATGGAGGAACGGATCTCCTCGGTCATGGCCTGCCTCTATTATGATGTCCCGTTTCTGTTCCCACTCGGGTGGGCCGAGGACGGCTGGAAAAAGCCCTTGGCCGGGGGAAAGAAAACTGTAAAGGTCGTCCCCCCCGATTGGTAACAGTCTTCCTTGTCCTTACAGAAGGCACAATGATCAATTCTGCCCGGACAGACATCCTTATCCTCCGGGATGTACTGGCACCGGGAGGAGACCATTTCGATTCTGAAATCATACCGCTCAGAAAAAATCTTGATTCTCAGGAGATCGGACCCCTTTCCCCCTGCATTAAAATCAAAGGGCCTTTTTGAGGAATAGTCCAAGGTCTCCTGAGTGGCAAAAAATCCTTCAAAAATACGCCTTTGATTGTCCTCGGTGATGCCCACACCATAATCATGGACCACAAACTCCGTTCCCTTGCCCCTTTGACGGACAAAGATCTCGATCTTACCCTGATCCGGCGTGTTTTCTATGGCGTTT
>CAZNLL010000109.1:0-13654 GCA_964573885.1 uncultured Desulfobacteraceae bacterium | reverse complement strand
GTTTGCTCATAGGCGCCAGGAAATTTTTGAAATTCTTCTTTAAGATTTGGACCAGTCCCAGCCGCCATTCCTGAAGCCATTAATTGAAGGTCATACATGTTACGTATTGCTGAAGATATTTATAAATTATTTTTGATAAGAAATGGCTTTTTTGGGGAAGAAATATGGTGGAAACGGTGAACAACCTGTTTGACATAGGGCCGAAAAAAGCCGTACCGGGTTACGAACCGATCGTTCCCGCCGCGAGAGGCCGTTGGCATGAAAACCGACCCCGTGAGGCGCTCCATTCGTTCGAATTTGACAGTGCACGCTAAAGGTGTATGGGGATTGCAATGAGAACGAATATTGATGTGGATTCTTCAACTTCCTATCCCCACCCCCGCGCCCTTTTCCGAGATGATTTTGGCCAGCAACTCGATGTGGGTGTCTTCCGGCCGTTGGCCCTTGAAATCGGGTTCTGTCTTCCCGACCTGCCCCCATTTGAGGATTCCCCCTTCGTGATAGGGGGGAGGGATATCTTTTCCACACCCAGGGGCCGGGCCAGGTCGGCGATGCGGGATATATGGAGGGGATCATCGTTCACACCGCTGATCAAGGGAATCCTGAACCATGGGTCACATTCCTTGTGGAGTGTCCCTTACCCTCTTGAAAGTATCCCATATGAAATAACTGATGAACAAATCGCATTTTCCGGGCGTATCGTAGGGATATCCCATATACACGCTGTAATTCTTTCCCTTGGTATACTCGTTCAATAACAGCCCGAGGGGCCTTTCTTTTCCCCTATGAAGATAGAGGGCTTCATAGGTTTCCTGCTCAATCACGTGGTTGGCACCCACGTACAAGACAATCTTTCCTTTTTCGTCTCTTGCGAATATGTCGCTCTCCAGCTTTTTAAACATGGCCAGATCCCTGGAAGACACACCCCGAATGCCGCCCAAAGGGACGTCGATAAACTTGATCCGGTATCCCAGCTTGACGGCGGTCTTGACCAGTTCGATCCACCCGGGTTTGGCATGGGGATAGTTCTCTTCTTGAATCTCTTTTTCCTTCATACAGTCCCTGTAACATCTCAAGATATCCCTTGAGTGGCCTTGCACTCGCGCGTTTTCTTTGACTTCCAGGGCAAGATAGGTATAACCGGCCTGTTTTAACAGGGGAAGTAATGAAATGACATAACGGGAGTCTTCTATGGGCGGCGGTGATCCGGACAGAACGGTATCATGTATTTCCCCGAACATCACCGTTTGACTCTCTTTGGCATGTTCGACAATAACCGTGTCCAGGGTCTCTTTCTCATATTGACACATGGGTAGCCGCAATCGCATGTCTTTTCCTTTAAGCGCTCCGCCTTTGGAGAAGCACCGGCCAGAACCAGGAATGCCAATATGATCCACAGGGTATGTTTCGGCTTCATATGGAAAACCACCCAGAATTATTCAATAATACCAAGAAGGCCCCTCTCCGCCAAAAAGAATTGTCATTCATAAAACCTAACGATGCCTAAATCCTGGCTGAAATTGGTGGGACTGAATGCAAAAAGGCTCTTATTTTGCCAGGGTTGATATCACATTCACCCCTTCGCTGGGGGTGACGATCTGAATGTTCTTATAACTTACAAGGTCAATCAAGTGCCTGTCGCCGGAAATGATGAGGGATGCCCTGTTTTCCAAGGCAAGGCCTAAAAAGACATTATCAAAGGGGTCCTGTTTGATGACCTTTGGTATGGTTCCGGGTGGGGGGACATGGGTTACAAGATTCATGAAATAGGAGAAGACCTCCATTGCCGTTGCCCGCAGAGCGGAAAGCCGATCAGCAAATTTGGGGTATTGAAGAACGGTTCTGACTTCGGCCGATGTCTCTTCACACTCAAGGATGTGGACGATCCCGTGCCTGCATAATTTCAAGATTTGATTGGGTGACCCTCCCCACAGCAGACCTGAAATGCTGACATTGGTGTCAATGACAATCTTCAACCTTGTCCCCTGAGCCTGTGAACGATGTTGGCAATATCCTGGAGGTCTGGTTGCGCGTGGTCCTGAACGGCGCCGGCCCGGTCCAGTAGGTCCGAAGACACCTCTTCAAAGGGGACGACCTTGAAAAGGGGTTTTGATTTCTTTAGGACGATAATTTCGCCCCATTTCTGGAGATCTTCTGGGATCTTCGGGATTCGTTGACGAAATTCCTTGGCACTCAAATATTGTGTCATCTATAATTCCTCCTTGATAAAATGATCTATAGATTATTTTAAAATTACCCAAAAGTAAACTTAAAAGAATTTGGGGGCTCAATGTATATCCTTATCAAGCGGCTTTGGGTGCATCAGGATGCCTACGATGCCTTTATGAAACACGCTGATTTCAATTCTGCAGGATCCGTGGGGTTGCAGTCTTTTACCGGCTATGCCCAAAAAGGCATTGTCGCTCAAGCGGTGGATGCAGAAGGAAATCCGGTGAGGGATGCCGAGGGCTGGATTGGTTTTTTGGCGTACTATGAAATCGAATCCATGACCCATTGGCAGAATTATACAAAACACGAGGTCCGGAAAAGAAAGGAAAGAACACAATTTATTGAGCGCTACAAGGATAAGATGAGAGCAACCCCTCATGAGTTTTATGAAGTGAAAATCGTCAAGGAGCGGAAAAGACCCATTCAAGCCTTATAGATCATTGATGGAAAACCGTTTTGCGGGCTGGGCCTGCGGGTTTTCCCCCGCCGTGAATAAGAGAAAAAATCGTTGAAAAGAGAGGAAGGGCCGTTCGTCGCTTGAAGCGACGTTGCGGCCCCTTCCTCCGGGCGTTGACGGTCCGAATCGAAGGGCCTTAACTAGCGGTCTCCCATGGCCCGTGCGGTCTTGGCGAGGCGCACCAGGTTGAGGAACTCCGTGCGGTAGCCGAACCGGTCCCTGCCGCGGGCGGATTCTGCCAGGGCCAGGACGTCCTCCCAGGAAAAGTCCCCGGTGTAAGGGTCTCCCCGGAGCATTTGGCCGAAGGCCGCAACCGCGGCTGCAAAGCGTGCTTCCCTGGGGGCCTGGTCCAGGGATCCGCAGGCGTGCCTGTCCCCGATAGGGGTTTCCAGGAGACGGCTTTTGTCTTCTTTGGGCAGTTTGTAGCGGATCTTAAGAAAGGCAATCTCGGCGTTCTTTTCTTCCTTACCTGCCGATTCGAGCCGCGGAGCGCCGTAACGCAGGTCGTCTATGAGACGGGCCGGACTCCCGGCCGGGGTTATCTCATAAATGGCGGTGACGCTGTGCCCGGCCCCCACGTCGCCCGCATCCACCTGGTCGTTTTTGAAATCCTCCCGTCGAAGCCGGCGCGACTCATAACCGATGAGACGGTACTCGGCCACCCTTGCCGGGTTGAATTCAACCTGGATCTTCACGTCTTTGGCGATGGGAAACAGGGTGGAGCCAGCCTCCTCCACAAGCACCTTGCGGGCCTCGTTCAGGGTGTCGATGTAGGCCGCATTGCCGTTTCCGTTCTGGGCCAGCTTCTGCATCAGGGCGTCGTTGTAATTGCCCTGACCGAACCCGAGCACGGAGAGGGTAATGCCCTTTCCCCGTTTCCTCTCCACAAAGTCCTTGAGGGTTTCGGGGTTGCGGATGCCCACATTGAAATCGCCGTCCGTGGCCAGGATCACCCGGTTCACCCGGGTGGGATCAAAGCCGGCTTCGGCAAGGGCGTATGCCCTTTCAATCCCGGCACCGCCCGCGGTGGAGCCGCCCGCCTGAAGCCTGTCGATGGCGGCCAGGATCTTCCCCTTTTCTTTGACCTCGGTCTGTTCCAGCACCGTACCCGCCGCCCCGGCATAAACCACCATGGCAACGGTGTCGTCCGGCTCCAGGGTGTCCACCAGCATTCTGAGGGCGTTTTTGAGGAGCGGAAGCTTGTCCGGCGCCTTCATGGACCCGGACACGTCCACCAGAAAGACCAGGTTGGCACCTGGCCTTTGCTCCGGGGCCAGATCGAATCCCTTGATGCCGATGTGAAGGAGCCGGGTGTTCCGGTTCCAGGGCGTGGGGAAAAGGGAGACGGTGGGCCGGAACGGAACGGTGCGATCGGCCGGCAGGGAGTAATCATAGTCGAAGTAGTTGATGAGTTCCTCCACCCTTACCGCATCCTTGGGCGGCAGGTGGCCGTTGTTGAGTGCCCTTCTCACAAAGGCGTAGGAGGCCGTATCCACGTCCACAGAAAAGGTGGAAACGGGGTCTTCAAGGGTGCGCTTGACCGGGTTGGGGGTGAATTCCTCGAACCGGTCCCTGCCCACATATTCCTGAGGCAAAGGGCCGGCCGGCACCATCCCCTTTCCCTGACCGTGGACGCGCAAACTCCCCACGGCCTTTTTCTCCGTGGAAAGGGAGGGCTGGGCAAGGTGCCTCATGCCCCCCGCATTCGGGGGGCCGACCTTGTCAGCGGCAGGGGACGGGGCCCGGGACGTTTCATCTTTAGGGGACATCCGATAGGCCGAAAACTGGGGGATGATGAGGGCCGTGACACATACGGCCAGGACGAGACTGACTCCTGTTGCGATAACTGCCGGTCTTACCATGACGTGACCTCCTCGAAAGAATTTGCCCATGAGACGTGCGGTACGGGCAAACCCTTTAACGGGGATGTCGTCTTTTTCGGCCCTTCGGTCGAATTCCGCCATGGCGGCCTTCAGAACCCTCTCACGGGCCGAGGGGCCGGGTTCCGGAATCTTGAGGTCCTTGAGCCTTTCCCTGATTTTTTTGTCCATCGTGTCTATCATAGCCGTTCACCAAAAAGGACTTTGAGTTTTTCCCTGGCCTGGAAGAGGTGGGCGGAGACCGTTTTCTCCGCACACTCGAGCACGTGGGCCGCTTCGCTGTGGGTGAGTCCCTCAGCCCATACCAGCAGGGCAGCGGCCTTCTGCCTGGGTGGGAGGGTGTCGATGGCCCCGTAAAGCTCACCGGCCTCCATGGCCCTGTCATGTCCGGGATTTGAAACACCCTCCGTGGGCTCGGCACTCCAGGCCTTGAGGGTATCCCTTTGCGTGGCGTTCTTTCGTCCTAAATCCCGCACGGCGTTGAGGGTGATCCGGTAAAGCCAGGTGGTGAAGGCGGATTTTCCGGCAAAGCTTCTCATATTCCGGGCCACCTTTATGAAGACCTCCTGAGCGATGTCCTCGGCATCCTCCTTGATGCCGCACCAGCGGTAAGCGGCCCGGTATACGGTCCTGTAATGCCGTGATATCAGGCCCTCGAAGGCGTCTGAATCACCCCCCTGCGCGCGTCTGACAAGTTCGCTGTCGCTCAGGCTGTCCATTAAGATCCGTCCCTTCATCAACCCTTAGACGCATGGGGCCGAGCAATCCCTTAAGGGGGATTGAAGAAATATGTGCTGGAATTTTAATAAAGCAGAAAAAGGAAGCCCTGTCCGAGCAGGCCTTTGGCTTTGAAATATTGCGGATCTGGGTGGAATGAGCCCTGATCATATAGTCTTCGGATCAGCCTTTTTTGTCAATGCGAATAACCAAAAAGATATATATTCCGAACATTTGCATGCCAAAACCGCCTTCTCCCCGTGGGTGTCGAAAGCGTGCGCACTTTCTCTTTGAATACAGAACCTGAGATATTGCAAAAATTGGTCAAACCAGATAAAAATATCAATTTTTTACAAAGAAGCTCTTTCCCTGGGGGCCCGAGTTGTGGCTCCTGTGCAGGCGTGAGGAAATAGGTTTTGGAGAAAGAAGTGGAAAAACAACAAGATCGAACCCTGAGTTACTGGCGGGAGAGGATCCTTTTTGCCGTCTTGAGCCTGGGCCTCGTCCTAGCATTGTTCGCGTTTATCCCCATGGCGATCATGGCGGTAAAGGAAGGGCTGGGGGTTATTATCTTCCTGAATGGGGCGGTTTGTGCCTGCGCCATCATCGTATTGGTTTACCGGCGGATCCGGTACGAAGTCCGCGCCCTGATCACACTGCTGCTGAACTTTTCCATCGGCATATACGTCATCGGATTTATGGGATTGTTCAGCGGCGGGCCGGTCTGTTTCTTTGCCTTTGCCGTGCTTGCCGGTCTGTTCCTGGGCCTGAGAGCGGCCGTGGTCGCGGTCCTCATAAACGGGCTCACCCTGATGGTCTTCGGGTGGCTCGCCGCCACGGGCCGGTGGGGCGCCGACCTCCCTTTTTTCCCCACTCTCGTGAGAGGCATGGTCGCCTGGGCCACTTACATGCTCATGAATGCGGTGGCCGCGGTCTCCGCAGCGGTCCTGGTCCGGGGCCTCCATGATTTGGCTCAAAAGGAAAAATCCGCAAGGGAAAACCTCCGTGAGGAGCATGGAAAAGTCATCAGAGAGATGGAGGAACGGATCAAGGCCGAGGAGGCCCTCCGGGAGAGCGAAGAACGCTATCGCCTGCTTGCGGAAAACGCCTCCGATATCATCTGGACAACGGACATGGATTTGAACCTTACCTATGTGAGTCCTTCTGTTGAGCGGGTCAGGGGATATACCGTGGAGGAGGTCATGGCCCAGAAGGTGGAAGATGCCATGACACCCGCGTCCCTGGAGGAGGTGGGAAGGGTATTCGCCGAGGAGATGATGATTGAAGAGAGCCCGGGCAATGATCCCAAGAGGTCGAGAACAATAGAGATCGAATATCTGTGTAAGGACGGTTCCACGGGTTGGAGTGAGATCAGGGTCTCTTTTATCCGGGATTCAGCGGGTGAGGCCGTGGGGATCCTGGGTGTGGGGAGGGATATAACACAACGCAGACGGGCTGAGGAAGAAAAGAGAATTCTGGAGGCCAAGCTTCAAGAGGCGCAAAAGATGGAGGCCATTGCCACCCTGGCGGGGGGCGTGGCCCATCAGTTCAACAACGCCCTCTCGGCCATTATGGGGAGGCTGGAACTCCTGGAGCTGGAGTCATCCGGAAAAGGGATAAACAAGGGCCTTGTCCCTGTAAAGGAGTCAGCCCATCGCATGGCAGGACTTACCAATCAGTTGTTGGCCTATGCCAGGGGTGGAAAATATGAGACCAGGTCCATTTCTATGGACCGATTTGTGAGACAAACCATGCCCTTGCTGGAGCACACGGTGAAATCCTCGGTCCGTGTAAAGACGGATCTGCCCCCTGATTTACCCCCTGTGAAAGCGGATGAGACCCAGATGCAGATGGTCCTCTCGGCGTTGCTGTCCAATGCATCGGAAGCCATTGAGGACAAAGGGCATATTCATGTTTCCTGTACTGAGGTGAGAATCGATAAAGAGTCGCTTCAGGGCCGGCCGGGTCTGAAGCCCGGCCGTTATGTCCAGCTGACCGTTGAGGATGATGGAAAGGGCATGGATAAGGACACAAAGAACAGGATTTTTGAGCCCTTTTTCAGCACCAAATTTCAGGGTCGCGGGTTGGGCATGGCCGCGGCATACGGGATTGTCAGGAACCACGGCGGGTGGATTTCGGTAAGCTCCGAATCCGCGCAGGGTACAGCGGTGTATGTGTATCTGCCGGTGATGGCGGAGGTCCCTTCACCCCCATAATTACCTTGATTCCCTTTTTTTCCTGTTGGCCCGAATCAATATCGGACTTTGGGGATGCGGTCGTGGCCTCTGTATGCCGTTCAAATAAGGCGTCGGCGGTGATCACATTTGACCAGGAACTCAAAAGGAAATTGCGTTCCCTTGGACTCAATGTGGAATAATGCGTCATTTTTTTCGAAAGATGGGCTCGGATGGGGATAATTCGGGGCCTCGTGAGGGCCTTAGGCGTTTTGTGGGGTCAGTGTTTTGGCAGGTGGGCTGTGGCGGGGAGGTCTATGGTCTCCTTGAATAAACCTGCCACGTGGAGTGCGGTCTTGCGTACGCCCTCATCCTCGTCGTCCAGACGGCCCAGGATCTCCCGGATGATCCTGCCGTCGATTTTCCCCTTGAACTGGCTCAACACAAACAGGGCCGCCATACGGACGTCTTTTTCCTCATCTTTGAGTCTGGCTGCGATCTCTTTGATCACCCTGTAATCAACCCTGTCTCTAAAAAGCTCCAGCGCAAAAAGGGCCGCCACGCGTACACCCCTGCGCTTTTTATGAAGATCGGCTGCTATCTCATGCAAAGTCTCCCGGTCCACACGGTCCCTGAAAGCGGGCAGGGTCTCAACAACACTTTTCCGAACGTATCCCTTTTCATCCTCAAGCCTGTGGCAGATCTCCTTAATGGTGTCTTCGCGCACGCGATCTCCCATTTTTTTAAGGGTCTTGAGGGCGGCCACCCGCACCTCCCAGTGCTTGTCATGCAGCCGTGTACCGAGCTCCCGGACCGCCCCCTGGTCGAGCATTTCCTTGAATGCGCCGAGGGCCTGTATCGCCGCGAGTTGGACCTCCTGGCTCCTGTCTTTTGTCCTGCCCACCACACTTTCCACCACAGTATCATCCACCCTGTCCTTGAACAAGGTGAGGGCCCGAAGCGAAGACGCCCGGAAGCCGTCATTGTCATGAGCGGTCATCCGGGCGATCTTTTCAATGCTGTCATCTTGAACGCGGTCTTTAAGGGCCTGCAGAGAATCCAGGGCCGTCATACGGACGGCCCAGCTTTCGTCGTAAAGCCCGTGGAGGACGACGTCCTTAATAATCCCCTGATCAACTCTGTCCGGGAGGTTCCTGAGCAATTCCAGGGCCGTTATGCGCACGGCCCTGTCCCGGTCTCTAATTCGCGATGCCATTCGCCGGGTCAAAGGCCGATCCAGTCTTGCCTTCAAGATCCGCAATGCCCTCAGCGCGGCCATGCGGCTGGTGGTGTCCTTGTGCTCCAGCCACCCGGCAATGGTGTTGATTTTGGCCCTGTCGACCCGATCCTTAATCCGCCTCAAGGTATCCAGGGCATTGATGCGCAGCCGCCAATCCTTGGCCCTCAATGTCTCTATCACCTCCGTGATTTCTCCATCGCGGAACTGATCTCCGGGCCGGTTGAGCAAATCCAGCCCTGGACGGTATATGCCCCTTCGGGGTAAGGCCTTTGCATCAATTCTGTCAGTGACTTCACTCAGGGCCTTTTGAGCCGCTTCACGCACTCCCCGGTCTTGATCCTCCAGCCTTTTGACAACGGCCTCGGCCAAGGCCCGGGTCATTCTCTTATGAGATTTCCTCAACGCCTCCAGGGTGAGCTTGCGGACCTCTGGTGCATTGTCCTCGAGGAGGGCAATGACGCTGTCCTGATCACCGTATTGTACCAGGGTACTGACCGTCCGGGCCCTGCCCCAGCGGTGGTCTGATTTAATGAGCTCTCCCATGACGTACTCCAGGATCGCTCCCAAAAGACCCTTTTTAGGAGTATTATGCTACAGCGGTTTTCTTTTCCTCTTCTTCCTCCTCCTCATAATCATGATCGTGTTTCAGGTCGCCGTCCACGGTCCCTTTCACATGCTCACGTTCCTCGGCAAAATCAAAGCCCGTCCAGATTCCGATGGAACCCAGGATGGAGTCCTGAGGATGGAACTCGCGGAAGATTTTATAGTAGTATGCCGCCTCGCGGCTGTTGATAACAGCTTGTGGGTTTTCCGCCTTGATCCGTTCAAAATCCTCCTCGCTGATCTCTTGGTGAGCCAGCTTTTCTCCAAGGCTCTCGCATCCCGCCCCCTGGGTATACTGAACCTTGTAGCGCCAGAGGATATCGTCGGGTAGGTAGTTGGTGTTTTCAAAGGCCTTTCTCAAGATCCATTTCTCAATCTTTGCACCGTTGTGTTCCTGGATCTTAAGGGAAGGAGGAATCTTCATGGACAGATCCACCAGGTCCACGTCCAGATAGGGGACCCTCAGTTCGAGACTGAAGCGCATGCCCATCCGGTCGGCCCTCTGGAGGTTGATGTTGTGAAGGTTCCCGATACAGCGCCTGGCCTCCAGGTTCAGCTTGTCCACAGGAAAGTGCTTCATGTAATGGTAGCCGGTGAAGAGTTCATCGGCGCCCTCTCCGGTAAGGACCACGGTAACATACTCGGCCGCCAGCTTGCACGTGAAGTAGCATGGCACGGCGCAGCGGACCAGAGAGGGGTCATAGCTTTCGAGCTTCTGGATCACGATGGGAAGGGCCTCATAATAGTCCTGTTCCGTGAAGATCAACTCGTGATGGGTGGATCCGATGTGCTCCGCGGCGATTCGGGCCGCCTTGATATCATCGCTGAGATCCCCGTTTTCATCCTCCATGCCCACGACGAATGTATGGAGGTGGGGAATCTCGTCGGCTGCAATGGCGGCTACCAGACTGCTGTCCAGGCCACCGCTGCAAAACGAGCCCACCGGAACCTCGGGGTCGGCCAAAAGCCGCTTCTTTACGGCCTTGATAAAGCTTTCCCGAATCAGGTCGGAGGTCTCCTCCACCTTTGTAAGGAGATGGTCCTCGATCTCGGGCACCTGGTAGTATTGAACGAAACCTTCCTTAGGGGTGTAATAGTGTCCTGCAGGAAACTCATGAACCTCGTCCACGCCGGCCAGGGTCATGGCCCCCAGCTCTGAACTGAAATAGAGATTCCCGTTATAATAGCCGTAGTAGAGGGGCTTGATACCAATGGGGTCCCTTGCCATCATGAAGTCATGACCGTCAAAGAGGGCAAAGGCAAACATGCCATCCAGTTCCTTGACGCATTCGGGTCCCTTTTCCTGGTAGAGGTGGAGGATGACTTCCGTGTCGGATTTGGTTTTGAACCGATGATTTGGGGCGAGTTTTGTCCTGATTTTCCGAAAGTTGTAGATCTCGCCGTTGCAAATGATACCCTGGCCTCCTCCATTGGCCAGCATGGGCTGATGCCCTCCTGTCACATCCACGATTGAAAGCCGGGTATGGCCGAATACCATGTCCCCATTGACATAGAGACCCCTGTCGTTGGGGCCCCTGTGGGGCAAGGCATCCAGCATTCGATTAATGGTTTTTTCATCTCTCACGCCAATACATCCGGCTATACCACACATAATCCGATCCCTCCTCTTTGTAGGGTTCCCTCATCATGGGGGCCCATGTGCTTGAAAATCTCTCTTGGAAAGGCCAAGGTTCCTGACCCTGACACCCGTCAGGGCAAATTCCCGCCCCTTTAGAGCAGGAATTTTCTCAAATGAATATAAACCCCCTAAATTACTTCACCTATTATGATAATACGTGAAATCATTTTAAGTGAAATAATCTGGCATGTCAAGGATTTTTTTCCTGAGAGGAGCAGGGGGGGATAAAGGAAGGAAAATGAGGGGGTTGGACGGAGAGGGGGAAAAATCAACTGTGACAAAAATTCTATAATAGTCTATGTTTGATGGCAAGGGCTAAAACCCTTTGCCTCTGTACAGCCTGTCATCTTGATTTAAGTTAATAAATATACAGATGATTTGACCGGCCCCAGGTGTCAAAAAGGAGGGTGGAGATGCTTGCAATGTTTCGAAGAAGATCCAAAAAGGCGGGGCTCCCCCCGGGAACCCTGGTTCATGTTGGGGAAAAGAAGACAGACAAGGTCAAAGTCACCGTCACCGGCTACAAGGAGGCCGAATTCGGAGAAAGGGAAGTAGAAACCATTGAGGAATGCTTCCCTTTCAATCAGAGATGGAATGTGACCTGGGTGAATATCGACGGGATTCATCAGGTGGAGGTGGTGGAGAAGGTCGGCAAGCACCTGGGCATCCACCCTCTGGTGCTCGAGGACATTGTGAATGCCGGACACCAGCCAAAAATGGAGGACTTTGAGGACTACCTTTTTGTGATTGTAAAGATGATTTCCTATGATGAGGAACAGAACCAAATCATTCCGGAGCAGGTAAGCCTCCTGATTGGACCAAACTATGTGGTTACCTTTCAGGAGCGGGAAGGGGACGTGTTTGAGACTCTAAGGGAGCGGATCAGGAAAGGGAAAGGACGCATTCGAAAAATGAATGCCGACTATCTCGCCTACGCAATCATAGACACCATTGTTGATCACTACTTTGTGGTGTTGGAAAAGCTGGACGATAAGATCGAGGGCCTGGAAGAGGAACTCATTTCAAACCCATCGCCGGAGACGTTACACACCATCCACGCCATGAAGAGAGAACTTATCTCTTTGAGAAGAGCGGTCTGGCCGCTCAGGGCGGCCGTCAACAACCTGGAGCGGGGGGAATCCCCACTCATTCATGAATCCACCGCGATATATCTTAAGGACGTCCATGACCACACCATTCATGTCATCGACACCGTTGAGGGCTTCAGAGATATGGTCTCCGGGATGATGGACGTGTACCTTTCAAGCGTGAGTAACAAGATGAACGAGGTCATGAAGGTCTTGACCATCATCGCCACCATCTTTATTCCCCTGACCTTTATTGCAGGGGTCTATGGCATGAATTTCAAATATATTCCGGAACTGGAATGGCCTTTCGGGTATCCCCTGTCCCTGTTGGTGATGCTTGCCGTGGGGCTGGCCATGGTGCTCTATTTTCGAAAAAAAAGTTGGCTCTAATTCCATCATGCACTCCCGCCGGTGGGGTCTGCAGGCAGTCTTATCGCTAAACCAAGACGCTTTTGTGCAAAGGAAGCCTTGATGGCGCCCCGATGCCTTTCAAGGATCCTTTTGGTAATGGATAAACCAAGCCCCGTTGCCCCGTTCCCCCGTTCCCCGTTTAAAAGAATGCCGAATTGAAAGAGATCCTGAGTGAGTCCCAGTACCATGAATATGAGACGTTGAAACACGAACTCAGGGCGCTTATACGCCAGCACAGGCCTCAGGGACAGGGGGTGACGCGGCCGAGGCACTAAAGTCATGGGGCTGGTTTTGAGTTGACCCCCAGGCCCGTTCCCCCTTATACTCACAACGGCGGGGCAGGCCCCCTTCCGGCAGAATAATGAATAGGTTATCGCAGATATGTCGTGTCAGAAATGGTTGAAGGAAATGCACCGCAATGACCGGGAAAAATAGGATCACCATGGAAATCATCGCAAAAGCGCTTGAAAACCAGCCGGACGTGGAATCCGCATATCTGTTCGGCTCCGCCGTTATGGGCGTTGAAAGGACAGGCAGCGATCTGGATATCGCTGTTCATCTGGATGATGAACTATCAGCGGAGGGGATGGGTGAACGTCGTTTAGAGCTGATGGCCCTTCTGGAACAGGGATCGGGCCGAGATATCGACTTGGTGATCTTGAATACCGCCTCCTTAAAACTCATTCACCAGGTTTTGGCCTATGGAAAGAGAATCTATGTGAAGGACCTGGATAAAGAGAGCGACTTTATCCTTAGGAAAAGGAAGCAATACTTTGATTTCAAGTATTATATAGATCAGGATATTCAAGAGATGCGGACATTTTACGGGGTGTGACACTCACGGGGGAACCCATGCTTGATAGAGAAGTCATTTCATCCAAGCTGAGGTTTTTGAGAGAGTACCTGGAGGACCTTAAAGAGTACGAAAATATTTCACTGGCGGCTTATCAAACCAGTAAGAAGGATCAGCGTTTTGTGGAACGGACCCTGCATCTGGCTTGCGAATGCTGCCTGGATATTGCCGCGCATTTGATCTCCAGGCGCGGTTTGAGGGAACCTCGTGACAATAAAGATCTGTTCACTGTCCTCTACGAAAACAAGGTGATCGGCGAAGAGACATGCCGGTCCATGGTCAAGATGGCCAAGTTCAGAAACATCGTGGTACATGACTATGCCAGGATCGATCCGGGTATTGTCGTGGGAAATAACCTGAGAC
>CAZNLL010000108.1:1769-14143 GCA_964573885.1 uncultured Desulfobacteraceae bacterium | reverse complement strand
TCTCCCAGCCCCCCGTTATTCAATTTTTCTTCCAGCTCAAGCTGGGTCAAGACCACGGGGCCGTCCGCATAGCCGAATTGGCCCGTGGGGTCGATCTCTTTCATGCCCGTGGCCACGATCACCGTGGAGGCCCTGACCGTCTCCGTGGAGGCGTCTGTCCTTATAGAGGCCCTGTAATTGCCGATATAGCCCTCTACCGTTTCCAATTCGGCCCCGGTATATACCTGGACCCCGGGGTGGGCCTGGACCGCCTCCACGAGGCCCTTTACCAGCGGGGCTGCGGGAATGCGCTCCCGGCCCTCATAGATACTGGACAGCGCCTTGACCACGCCTCCCAGTTCAGGGGCCCTTTCCACAATCACGGCCTGGAAGCCCTGTTCGGCGATATTGAGGGCCGCAGTCATACCGCCCACGCCCCCTCCGATGATGAGGCATTCGGTCTTGACGGGCAACCTGACCTCTTCGCCCTCTTCCAGGAGTCTGGCCTTGGCCACCCCCATCTTGATGAGGTCCTTGGCCTTGGCCGTGGCCCTTTCCGGCTCCCCCATGTGGACCCAGGAGACCTGCTCCCTGATGCTTACAAATTCCAGGAGGTAGGGGTTGAGCCCGGTCTCCTTGACAGCCCTCTTGAAAAGGGGCTCATGGGTCCGGGGGGTACAGCACGCCACCACCACACGGTTGATATCGTGCTCCTTGATGAGCGCTTTCATCCTCTCCAGGTAATCCGTGGAGCAGGACCACCGGCCTTCATCCGCCCGGACCACGTCCTGGAGTCCCTTGCTGTACTCAACCACCTCGGGGACATTCACCACTCCCGCGATGTTGGACCCGCAGTCACAGACAAAAACCCCAACCCGGATTTCCTCACTCATCTCGGCCTCTCACCTTGAAAAACCCGATTCCGTCCTTTTACCATGGCACTGCTCCCGCTCCTTTGGCATTTTCAGACCACTCCCCCTTTGGGCTTGCCCTGTTACTAAAGCAACTTATTAAGGGCAAGGATGCCTTTCAGTATCAAAGTTTCAGGGTCTTTTTCCACCCCATAGGGATGCATCAACCCGGATCAGGAGGCCTTTCTTAAAACCGCCTTCATACTCGCCGCACAGGCCTGGACCACCGACTCGGCGATGTCTATGGGCCCCAGGGCCCCGCCGCAGGCATAGACACCCTCCACCTTGGTTTCCAGAGGGGCCTTCAGGGGATCCTTTTCCTCGAAAAACCCTAAGGGGCTGAGATCGACTTTGAGGACCTTGGCCAGTCTCTCGTTTCGCTCGCTGGGAGCGAGCCCCGCGGAAAGGATCAGCAGATCCACCTCTTCCTCCACAAGACCACCGCTCATGGGATCCATATAGGGGATGCGCAGGTTCTTTGTTTCCGGATCCTCGAACACGTCCCAGGGCCTTACATTCACATAGCGCACCCCGTGGGCCCTGGCCTTTTCATAAAACCCCCAGAAATCCTTCCCGTAGGCCTTCAGGTTATTGTAAAACACCGTGGTCTCTACAGAGGGGTCATGTTCTTTGGTGATAATAGTCTGCTTGGTTGCAATCATACAGCACACCTTGGAACAATAGGGCAGTTGTCCCTCTTTCATGCCCCGGCCCGCACACTGGATCCAGGCGATTCTCTTGGCGGGCCTCTTGTCCGAAGGTCTGATAATCGCCCCTCCTGTAGGCCCTCCCGCGTTCATGAGCCGCTCAAAATGTAGATTGGTGATGACGTTCTCATACTCATCATAACCAAAGGCCCCCTTCCGGGGCATGTGGGACGTGAGGCCCGTGGCGATAATGATACTCTTCACATCAAGGTTTATATTCCTGTTGGCCTGCCACAGTCGAACGGCATCCTTTCCCTCCTCCAGGCAAGCCTTGACACACAAGGCGATGGGACACTCCCTGCACTGGCTGCAGTCTACCACACACCCACCCACGCAGGCGCCCTGCTCCCTCATGCGCCCGTATCGGCAATCGGGATCCAGGGAGACCATATTGGGTACGGCCTGGGGGAAGGCCATGGAAACCAACTTCCTGGTTCCTCCCACCTTCCCGTCCAGTTCGTCGGGCACAGACACGGGACAGGCCTCCACACAGGCCCCGCAGCCTGTGCACTTTTCTTCATCAATGTACCTGGCCTTCTTTACGAGCCTGACCTTGAAACGCCCCTCGGCCCTCTTCACCCGTCTCAGCTCGGTGTGGCTCAATATCTCTATGTTGGGATGATTGTCCACCTCATACATTTTGGGGGCCTCTATGCAGATAGAGCAGTCATTGGTGGGGAAGGTCTTGTCCAGCCTGGCCATGATGCCACCGATACTGGCCGTGTCATCCACCAGATAGACCTTCAAGCCGTAATCCGCCGCATTCAAGGCGGCGTTAATCCCGGCGATCCCTCCCCCGATAACCAGTATGGACTCGCTCATAGACCTTCCTCTTTAACAACAAAGATTTTCCGCCTCCCTCCCCGGGCCCCAGGAAAGGTAAAGGCCCGCCCATGGTTTCCGGGGATCTCATAGGCCAGGGGAAATCCTGGAGGGTATGGGCAGAGAGGAAACAGGGAAAAGGGTGAGAAGGACACCTATCCGTGACCTACAGAGGGTACGTGGTATCCCTCGGGATCATATCTCTGTGACAATGACCGCCTTGGGTTTACATACGGCCACGCAGGTGCCGCACCCCATGCAGTGATCGGCCCGCACCGGATAGGCCTTTTGGAAAACATCAAAGACGTTGACCGGACAGAAATGGGCGCACTCTTCGCAGCCGTCGCATTTTTCCTGATCCACGTAAACCAAGTAGACTTCAAAGGTCTTGTATTTTTTTCCCATGCTGTGGTCGCCGGCCGTCCCCAATGGCCCATGTGGGAGGACGCTCATTCATGGAGCCGGGGGCGCTACTTGTCAAGCTCTTCCCACTTGTAATCGATGATTTCCGTCAAGACGTTATTGAGCTTTTTGGGGTGGATAAAGGCGAATTCACAGTTGCGGAAGGGCCTGGCCAATTCCCCCCTTGCGTCGGGAATCAAGGGATAGCCCTTTCCCTTTAACTCATCAATGGCCTCCCTGGTGTTGTCCACATTGAAACTGATGAGCATAATGCCTTCGCCGTTCTTCTCGATGAACTTGGCCACCTCTCCGTCCGGGGTGGTGGATTCCATGAGCTCAAAACCCACCTCCCCCACCCAGTATCGGGCCACATTAATCTTTTCCGGCTCATCCACATAGGCGTCATCAGGACCTGATTTCCCTAAAAGGGGTTCCCAAACCTTCTTGGCCTCTTCCAGGTCCTTTACGGCAATACAGATATGGTCTATTTTGTTTGTCTTCATCTCTATCTCCTCGCCGGGCGTGTTCCCTTCTCGGATAAAGCCGCCTAGAAGGTCACTTTCTCAAGGGGCACGCTGATTGCATGATCAGGACAGACGCAGCCGCACTCGTTGCAGTCCTCGCATATGAACTCTGTGACCACAATCCTGCCGTCCTGTACCCTGATGGCCGAGTCCGGGCATGCCTCCACGCACAAGGGCTCTATGTTCCCACCACACATGGTACATTTCTCTAAATCGACCTGAGCAGCCATTTCCACCTCTCCTATTTCTTAGTTCTCTTTGTAAAGCCTGAACAGATAAAGACCTTCTCCGCGGGGTATGGCCTTAAGCATTTCAATCCTCAGTTTGATATTGAAAAAGACGCTCACATCCTCAAGGATTGTCTGAAAAAGCCTCTCCCTGCAAAGGGCGACCTCCTCCATGGGAACCCCGTACTGTTTGGCTACCGTAGGCCAGGGACACCGGGTGCATTTGATAAAGACCTCCCCGGGATTTTCCCCCTTTTCTGCAAAGGCGACCCCTCCTTCCGTGATCCACAGCCCGGCAAGCGCCTTGCCCAAATTGACCAGGAAGGCCTCTTCCCCTTTGAGCCAGTTGAGTCGGGGCAGGAAATCTTTTCCAATGTCCTTGCCCATGATTTCAGCGGCCCGGAGACCGACATCCAGGGGCTTCGCATCAGGACCGGCCAGTTCAAGGGCCGCCTCCCGCCATCGATAATAGGTCTTGAAAATCTCGTTCTGGGCGTTATGGAGATGCCTCCACAATCCGGGTATTTCCTTTTCTGCATTCACTGGCATGGCTTACCTCCTTTTTAGATCCTGAGACCGACCCGATAACCGTCATGTACCGCACTCGACATGTTCCGTGGCACCAGGGCATCTCCAATAACGAAGAGTTCGATTCCCTCTCCTTGAACCGTGCTCTTGAGATTTTCATTGGCCTCGCGCTCAGAGAGGACCACCGTATCGCATTTCACCGGGAACCTGTACCCATCGTAGGTTTTGACCACGACGTGGTCATCAGCGATTTCTTCGATCTCGCAATCATTGTAAGCGTTGACGCCGTTTTGCCTCAAATAAATCATATAACGCCACTTAAAAGAGGGGTTCACATCAAAGCCGGCGGTCTTTTCCTTCCCCACAATGGTCACCTTTTTTCCTTCCCTGGCCAGGTACAGGGCCGCCCCGATTCCGGGCTTCCGGTTCCCCCAAACAAGCACGTTTTCACCGATCTCCACCCTCCCGCCAAGGACGTCCAGGACATTCACCACATTCTTCCCGTCCCCTCCGGTGCCCTTTATGTCCGAGTACACGGGACCGGTGGCGAGGACCACCGTGTCAGGAAGTTCATCCTGGATCAGTTCTTCTGTGACCTCCGTACCCAGATGGAACTCAACACCGTTTTTCTCACACATCCGCCTTTGGTAATTGATGCAGGTCATCAATTCGTCATCCCCGTACGGGGCACGGGAGGCGTCAAGGATGGTCCCTCCCAATTCTTCTCTCTTATCATAGACGTGCACCTCATGACCTCTCTCCGCCGCCACATAGGCACATTCCAGGCCGGCCGGCCCTGCACCCACAATCATCACCACCTTTTGATCATCCTCTTCCACCGGCTGGGGGTAAAACCGCTCATCATGCTCGTGGGCGCATCTGGGATTGATATAACAGGTCATGGGTGCATCACGAAAGAGCCTGGCCAGACAAAGGTTGCATGCCACGCAGTGCCTGATCTCATCTTCCCGGCCCTCGGCCACCTTCTTGGGCATGTGGGGGTCCGCGATCATGGACCGGCACATCTCCCAGATGTCCAGTTCACCGTCTCCAATGGCCTTGTTGGGCTTATCCGGTGTAAACAGCCGGTAGGCCATCTGGATGGGTATATTTATGTGCTCCTTGGCCCTTTTGGCCAGGTACAGCCAGTTCCCCTGGGGGATATCCCTGCTGATGACCGGAAATATGGACTCCTGCCATCCAAGGGTGCAGCTGATATAGTCAACCCCGGCCTCTTCCGCCATCTTGTAACTCTCCATGGATTCTTCGGGGGTGTTTCCCCTCACATCCTGGAGGAGTTCGTCGGAGCAAAGGCGGATACCCACGGGAATGTCCGGGCCGCAAACCTCCTTGACGCCCTGGATGATCTCCACCATGGCCTGGCAACGGCCCCTGATATCTCCGCCGTATTCATCGGTCCGGCGGTTGGTGTAACTGGAGAGAAAATTGGAAATGAGATAACCCACGATACCCGAGATCTCCACCATGTCAAAGCCCGCCTCCACACCCCTTCTGGCCGCATCCACATGCTGCTGGACCATCTCTTTGACCTCTTCTTTGGTCATCTCGTACATGGGCTTGAAGATCCTCAGGCGCTGCGGCACGGTGGACGGGGCATGACCGCTTTCCACCTCCACGGCCCCCACGCGGCCGCAGTCCATCAACTGAAAACCGGCCACGGCCCTTTCTTCATGGATGGCGTCGGCTATCCGCTTAAGCCCGGAGATATACTTATCGTCCCATGCCGCGGCCTGGCCCACGTATCCCTGACCCTTGCGGGCTTCATCCATGTAAACACCCTGCATAAAGCAAAGGCCTCCCACGACACCCTGGGCCCGCAGGCGCATGTACGCCACGTCCGCATCGGTAATAAAGCCGTTGTGATCATTGAGGTTGTCTTCAGTGGCGGCGTACTTAATGCGGTTGGGAATCATGAGATTGCCGATCTGAATTGGCTTGAACAGATGGGGGTATGTCTTCGCCCCTGGATAGGATGAATAGTCCCACTCAAACAGTAATTTTGCCATTGATAACCCCTCCTTTAACGTTATCTCCAATCCCCCTTTTTCCTTGACAAAATTTTTGTACACAGTATACAAATCCCAGTCAAGAAAATATTTCCAAAAGGGGGATACCATGGACCAGGGAAAAAAGCTGTACGCCTCATTCTTTAACCCCTTGCTTATCACGCCCACCCGCCCCCTTCCCAAAGAAGTCGCCGTCATTGGAGCCGGGACCATTGGTCCGGACATTGGATATTACCTCAAGAGCGCCTTGCCGGGCATCAAGCTATACCTGGTGGATGTGGCGGAGGAGCCCTTGAAAAACGCTGAAAAACGGCTTGCCGGTTATGTCAAAAAGGCGGTGGACAAAAGAAAGATGAAACAGGACCAGGCGGAGGCGGTCCTCCAAAATATCGGCTATACCCTGGATTACAGCGAAATAAAAGGCTGTGACCTCGTCATCGAGGCCGCCACCGAGAATATCCCCCTCAAGCAGAAGATCTTTGAAACCGTAGAAGGCATCGTGGGGAACGACACCATCATTACCTCCAACACCAGCTCCATTCCTGCGGACAGGATCTTCTCCCGCATGAAAAGGCCGCAGCGGGCCACCATTACCCATTTCTTCGCCCCTGCATGGAGGAGCCTCCCCGTTGAAGTCATCACCTGGTCCGGGGCGAGCCGGGACGTGGTGGACACCCTCCTATGGTTCTTTACCGAGACCGGCAAGGTCCCCATTATGACCGACAACGCCATCTGTTTCATGTTGGATCGCATCTTTGACAACTGGTGCAATGAGGCGGCCTATCTCCTGGACCACGCCTCCGCGGGCCAGATTGATAAGGTGGCGGAGGAGTTCGTCTTCGCAGGCCCCTTCTTTGTCCTGAATATGGCCAACGGCAATCCGATTATCATTGAAACCAACACCCTTCAGATGGAAGAGGGCGACCATTACCGGCCCGCCCCCATCTTGAGTTCTGTGGACCGCTGGCACACCCACAGGCCCGGAAGCCCCGTGGATGTGCCCCCGGATGTGGCCGGAAAGGTCAAAGACCGGTTGATGGGGGTCCTCTTCTCCCAGGCCTTTGACATCATCGATCGGGGAATCGGCACAAAAGAGGATCTCAATTTCGGGTGCCAGATCGCTCTGGGGTTCCGGAAGGGTCCCCTGGATATTATGCGGGACCTGGGTGAGGCCGAGGTGCAGCGCATCATGGAGAAATTCGCCGTAGAAAGACCGGGCTTTCCCCGGGCAAAGGCCTCCTTCTCCGCCTATCAGGACTTCAATCGCTTTATCCTGGTTGACCACATGGACGGGGTCGTTGTCATCACCATCCGCAGGCCCCAGGCCATGAATGCCCTCAGCGACGAATTAAACAATGAAATCTTGGGCGTGCTCAAAAGCTATGCCGATAACCCGTCGGTCAGGGGCTTTGTGATAACAGGTTTCGGCAAGGCCGCCTTTTCAGCGGGTGCGGATATCGGGAAATTCCCGCGTATGCTCGGTGACAGAGATGCGGCCATCCAGTATGCCCGGGACTGTGCCGCAGTGCAGCTCTTCTTGGACCGTATGGACAAGCCCGTGGTGGCGGCCATAAACGGCCTGGCCCTGGGAGGGGGACTGGAGGTCGCCATCCGGTGTCACGATATGGTGGCCACCAAGAACGCCTTCTTTCAATTCCCGGAAATCACCCTCGGCATCCTTCCCGGAATAGGTGGGTGCATTGTCCCTTACCGGAAATGGCCCCAGGGGGCAGAGCTCTTCCACCAGATGATCTGCCTGGGCAGGCCCATCAGGGCCAAGGAGGCCGCAGACATGGGCATGGTCTCCAGGGTGGTCGACGACTACCCGGCACTCATCAAAGAGGCCGTCCAAAAGGTGAAGGACCTGGAGGGAAAAGTCAAAAGGGTCCCTGACGCCCCGGTGGACATCCCCGAAATAGTCCTTCCTTCTGAGCCCATGGCCGGTAAACAGCCCTTGAGTAAGGAGGCGGTTTCCATCGCAGCCGAAACGGTGAAGGAGGGCGCCGCTGCCCGGGGACTGGAGGAGGCCCTGCAAATCGGATACCGGGGGTTCGGGGATATCGCGTGCACAGATGCGGCCAGGGAAGGGATTTCCGCTTTTCTCGAAAAACGGCGACCTGAATTCAAAAAATAGCCATAAGACACCGGATCAGGGCACCTTGTAGCAGCGCCCCCAGAGGTCTTGATAGGCTGTGGCCTCCTGAACCCAGGTCTCATGGTCCCAGCCCAGTTCTTGCTCGCACACCTCTCTGATGCGGCCCAACAATGCCGTGCCGCCCTCTTCGAGCAATACCCCCAGCCGGGTGCGCCTGAGGAGGAGATCCTCCAGGTGGTTCCACTTCCAGGCCAGGAGATCATACACGGTGAGAAGGGCCAAAAAGGACCATTTACTGGGGCTCTGGCCCCTGTAATCACCAAGGAGGAACCCCATGGGATCCACCAGACCCGGGACTTCCCGTATCAGCCGCTCCCGCTCTCTCACTGAATCGCGGGTGAGCTTGAACCGGCCCCCCATGAGGTAGCGAAGCCCTCCGTGGACCATCTTGGCGGAACGGCTGGATGTGCCCCAGGCGAAATCGCATTGCTCGATCAAGGCCGCAGCCATGCCGCGTCTGGCCGCCTCCCTCAGGATCCCCGCCCCTGTAATCCCTCCACCGATGACAAGGAGGTCCCAGCCCGGGCCTTGGCCGGAGCCCTTTTCCAGGAGCCGGGCCCAGGCCTCCTCGCGGGTTTCATCCATGGACATGGCCTTGGATGTGATCATCACTTGAAACTCCTGGAACTTGGGGCCGTACCCCCGCCGTTAAATGGTGCCCATCCACAAATCGATTCCGGGCACAAGTGCGTTTCCAATCCAGAAATGAGATATTTTTTGCAAAATCAAGGAAACCAACGGATTACGCAGAGGTGTACTATAGTACACCGCACAAGTGATCCCGTAGATTGACGCCCTGGTTTGTGAAAAAGAGCCATTTATGGATGGAAACTAAATGAGCTTGCCCGGATTCATCATCCCTTGCGGATCAAAGTGACGGCAAAGCCCTTCTATGGCCCCCATACCCAAATGGCCTTTCTCTGCGGCCAGATAGGCCCTGTGATCCGTTCCCACACCGTGCTGATGGCTGATGGTTCCTCCTTGAGCCACAATGGCCTTGGAAGCCGCTTCTTTCATTGGTTCCCACCGTGCCAGGGTTTCATGATGGTGCCCCCCCAGCCGGAACAGGCAGGTGGTGTACACACTGGCCCCCTGGGGATAGAGGTGGGAGAGGTGCGTGAATACATGCACCCCTTCTCCCACACGACTGAAGGCCCCATGAATAGCGGATTCAATACCCTGGATCATGCCCTCCACCCTGTCCCAGTCCGTGGCCGTCTCCAGGGTGTCCACGGCATAACCCTTTTCCCATAAGGTGTTCCTCAGATAGGGGACCAGGAAGCGGGTCTCAACCCACTTGCGGCCCAGATACCTGCCGGCCAAAAACCCGATCCCCTGCCTGAAGGCCTCCCGGGCCTGGCTTAAGGCCTGTCTGCATTGGACCCTGGTTCCCGTGACGCCGAAGGTGAGCATGCATTTCCCGGGGCCGGCCCCGCGCCGGGCCAGGCCCTTTTCATACCACCCCACAAGCCTCTTGTGGCCGGCCAGGACCAGCTGGGTCTCCGTCTCCTTCACCGTGCTGAGCCGCATCATGGACAGGGGCACCCTTGCCTGGACGGCATGGCGCACCGCCTCCACGGCCTGTTGCCAGTCCTGGAAAAAAATGATGTAGAACCGCTCCCGCTCAGGCAGCGGGGATACCCGGATTTTGACCTCTGTGAGAACACCCAGGCGGCCCTCAGAGCCCAGCACGGCTTCTCTCAAATCCGGGCCGGCCGCGGAAGCGGGAAAACCCGGGATCTCCAGGCTCCCCACAGGGCTCTGCAGTCGCCCGCCCGCAAAAAGGTGCTCGATCCGGCCGTATCGCAGGGATTGCTGTCCGGAGGAACGGGTGCTGACCCAGCCGCCCAGGGTGGAAAATTCAAAGGACTGGGGAAAATGACCCAGGGTGAACCCCCGGGCCCTGAGCCCGGCCTCTACATCCGGTCCAGCAGCCCCGGCCCCGAACTCGGCGATCTGGCTTTTCTCGTCCAGGCTCATCAGGCGGCCCACCCTACCCATGTCCAGGGTCAGGACAGGCCTCTCCCCGCTCCGGGGCGTAATATGCCCCAAAACGCTGGTGCCGCCCCCATAGGGAATCACTTCCGCGCCCACCTCCGCCGCATAGAGAAGAAGAACCCGCACTTCCTGGGTGGAGACAGGGTGGGCCACCCCGTCCGGAAAGGCCTGGACCTGCCCGCTCCGAAGGGCCACCCAATCAGGCAGGCTCTGCCCCCTGGCATGTCGCAGCCGCTCTACCGGAGAACGGTCCACCAGGGGGTGGTCAGGCAGGCGAGATCCGGGGACCCGGGCCAAGACCTCTTTCAGGGAAGCGTCCGACAGGGGAACGGCCCTGCCAACCCTTTCCGTCAAAAAGAGTTCCGCGTCCTCAGGCAAGGGATATTGAACCGTATCATCTCCCCACCCGTTCCAGCGTCGCATGCCTCCTCCCGGGGGTCGTTACCCTTCCACAATTTGAATAAGGCCTTTATCGGCGTCCACCTTGATGTAATCTCCTGTGCGGATCAGACCCATCACATTTTTCTCCGGCCCGGGCCCAAAACCAATAATGAGAACACCCCGTCGCTCCTGTCAAGCAATTCAGAAAAGGCCCGGGCACTACCGGGCACCCGGGAATCCACTGGTAGGCCTTGAAGAAAAACGCAGGAAAGCCCGAAAAAAACAATTTTCTTCAATGTTTGATACGAGGTACATCTATGGCTGTAACAGGCTTTATTGTTGGCTTTTCGTCATCCACTACTGGGTTTTTCCCCGTATTTTTGGCTCATTTCCCCGTGTTGACATTTCTTTTTATGATTTTCACAATGCGTAATGATATAATTAAATTTTATCTTTAGGGCCACACAAAGAATCATCAGGCTGCCATGTGGGGGACCCATAAAATGCCGGAACGGTCACCAACCCTGTCAGAAGAAGGGCTCGAAAGGCAGATTTTAGACCAGAAGCGCATTGAAAGGGAACTCTTTGAAATCCACACGCAAAAAGATATCATCCTCAACGCCATAAGCGCAAATATTGTGTTTGTCAACCAGGACCTCCAGATCCTCTGGGCGAATGAGGCGGCGGTTGCCTCTACCGGGAAATCCCTTGAACAAATAGCGGGAAAGAAGTGTCATGTCTTCTGGGGCACCCCTGAAAGCCCCTGTGAACATTGCCCTGTCTTAAAGGTGTTCGAGACTAAAAAGACAGAGAGAACCGTCAGAACCACCCCGACGGGAAGGATATTTGATTTAAGGGCAGAGCCCATTTTTGACGGGGCCCGATCCCTGATAGGGTTTCTTGAGATAGCCGATGATATTACAGACAAGGCGGCCGCCCAGAAAGCCCTGGCCAAAAGCCAGGAGAAGTTTTCCATGGCCTTTCGTTCCAGTCCCGCGGCCACTGTCATCACCACCCTGGAAGAGGGCCGTTACATCGATGTGAACGACAGCTTCCTGACCATGTCGGGGTACCGGTATGAAGATGTCATCGGAAAGACCTCCCTTGAATTGAACCGTTGGGTCTCACTGGCACAGCGTGAAAGGCTTTACCAGGCATTAAGAGAGAAAGGTTCCGTCCGCAACTTTGAATACCGGTTCAGAAAGCGTTCAGGCCAGATGGGGACCGGGCTTCTATCGGCGGAGGTAATTGACATCCACGGGGAGCCGTGTGTCCTGGCCCTGATCATAGACATCACCCGGGAACGGGGCTCCGAGGAAGCCCTGCGAAAGAGCGAGGAAAAATACCGAAAAATCCTTGAGACCATCCAGGAGGCCTACTATGAGGTGGATATCGCCGGTAACTTCACCTTTTTCAATGATTCCCTGTGCAGGATCACTGGATATCCCAGGGAAGAATTGATGGGGATGAATAACCGGGATCATATGGAGAAAGAGAATGCCAAGAGGCTTTTCGAGGAAGCCAACAAGGTATTCACCACGGGCAAGCCTTCCAAGGCTTATGAGTATGAAATTATACAAAAGGATGGATCCAGGAGATATATAGAAACCTCCATATCGCTCATGAAAAATTCCATGAAGAGACCTGTGGGGCTCCGTGGTATTGTCCGGGACGTGACCGAACGCAGGCAATTCATGAAGGCCCTGGAGGCCA
>CAZNLL010000108.1:0-1669 GCA_964573885.1 uncultured Desulfobacteraceae bacterium | reverse complement strand
CTGGAGGCCAAAACCGCCAATCTCCAGGAAATGAATACCGCCCTCAAGGTCTTACTGGATAAGCGGGAAGAGGATCGGTGGGAGTTGGAGAAAAGGATCCTTTATAATGTGAAGGAGATGGCCCAGCCTAATATGTGGATAAACTTAAAGAGGAACTTTCTGATGAGAGACTCCAATCCTATGTAAACATCCTGGAATCCAATTTGGAAGACATTGTCTCTCCCCTTTCCTGGAAACTTACCGCCAAAAACCTGAACCTCACGCCCCAGGAGTTGCAGGTGGCCAATCTAATACGGCGGGGCAAAAGCACAAAACACATCAGCCGACTCATGGGTCTTTCCATCAGGACAGTGGAATTCCACAGGAAAAATATCCGAAAAAAGATGGGACTGGTAAACAGAAACAAAAGTCTCCGATCCCACCTCCTGAAACTCTAGCAGGGTGAAGAAAAGATTTCCCTGTCAAATGAGGTTCCCCTTCCCAAGATTGCCGGGCAGATCAAATAACACGGATCGCTTTCAGCTGCCAAACCCTCTTCGTTATCTCTTCACCGACTTCTCTAGGCATCTACATCCTAAGGCTTGTTTTTCAGGCCCTAGTGATGACTTGGTGTTCCGTGATGGGCGGCAGCATGATGAGCTACCGGTTCTTCATCATCGTCGGACACGGCATCGGCAACCACGGCAACCACGGCCACGGCCGCAGCGGCCACGCCGGCAATGCTGACCCCGCTTATACTTGCGGCAGCTCCCATGCCCGCACCGCCGCCCCCAGCACCTGCGCCGGTTGGCCCGCCGGCACCTGCTCCGACACTAGCCGCCCCTTCCGCCGCGAGGGAGATGGCAGGAAGCAGACAAAGACAAATGAGAAGTATGAGAATGAAAAGACCTCTAGGTTTTCCAGGAAAACACTTACATGTTTTTTTCCTATCCCATCTCGGCAAAAATATTTGAGGCAGCACTTTCATTTTTTGATCTCCTTTCTCAATTGCAGAGATCCATTAAGCATATTCAGGTTCTCGGAGCCCACTGCATGGTCGCCATTGTTGGGTCCACGGCTCTCCAAAATGGAAAGCCACCTTTTTTCCTTCTCGAGTATTAAAGAAATGTCAACACTGGCAAATCGCTCAAAAATACGGGGTAAAATCACGTAGTGCTTCCAAAAGAAGCATTACTTTCATACTCTTATACATGACAATACTTCCTCATTACCTCACATAAAAAAGTTGAAAAAATTTTCCCGGAAATAATACCCGGCATTAAATAAAGTTTTCTTGTAATTCTTTTTTCTTTTTTTTGGTACTACTTCCTTCTTTCACTCTTTCTAACCTTACCTGATCATTCCATTTAAATGGTCAACCACGTGTTTTTTACTCGTGTTTTTTAAGTATTTTCCACGTGTTGACATTTCCTCTTTGCTTCCCCTAATTCTACTTCTACCTCTTTCTAATCCAGCTTGCTGCTCATGCTTCAGTCCATGACTTTTTATGGCTTCATGGCCCTTATGTTTATTTGAGCCAAATGCAAGGCAACTTGGAATAGCCGAGGCCCTCATTTAAGTCATTTTTCCCTGTCAACACTGGTGAAGAAAGAACTAGCGCGAAAGGTTGGCTTTCTTTTTTTAACCCCTAGCAGTGATCAAAAATTACACTCAAAAAAAGAAAGGAGAT
>CAZNLL010000107.1:0-14207 GCA_964573885.1 uncultured Desulfobacteraceae bacterium | reverse complement strand
CTGTCCCTGTTTTCTGCATCCACCAGGTTTTTCAGGTCCCTTTTTTCCTTAAGACCCAGTCCCCCGGTGTTTACCAGGGAAACATAGCCGGAGGGCTCTTCCTTCAGGACGCCCTTCTGATAATATGGACTTAACTGGGTGTAGCGGTCCTTCATCTGGTTTTTCAGGGCTCTGATGGTGGGATTGGATACAGCGGTGACTTCTTGGGCCCAGGCCGTTGCGGGAGCGAGGGCCCAAAGGGCTTTTATAAAGCCGGAATTTTTACTGTCCTTTAGCCCTTTTTCCTTGGCCTTTCCTTCTCCCCTGATATCATCCACGATCTCCGCAGCCACGGACTCCACCTTTTCCGCGGGGAAATAGATGTTGATGGTTACGCAGGCAAATACCAAGAGGAGGCCACCGGATAGGGCAGTCCAACCGATCCTTTTCACGCGTTTCATCTTCACCTCCTGAACGGCACGTTTTTATACCTTGATTCTCTAGCGGATCACAGGCTCGGCGTTACCGGCCGTGACCCTTTTGATCCGTTTCACCATGTCTTTGAAACGAATCCGGTTGTCCGGATTCTGGTTTACAACATTTACCCCTGAAAAGCTATTCCTTTTCACAAGATACTCCTTCCCCCCCTCCTTTATGGTCCCGTTGATCCTGAAAACATCATTGGCCAGGGAGGCCCGGATCCCGATCTTTTGGTAGGAGAAGGTCTTGAAAAGGGCGGAAAGGAGCCCGGCGGCCCCCATGAAAGGGCTCTGCCCTCCCCCGATCCGGGCGATATTGTCCACGGCTTTGACGCTGATCCTTTGAGGGACGCCCCTTTTTCTGACGGTCTCCAGGAAAAGATCGAACCGCTGGGGCTGGCCGAAAGCGATCTCCAGATCCTTGACGTGCCCCCTCATGATGCCTTCGATGGTGCCGAAGGACGTCCCTGCGGTGAGCAATTTCAAGTCAATATCCTCCCATTGGGCACTCAAGGCATATAGGGGCGTGGATGTGAATAACCCGGATGCCCGGAGGTCTGAAAAAAGGATGCGACCGCCAAAGACGTTGGCCTCGAGTTCCCCTGAGGTCTTGATCTGATGGCCGTCGAAATGTAAGGGACCCAGCTTCCCCTCCATTTCGCCCTCAATGGGATAGGACCACACCCCGGAAAGGAGAGGACCGATCCTGTCAATTATCACCTGAAGGCTGGTGGTCAGCAGCCTCTCGGGGGAAAAGGGCTGTTTGAGGGTCATAGGCGCCGCGAGGATTTCTCCTCCGGTGACTTTCAAAACCAGGGGAGAGGGCAGGGCGAGGGTGTTGGGTCTTGCCTCTAATTCAAAGGTCACGGATTCGTTGGATAACAGAGGCAGTTGTGCGGATTGGATGGAGAGACCTCCTTTCAAAGTCTCCCCAGCCTCGGGGTCCATGTTGTTTGAAAACCAGAGGGGCAGGTCAAGGTGTATGCCCTCCAGGTGAAAGCCTGTTTCTTCAGAACCCATATGCCCGTCCACCCACCCGGCGTGTCCTTTAACGGTCCATGTCCCCGCCCCGCCAAGGACGGTGAGTTCTGCAGAAAAGTCTCCACCCAGGTCAAGAGAGGCAAGCAAAGGGTGTTCCGCCTTAAAGGGGTCCAGAAGAAAATGCCGGTAAAGGGGCTTGAGCCGACAGGCCGGCACCTCGGCCTTCAAGGAAACCCGTTGGGTTCCCCGGGCATAGCCCAGGGTCCCGGATCCACGAAGGGTGATAATATCTTTCAGGGCCACCTTGAAAGCAGACACCCCCAGGGAAGGGCTCGATAGCACATAGGTGGCTGAGAAGGCGGAGGTGACGGGGTGGGTCCCAAAGTTCATATAGAAACGGTCCAGTAAAAGCTCTCCGCCCCGGATATTCAAGCTGGCCTTCCCCTTGATTTCAGATTTCTTGGATGCCTTTTCTCCGGTTACCCCTACGCTGAGGGAGATCTTTTCTCCCATAAGGCTTTGATCCTGGTTTTGAAGCCTCAACTCCTCAAGCCCTACCGAGCCATTGAGGGTCCAGCCGTCCTCTTCATGGTGGCGGGCCTTTAGGTCTACGATGCTCTTGCCGTGGGATTGCCACCCCTCCGGGAGGAGGTCCAGGGTACGGGCCGCTTCCAGGAGGTGAAGGTCTTTACCCTCAAGTCCCACTGTCTGGGTACGGATGTCTCCCTTTAAAGAGAGTTGCATGTCTTTGAGGAGGGAGGAAGTGATCCGGATTCCAGGAAAGTCAAAGGAGCCCTTTTTGATCTCCACATGGCCCTGTGGGACATGGATCTCAAGGTGTGGAAGCCGGTATGGTTCCTGACCCGGTATGGAAAAGAGGGTCCCCTCGGCGGTGAGGAGGGACGAGGTCTTAAAGGCCCTGGCATCTCCTCGCACCGAGAGGTGACCCTTCACCCTCCCCCGGACCGGCATGGGACCGGTGTTGACAGAAAAGGGGTTGTCCTGGAACTGGGATTTCAGGTCATAACCAAGATCCCACTTGCCCTGATTCGTGGACCCCTCCAAACGGCCGTGGAGGGAGAGGGCCCCTTCCAAATCCACCCCCGGAAGTCCATGGTTTGTCCTTCCAGAGATGAGGGAGAGAATCTTGAAAGGGAAGCAACGGCAATGGGTGATCTTAAACTCCACCTTCTTTTCAGGGCCGAAGACGGCCCTTAGCTCCCCTTCCAGATCAAGGAGGTCATTCATGGATACGTTCAAGCGGCTGAGCTTCAAAAGCCGGGTTTTAAGGCCCATGGCGCCCGCGGCCTGGATATGGACGGGGCTTGATTTTTGTCCGGACGGGGGATCGAAAGCCAACGGCCCGCTATGGATGTCCGAGGAGATTAGGACCAGTTCCTTATTTGGGGGGTGGTAACCCAGAAGGGCCTTGATTTCCAGATGGTCCAAGTCCATGTCCGGGGATTGGAGACTCCCCTGCTCAACCATCATCTTGAGCTTGGTGCCCGGATCGCGGAGGGACACGGCGCCGTCCGAAACCACCTGGATGTGGGGTGAAGAAAGGGTGATATCCTGGGAGGGCCATTCCATTTGGACTGAGCCGGTCATGTCCAGGCGGCGGCTCTGGTTCAGGCCTCCGCCGATACCCTCCACACTCAACCGTATATCCCCCGAGCGGACAAGGATTTGCGCCTCCTGCACGGTGAGGCGCTCCAGGCGAATATACCTGAAAAAGAGGAAGGCGAAGCTCTTTTCCAAAAAAGTAGGACCCCCTGATTCCTGGGGCAGGGAGGGAAAGGCCGTGTCTTGTGACACCTCGAGAGCAGGCCCTTTGACGGTGAGCGCTTCCACGATAAGCCGTCTCTGGCCAAAGGGACCTTCGAGGCGCATGTCCGCCCCCAGTTCCGGCACAACCAGGCGGAAATCCCCTGGCCCTTTAAGAGAACCGAGCCGGATACCCCTGGCATGAATCCTTAGGGGTCTCAAAGAGTAAGAGATTTCCTGGATGGTGACCGGATTTCCGGTGACCCGGGAGAGGGCCTTTTCGAGTAAAGGCTGGACGGCCGAAGGGTGGGAGTAATAATAGAGGGCCACAGCCAAGAGGAAGGCGGCTGTGAGGAAAATAACGGCCGGAAAGACCAAGATGACTTTACTGCGTGTCCTCACGCTCCCTCTCAAGCCATGCCCTGGTCTTTTCCAACATATCGCCGCCTTCCCCCGCCATTTTTTTGAAGAGCATAAGGGTCTTTTTTATGGAATCCTGGTTCTCCTCCAGGACCGCCTCAAAGAGGGGGTAGTAGCGGTGATAGAGACCCACGCACAGCAGATAGGCATTGTTTAAGGGGTGGTCCCCAAAGGAAAGGAACCGCTCCGTCCGAAATCGGTGCTTCATGTGACTGAAATCCAAAATGGCCTCTTGGAACACCGCGTCCCTTTGTCGAAGCTTTTCTTGTGGGCTCATCGAAGAGGCGTAGAGCCCCTGCAGGTTTTCCAAGAGGGAGTCCAGGAGAGATGAGAAAAGGCGTTCGTCCATGAGGGCATTTTGGGCCTCCCTGGTCCAGGAATGGGAGGGCCCGTAGGCCTTTTCAAGAAAGAATGCCGCTCCTACCTTCCCCACCAGGACGGCCAGACCCTCATTAAAGGCTCCCTGCCCTTTGACGTAAAGGGTGGTGTGGGTCATTTCGTGGAGGATGGTTTCCACAAGATCTACTGTGGAGCCCTCCAGCACATTGAGGGTCACGGGGTCATTGAGCCAGCCGAGGGTACTGTAGGCCGCGGCCATACCCAGGTAGACGTCCAGGCCCTCTTCTGCCAGTCCCCTCTTCTCCGCCCGTGCCTCCTCAAGGTCAAAAAAGCCCAGATAGGGCATGTCCCCCACCACGGGGAACCACCAGGTCTTAAGGCACAATCGATCCTTGGGTGCGGCCGCCACAAGGTATATGGGGCATTGAGGGGACCTCAGATAGGCCGTTTCATAGCTGTCGGTCTTTTTCAGCCCCAGCTCCTCTTCGCCGAAGGCCTTGATTCGGGCGACGAGGTGTAGCCGGGCCTTGCACTCCGGATCCAGTTGGGGATCCTTTAAGGCCTCATCCACAGGGATGGACCCGCTCATCAGCCGGAGCTGGCCGGCGGCGGCGTGAAATACATAGGCCATGCGGCACCCTGAACCCATAAGGATCAGGACCAGAGCCATACACAGAAATTTGGATTTCACCACGGCAGGATGAACCTCTTTCCCTCTCTAAGCTCCCCCCTGATCTTCTCCATGTGCCGGAGCGCGGCCAGTTCCCGCTCCAGGTCGGGGGCCTTTATTTGAAGCCTTTGGCCCAGGTCCGCGGGTTCGAGACCCCCGGTTTCCTGAAGGATCTCCAGTATTTTTTCCTGGGTCGGGTTGAGTTGCGGCCCTTTGCCTCCCTGCTGGACCATGGATTTTGCCGTGTGCACGGCCCAGGGGTCACAGGCCCGGGCAGGGGAGAGGGCGTCCATGTAACAGTCCTCACACAGAGTCTGGCCGTGCCAATGTCTTTCTTCACCCTTCTCTATGGGATCACTACATCTCTCGCACAACATAAGTCCTTGCCTCCAAAATAGATCTTCATCGCCAGCTAATGGCTCGTATCAGTTTAAGGCCTGGACGAGATATGCCCAAGGCACTTATAGGATTTCTATTAAAATGTTAATTCAATGCCTGTGAATTGTAAATCCCCCCGGGGGCAGATGACCCCCTTGAAAGCCTTCTCTGGACCTTGAGAAGATTTGGGGGTGGCAGGGCCCGGTTTTTTATTGTCAAGGGCTTCAATTTAGGCTTTAATAGAATAATTTTGTTGAAATATATGGGTCTTATAGAGAAGGGTACCTGTGTGGCAGGCTTGGAGAAGCCGTGTGTCTGCAATGATTTCTCAGGGGGCGTCCATGTACTTTAGAATTTGGCGGTTCAAGCACGGGCTTTTGTGCCTTAGAAATGTTGCAGTGGTGGTTTTTGTGTGCGTTTTGTCATTGGTCATGGCAGGGTGCGGAGAGGAAGAGCCCAAGCAAGCGCAGCAGCCCAGGCAGGTGGTGAGGCACAAGATTCCTCCCCAGAAAAGGCCGCCGGCCCTGAAAAAGGCCCCTGCCGGGGCCCAGGCAGAACAGAAATCTGAATCGGCCCGGGCAGAAGAGAAATCTGAACCGGCCCCGGCGGTGACCGCTAAAAAAGAACCGCCGGCCCCATCCCCCGGGGAAGGCTCCAAAAAACCTCCGGCTCAGGAAAGAGAGGTTCCAAAAGCGCCCCCGAAAGAGGCTGAAAAGGAGCAACAAAAAGAGCCTGAAAAAATGAAACAAAAACAGGAGGTGAAGCCGGCAGAAGCAGGCATTTACCGTGTGGAGAAAGGAGACACCCTCTATACAATCGCCGGCCGGGACGGGGTGTACGGAGATTCCTTACGGTGGCCAAGCCTCTTTCGGCTCAATATGGATCGGTTGTCCGGGTCGGCACCCAAGGAGGGGCTTCCCCATGAGGAACTGCCCCCGGGCCTTGAACTCAAATACCTGACCCCCGAAGAAGCCAGGGAAAGGCGCGCCCAACTGGCCTCCAAGCCCTGGGTGGTGAACGTCTTTTCTTCCCAGGCCTCTGAAAAAATCATCCCCCTGGCCGTGAGGCTTATGAAAGAGGGCTACCATGTCTATATTACCAAGGCCGAGGTCAAGGGCCAGGAATGGATCAGGCTTCGGGCCGGCTTCTTTCAAGATGCCTCAGAAGCCAAATCTGCGGCCGGCAAGATCACGTCTGTGGTCAAGATCCAGGGGGTGTGGATTGCCAAGGCAGGAAAAGAAGAACTGGCGCAGGTGGGGGGATATTAGCCTGTCTAGGAAAGGTTATGAAGGACAAGAAAATTATTGTGGGTGTAACCGGTGGAATCGCGGCCTATAAAGCGGCGGAGCTGGTGAGGCTTCTTGTAAAATCGGGTGCCCGGACCCGGGTGGCCATGACCGCCGGGGCCACCAGATTTGTGGCCCCCCTGACCTTCGAAGCCCTCTCGGGTCACCGGGTGCTGTGGGATATGTTCAACCAGGAAGGCCCGGGGATGGACCATATCAAGTGGGGCCAGGAGGCGGATTTGATGATTATCGCCCCGGCCACCGCCCATATGATGGCCAAGATGGCCCATGGCCTGGCAGACGATTTTTTGTCCAGCACTCTCCTTGCGGCCACGGCCAAGGTCCTGGTCTGTCCGTCCATGAATGTCCAGATGCTTATGAACCCCGCGGTTCAGGCCAATATGGAGCTCCTCAGGCAAAGGGGATACACGGTCATGGCGCCGGACCAGGGGGACCTGGCCTGCGGGACAGAGGGGCCGGGAAGACTGCCTGACCCCCGGGACATCCTTGAACAGGCCTGGATGATGGTCTCCAACCAGGATCTCTCCGGGCTCGATATCCTGGTCACAGCCGGTCCCACGGTTGAGCCCCTTGATCCGGTCAGATATATCTCCAACAGGTCCACCGGTAAGATGGGGTATGCCCTGGCAAGGGCGGCGAGGCAGCGCGGGGCTTCGGTGACCCTTGTGAGCGGACCAACGGCCCTTAACCCACCTTACGGGGTCACCCTGGTCCGGGTGAAGACGGCCCTGGAGATGAAGGAAGCGGTCTTTGACAGGCGTGCCCATTGTCATGCCATTGTCAAGGCCGCGGCCGTGTCGGATTACCGGCCCCGGGAAAGGGCGGGGCAAAAGATCAAAAAAGGGGCGGAAACCCTGGGCCTGGATCTGGTAAAAAACCCGGATATCCTGGCGGAGCTGGGGGCCGCCAAAGGAGATTCCTCCCTTGTCCTGGTGGGATTCGCCGCGGAGACCCAATCCCTTCTGGTCCATGCCCAAGAGAAACTGAAGGCCAAAAACCTGGATATGATCGTGGCCAATGATGTGTCCGGCACGGATGCAGGATTTGAATCAGACACCAACAGGGTCAAGATCCTTTACAGGGACGGAAAAATGGAGGAGTCCCCTTTAATGAGCAAGGATGAGGTGGCCCACCTGGTCCTGGAGAGGGTCAGGTCCCTGGTCTCCGCCAAAGGGGAAGAGGGATAATCCAGGTATGATTCAGGAGGGCTTTTAAACAGGCATGGAACCGGAACTCAAAGAGATCTTTACCCAGGTGAAAAACCTGCTCCTGGCCCATCAAGAGATGGGATTGGAACCCCCTCGGATCTCAAGACGGGCCTTGAAGTTCTTGGATCGGGGACCGGTAGGGAGGAAAGAGGCTGCCCCCCGGCCGGACCGCATAGAATCCCTTGAGGCCCTGCGGGACCATGTGGGTGATTGCACCCGGTGTAAGCTTGCCCGGACCCGGACCCATCTGGTGTTCGGGGAGGGATCAGAACGGGCCAGGCTGGTCTTTGTGGGGGAGGGCCCGGGCCGTGAAGAAGATCTGGTCGGCAAACCCTTTGTAGGGGAGGCGGGGAGACTTTTGAGCAGGATCATCGAAAACGGCATGGGCTTGACCCGCGAGGAGGTGTATATTTGCAATGTGGTCAAATGCAGGCCCCCGGGCAACCGGGACCCCGAAAGGGAAGAAATCGAGGCGTGTCTTCCCTTTTTGAAAGCGCAGCTCAGGATCATCCGCCCCGAAGCCATCTGCGTCCTGGGCAGGGTGGCCGGTCAGGGTCTGCTGGGGGAGGATTTCAGGGTTGGTCCGGCAAGGGGAGAGTGGCATTCCTTTGAGGGGATTCCCCTCATGCCCACCTATCACCCGGCCTATCTTTTGCGGAATGCGTCTGCAAAACGGCAGGTCTGGGAGGACGTGAAAAAGATCATGGCCCTCTTGGGCCTGGAGGTCAAAAAAAATGGCTAGCCCCAGGATCTTGATCCCCATGATGCTGATCCCTGTGCTTGCCCTGGGCATGGTCCTATGCCTTTTCCCGCAGGGGGCCGGGGCCGCGGAAAAGGTTTTGATCATTGAACTCGAGGGGACCATCAACCCGGGCACGGCCATGTATGTCACCAGGGGTCTTGAAAAGGCGGAGGAAGAGGGAGCGGCCCTTGCTATTATCAGGCTGGATACACCGGGGGGGCTGGCCTCCTCCATGCGCACCATTGTAAAGGGGATCCTCAATTCACCGGTCCCGGTGGTGGTGTATGTGGGGCCCAGGGGGGCCGGCGCGGCTTCTGCAGGGGTGATGGTGACCGTGGCCGCCCACATAGCGGCCATGGCCCCGGGCACCAACATAGGGGCCGCCCATCCTGTGACCGCCGGAGGAAAGGACATTGAAAAGACCATGTCGGAAAAAGTGGTCAATGATATGGCCGCTTATGCCCGGGGTATTGCAGAGGAGAAAGGGAGAAACGGGGAGTGGGTGGAGAAGGCCATTCGGGAGAGCGTGTCCGTTACCGCCGATGAGGCCCTGGAAAAGAACGTGGTGGATCTTGTGGCCAAGGACATGGATGAGCTTATTAAGCTTTTGGACGGAAAAGAAGTGATCCTTCCGGAAGGCAAAGTGATCTTGAAAACGGCGGGCCTTGAAAAGATCCATTACCGCCCCGGGTTCAGGGACAGGGTCCTAAAGACCATCAGCGATCCTAATATCGCCTATATCCTCATGATGATCGGTTTGGCCGGGCTCTATTTTGAACTCGCCCATCCGGGGGCCATCTTCCCGGGGGTGATCGGGGCCATATCCTTGATCCTGGCCTTCTTTTCCTTTCAGACCCTTCCCGTCAACTACGCCGGGTTGCTCCTCATCGCCCTTGCCATCATATTTTTTATCGCCGAGGTCAAAGTGGCCAGTTACGGCATCCTTTCCATCGGAGGACTGATCTCCTTGACCATCGGTTCCATCATGCTCTTTGAGGACGTGGCGGTTTCTCTCAAGCTCATGATGCCGACGATCCTCCTGGTGGGGGGATTTTTTGTGGTGGTGGCATCGCTGGCCTTCAGGGCCTATCGCGTCAAGCCCATAAGCGGCACGGACGGCCTGGTGGGTGAGGTGGGCCTGGTCCAAGAAGCCATAGATCCCGAGGAAGATCCCGAGGGCCTGATCTTTGTGCACGGCGAATACTGGCGGGCCAGGGCCGGGGAAAGGCTTGAACCGGGAGACCGGGTGGAGGTGGAGGGAATGGACGGCTTGATTTTGCGGGTGAAAAAGGCTACTAAACAGGAATATTAAGCAAGGGGGACATCATGTTTTACATTCTTGCCATCGTGCTGATCGTCCTTTTTCTGGCATCAGCCATCAAGATCCTGAAGGAGTACGAGAGGGGCGTGATCTTCCGGCTGGGCCGGGTTATCGGGACCAAGGGGCCGGGCCTGATCATCTTGATCCCCGTTATTGATAAGATGGTCAAGGTGAGTCTCCGCCTGGTGGCCATGGATGTCCCCGCCCAGGACGTGATCACCAGGGATAATGTCTCGGTCAAGGTGAATGCCGTCATTTACTTCCGGGTCATGGATTCCACCAAGGCGACCATAGAGGTGGAGAACTACCTCTTCGCCACATCCCAGCTGGCCCAGACAACGCTTCGCAGTGTGTGCGGACAGGTTGAACTGGACGAACTCCTGGCCGAAAGGGATAAGATAAACACCCAACTGCAAGCTATTTTGGATAAGCATACCGACCCGTGGGGGATTAAGGTCACCACCGTAGAGGTGAAACACATCGATCTGCCCCAAGAGATGCAGCGGGCCATGGCGAGACAGGCCGAGGCCGAAAGGGAACGGCGGGCCAAGGTGATTAACGCAGAAGGAGAATTTCAGGCCGCAAACCGCCTGGCCGAGGCGGCCGGCATAATCCAGAGATACCCCGAAGCGCTCCAGCTCAGGTACCTTCAGACCCTGAAGGAGATATCTTCTGAGAGCAATTCAACGACCTTGTTCCCCATACCTATTGATCTGCTGTCACCCTTTGTAAAAAGGGCCATAGAAAAGGATAAATAGGCGGGGAGGTCTGTTTTATCATCAACAAAGACAAGGAGGTTAGGAGAACCAGGTATGGAAGAAGAGATTAAAGAAGAGACCATGTCTGAACAAGAAGAAGAGGTCAAGGAAGAGGCCAAGTCCGAACAAGAAGAACAGGTCAAGGAGGAGAAGCCTGAGCCCAAAAAACAGGATGAGGAAAAGCCCCTGGACAAGATGACGGCCAAGGAGCTCAGAGAAGTGGCCATCGAGATCCCCGGGGTTGAGGGGGTCCATGCCATGAAAAAGGAAGACCTCCTGGCCATCATTAAGGAATACAGGGGCATTGAGGACGAGGAGCCGGGGAAGAAGAAAATGGTCAGGGGCAAAAGGCCGGCCTTGAGCGCCCGGGAATTAAAGGAAAAGGTTTTCCGCCTCAAGGAAGAAAAGGAGAAGGCCAGGGGGGCCAATGACCGAAGGCAGGTGGATATTCTTCGCCGCCGTATAAACCGTTTGAAAAAGCAGAGCAGAAAAGCCGCCAGCGCTTAGGAACCTGTGGTCTGTGGAGCAGGTCTTCGGGCAGCCGTCCCCGGGCCTGCTTTTTTTACTAAGTAGTCCCTGTTGGCGGGTAAAGAGGGCCCTGAAGCGCTATGAGCACCGTCGCCATTATCCCGGCCGCCGGTTTGGGAGCCCGCATGGGCGGAGAGCGGCCCAAGCAGTTCCTTGACCTCAAAGGCGAACCCCTTCTGGCCGCCACCCTCAGGCCCTTTCAGGGCTCCAAGCGGGTGGACGCCGTTATCCTGGTTGTACCCCCCGAAGAGGAGGCATATTGCCGGCGAGAGATCGTAGAGCGATTCAGACTGGACAAAGTCAAAAGGGTGGTCGCGGGCGGGGCGAGACGCCAGGATTCGGTGAGGCTGGGAATTGAAGCGTCGGAGGGCGGTTTCGAGGTGGTTTGCATCCACGATGGGGCCCGCCCCTTGATTGACGAGGCGCTCATAGAACGGGTGATCGAGGCGGCGAGGAGGTACGGGGCCGCCACTGCCGGACTGCCTGCCAAGGAAACCGTGAAAGAATTGGACAGCCGGGGAGACATGATGAGGACCTATGCGCGGGAGAACATCTGGGTGATTCAGACACCTCAGGCCTTTTATTATGAAGATATTTCAAGGGCCCACCAAAAGGCCTTGGCGGAGAACTGGGAAGAGGCCACCGACGACTCGGTCCTTGTAGAAAAACTGGGCATCCCGGTCAAGGTGGTGAAGGGACTGGAGAGAAATATCAAGGTCACCACCCCTTATGATCTGGATCTGGCGCGCTTCCTCTTGGATGCCGGCCGGTTGAAAAGCCGGGCCGGAGAAGGGACCTGAGGACTGGGAGGGGACGGTGATTCTCAAAATAGGTACAAGAGGCAGTAAACTTGCCCTGGCCCAGAGCGCATGGATCAAGGAGGGGATTCAAAAACAAAATCCCTCCATCAGGGTGGACTTGGTGAAGATCAAGACCACGGGCGATAAGATTCTCGATTCCCCTTTAAGCACCATCGGGGGAAAGGGGTTGTTCGTCAAGGAGATCGAAGAGGCCCTGTTCAGGAAAGAGATCCACGTGGCTGTTCACAGCATGAAAGACCTTCCGGCGGAACTGCCGGAGGGTCTGGCCCTTGCCGTTTTTCCTGAGCGGGAAGATCCCCGTGACGCCTTCATTTCTACAGACGGTACGCGTCTGGAGGCACTCCCCCAAGGGGCGAGGGTGGGTACAGGAAGCCTGAGGAGGGTGGCCCAGCTGCGTCACAGGCGTCCTGACCTGGAGGTGGTTCCCCTGCGGGGGAACGTGGACACCCGCCTGAAAAAGCTGGAGACCGAAGGCCTCCAGGGGATCGTGCTGGCCGTTGCCGGTCTCAGGCGCCTGGGGCTGGAGCATCTTATGACCCAGGTGATCTCATCCCGATGGATCTTGCCGGCGGTCGGGCAGGGGGCCCTTGGCCTGGAGGTGCGGGAAGATGATGGTCAAAGCCTGGAGGTGCTCCATTTCCTCAACCATTGGCCCACGGAGGCGGCGGTGAAAACGGAGCGGGCCTTTTTAAAGGAACTTCAGGGAGGGTGTCAAGTCCCCATCGCCGGATTTGCCTCTTTGAAGGAGGATCAATTGTTCTTTCAGGGCATGGTGGCCAGTATAGACGGCAGCCGGGTCTTTCAGGACCAAATGACGGGCCCGAAGGACGAGGCCGCGGACATAGGGGTCTCCGTGGCTAGGCGGTTGCTCGGACTGGGGGCCAGGGAAATATTGGCGGAGATATACGGAAAAAGCCCGGTGGACGTGAGTCAACCGGGGTGAGGGCTCAGGATATGGACCAAGACAAGGGGGGGAAGGTTTATCTGGTGGGAGCGGGGCCCGGTGATCCCGGACTGTTTACGCTCAAGGGCAGGGAATGCATTGCCGAGGCGGATGTGATTGTCTATGACTACCTCGCCAACCGGGCCTTTCTCGACCATGCAAAAGAGGGTGCCGAACTTATCTATGTGGGAAAAAAGGGCGCCTCTCATACCATGGCACAGGGGGAAATCAACGCCCTCATCGTTGAATGGGCGGGCCGGGGAAAGGTGGTGGTCAGGCTCAAGGGGGGAGATCCCTTTATTTTTGGCCGTGGCGGCGAAGAGGCCGAGGAACTGGTGAGGGCCGGCGTGGCCTTTGAGGTGGTCCCGGGCGTGACATCAGCCGTGGCCGTGCCGGCCTATGCAGGGATACCCCTGACCCACCGGGAGTATACCTCTACAGTGGCCTTTATCACCGGCCATGAAGACCCCACCAAGGAGGCATCCCGGATTGCCTGGGACAAACTGGCCACAGGGGCGGGGACCCTGGTGTTTCTCATGGGTGTGGGCAATCTTTCCCGGATTGCGGAGACCTTGATGGCCCATGGGCGTTCCCCGCAGACGCCGGCGGCCGTTATTCAGAGAGGCACCTTTGCAGGCCAACGGACCGTGGTGGGGGTCCTCGCTGATATCGCCATGGGGGCCGAAGAAAAGGGCATAACCGCACCCGCCGTGATTGTCGTGGGTGATGTGGTTCAACTGAGGCGGGACCTGAACTGGTTTGAAGAAAGGCCCCTTTTTTCAAAGCGCATCGTGGTCACCCGGGCCCGGGAGCAGGCCAGCGAATTCCTCAAGCAATTGTCGGCCCTGGGTGCCGACTGCATCGAGTTCCCCACCATTGAAGTGGTCCCTCCTGAAAGCTGGGGCCCCCTGGACAAGGCCATCCAGGACCTGGAATCCTACCAGTGGCTCCTGTTTACTTCTGTGAACGGGGTGAAGTTCTTTCTCCAAAGGCTAAAGGCCCTGGGAAGGGATGTGCGCCAACTCAAGGGGGTCAAGATCGGAGCCATCGGCCCCAAGACGGCCTCGGTCTGGCAGGATATGGGGATCAGCCCCGACCTGGTGCCCGGTGAATACCGGGCCGAGGCCGTGGTGGAATCCTTCAAAAGGGAGGAGCACAAGGGAATAAGCATCCTCATCCCCAGGGCCCTCCATGCCCGGGAGGTCCTGCCCGAGGAACTGAGGAAGATGGGGGCCCGGGTGGATGTGGTCCCGGCCTACAGGACCATTAGACCGGATCAGGACATGAGGCGGATCCGGGATATGCTGAAAAAGGGAACCATCCACATGGTGACCTTCACGAGTTCTTCCACGGTGACCAATTTTGTGACCATGTTTGGAGGGGAGACGGAACTCCAGGACTGGATGAAGGGGGTGGCCGTGGCCTGTATAGGCCCTGTGACGGCCAAGACCGCTGAAAAACACGGCCTCTCCGTGACCCTGGTGGCCCCTGAATACACCATGGAATCTCTCACCCACGCGATTGTGGACTATTTTGGCCATCCCGGAAAAGGCCCTCAGCCCCGGTAGG
>CAZNLL010000106.1:0-14226 GCA_964573885.1 uncultured Desulfobacteraceae bacterium | reverse complement strand
TGATGTGAAAGGGGAAAAAATGAATATAGGCACCTTATTGACCAAATCAGCACGTACTTTTCCGGACAAGCTGGCCATTGCACACGGGCCTAGAAAGCTGACCTATGCAGAGTTCAATTCACGGGTCAACCGTCTGGCCAACGCCCTGGGAAGATTGGGTATCCGGCAGGGGGACCATGTGGCGGTGCTCCAATACAACTACCCTGAGACCCTGGAATCCATATTTGCCGCCTTCAAGGCCGGATGCGGTGCAGTGCCCATCAATTTTCGTCTCCACCCCAAGGAATTCGCTTTTATCATCGATCACTCCGATGCCAAGGCGGTTATCTTATCTTCTGAATTCAACGATGCCATTGGCGAAATCCGTGCTCTCATCCCGAAAGCCAAACAGCTCATCACGCTCGCTGGCGCTCAAGGCGACCTGATGGATTACGGCACGCTAATCTCCTCCGAATCCGATCAATTTGTAGATGTGAATGTCCACCCTGATGACACGGCCTGGCTCTTTTACACCTCGGGAACAACCGGCATGCCTAAGGGGGCCATGTTGACACACCGTAATCTGATGGCCATGACCATGAACTTTTATGCCGATATCTGCCCTGGATTCGGCCCGGACGATGCGGCCCTCCACGGCGCCCCCCTTTCCCACGGCAGTGGCCTGTACGCCCTGCCCAATATTGCCAAGGGCGCGGCAAACATCATCCTCGCCTCCAAATCCTTTGATCCCGAACGCGTCTTTGAAGCCATTCAAAAACACGGCATCACCAATATGTTTGCCGCGCCCACTATGGTTAAGCTCATGGTGGATAGCCCCGCACTGGGAAATTATGACCTCAGTTCGCTCAAATCCCTCAATTACGGCGGGGCCCCTATGCTGGTGGAAGACCTCAAGGAAGCCATGGCGAAGCTGGGACCCTGTCTTGTGCAGCTCTTCGGCCAGGCGGAATCCCCCATGACCATCACCGGCCTTCCCCACAGGGATCATGTGCGGGAAGGAAGCCCGGAACAAATGGAACGGCTTGCCTCCGCCGGCATTGAGCGCACCGACGTAGAAGTCAAAATCGTCAACCCGGACGACGAGGAACTCCCTCCCGGCGAAACAGGGGAAATCGTGACCCGCTCAGACTTGGTCATGAAGGGGTATTGGAAAAACGATGAGGCCACCAGGGACACCATCAGGAACGGATGGCTTCACACTGGTGACATGGGCTATTTGGATGAGCGCGGCTACTTGTTCATTATGGACCGATCCAAGGACATGATCATCAGTGGAGGGGAAAACATCTATCCCAGGGAGATTGAAGAAGTTCTTATCAAGCATCCTGCGGTGAGGGAAGTCGCGGTTATCGGCGTCCCAGATCCCAAATGGGGGGAGGCCGTCAAGGCTGTGGTCGCCCCGGTTGAAGGGTCAACAGTGACAGAAGAGGAGTTGATTCTCTTTTGCAAGGACAACATCGCTGGATACAAAAAACCCAAATCCGTCGATTTTGTAAAGGAACTGCCGAAGAACAACTACGGCAAGATCGTGAAACGGGAACTCCGTGAAAAATACTGGGAAGGAAAGGCACGGAAGGTCTGAGCACGGGCGGTCTTTTTACGGGAAGAATTGGGGAATATCTATTTAGCCCCTTGAAAAAACCGGGTTCCAAAGGGGCAATGATGCCTTTTGTTCAAAAACCAAAAATATCGACCTAGGAAAAAAACCAGAAGCCTCATAAGGAGGTGCAAGACATGGGTGAACGACTAAAAGACAAGGTTGCCATCGTAACAGGTGCGGGTTCTGTCGGCCCGGGATGGGGTAATGGCAAGGCTACAGCGGCGCTTTTCGCCAGAGAAGGAGCCACTGTCTTTGCCGTTGACATGAATCTTTCCGCGGCTGAGGAAACAAAGTCCATTATTGAACAGGAAGGCAACCATTGCACGGCTTACCAGGCCGATGTGTCAAAATCAGATCAGGTCAAGGCCATGGTTGAACACTGCATTGATGTCTACGATCGCGTCCACATCCTCCACAACAATGTGGGAATTGTTGAAGTGGGGGGCGTGGTGGAAACACCCGAGGAAAACTGGGATCATATCTTTGCCGTCAACCTTAAAAGCCAGTTTCTCACTTGCAAGTATGTTCTTCCCTACATGGAAAAGCAGGGTGGGGGGGCGATTGTCAATATTTCATCCATCTCAGCGACACGTTACATCGGTTATTCGTGTGTGGGTTACAGCGCCACCAAAGCGGGTATTCTCCAACTGACTCAGACAATCGCCCTCGATTATGCTGAAAAAAACATCCGTGCCAATTGCATCCTTCCAGGCCTGCTGAATACACCCATGATCGTTGAACCCCTCAAAAACACCTATGCAGATGGAGACATAGAAAAAATGATCAAAATCCGTGACGCCCAATGTCCCATGAAAAGGATGGGGGATGCCTGGGACGTGGCTCATGCGGCGCTCTTTCTCGCTTCCGACGAGGCCAAATACATTACGGGCGCCCAGCTCGTGGTAGACGGGGGCATTACGTGCAAGTGCAGTTAGTTTCCAAACAAAAAAACCCATGACACATTGAGGAAAGGAGGTGAATCAGAAAAGCGCGGAAACGTCTACACCTGATCATAACCTTAATTGAACATGGAGGGGGATAAATGAAAAAGAAGACTTTTTTGACAACGATACTGCTATCGCTGTGTTTCCTTATGGTCTTTGGTGTGTCAGTCTCAATGGCCGGGGAAAAACTAAAGATGACGTCTGTCTGGTCTGCAGGCATTCAACTGATCGAAATCGACAAGCATTTTGTAAAACTTGTAAATGACCTGGGTGGTGACCAGTTGCAGATCAAGTTTTTCCCGGGAGGCAGCCTGGTTCCCGCCTTTGAAGTGTTCAACGCCGTCCGGGAAGGAACCATCCCCATGGGTGCGGATTGGGGAGGATACTGGGCCGGGAAAAACGAGGCATTCAACATCATCGGGTCCCATCCTATGGGTCTTACGGCAACCGATTACATGGTATGGGTTTACCAGGCAGGCGGATTTGAGCTTATCCAAGAAGTCTACGGTAAATACGGCCTGGTCTGCATCCCCCATGGAACGCATTCGGCCGAGTCCGGAGTCAGGGGACATAAGCCCATCAAAACCATCGCCGATTATAAAGGGACAAAAATAAGGATGGGCGGTAAGATACAGGGAAAAGTCCTGAAGGACCTCGGCGGTGTGCAGGTCATGCTCGCCGGCTCAGAAGTGTATCAGGCCCTGGAAAAGGGCGTGGTTGACGCCTGTGAGTACAACACACCTACCGTTGACTGGAATCTGGGACTGGCGGAAGTGACAGAGTACTGGGCCAGTCCTCCCTGGCATGCGCCGGCGGCCATATTCGGGGTGATGATCAACAAGAAGGTATGGGATGGCTTTACAGAGGAGGAAAAAGACATCATTAAGACGGCCGCCATGGCCAATTTCCTCTGGTCCTTCACCTATTTCGAATACCAGGACATTATTGCCACAAAGAAATTCCTGGATAAGGGCATAAAAATCACCCGACTCAGTGAAGGGGACCTTGATAAAATCCAGCAGATCGTGAACAAGCACACCATTGAATCAGCCAAGGGAAACCCCTTGTTTGCCAAGATCGCCTATTCCCAGTATAAATTTCTCAATGAACTGGAGGATTGGCGGGCCATCTCACAGCCCTTCAGCCACGGCCGGAATTTTAACACACCCGACCTGGATCAACTGAAGGCCTGCGTCAAGTAGACGTTTTAGACGTTCAAAGAGCCTCCCGGGAGACACCCTGTCTCCGGGAGGCCTTTATTATGGCCACCACTCATCCGGCCCCTCTGCCGCCTTGTCCTTCGGCCTAAGGAAGGGCTTCCCCCGACTCTCTCGAGTCTCGGCCCCCGGCCGTTAATCCTCAGACCGGTTCATATTGATGGCCCCGTCCCTTTATTCACGCTTATGGGTCAAGGGTGATGAATTTTAAATTGAATCATATAATTGTATCCAAGGTCTATGAGATTGATCTTCTTGAAGCCGTATCTTGTGAAGGAGGCTTCCAGGTCTTGGGGGGATAGTCGCATATGTTTGGGCGGGCCAAAGGGCTGGTCTTCCTTTTTACACTCGATAACGGCCACGCGCCCGCCGGGCTTGAGGACGCGGCGGATTTCGGAAAACAAAGTTTTTTCAATCCTGGAAAAACTGAAGATGTGGAGCACTGTTGACAGGAAGCAAATATTAATGGATCGGTCTTTCATGGGCAGGGGTTCGGTGATGTCGGCGGTTATTGTTTTGAGGTTGGCAAGCCCCCGGGCCTCTGCCTCTTGTTTCAGGGCGTCGATCATGTAGGTCCACTTCTCCAGTGCGTAGACAAGGCCTGAATCTCCAAGGAGCCTGGAGGCCTCCAAGGCGTAATCTCCAGGTCCACACCCCAGATCGAGGAAAGAACCCCCCTCTTTGAGTTCAAGCCCCTTAAAGACCACCTTTGGATCCTGCATCCAGAAACTGCTGGGCCCCCGCCCGAGTTTGCCATGCCCCTGATGATGGTGGTCGCCTCCTTTTTTATCCATGGTCTCGGTTTCCTTTCTTCAAAGGGCCATCTGAGCCGGCCTTCGGCAAAATGCACTGTTTCCCGTGGCAGACGGTGACAATCCCCTGCCCTTCCACCTGATGGTATAGACCGCCCGCGCACATATAACACAGGCCGGATTTTTCCCCATCCCTTACCACCTTTGTCGACATGATCACTTCTCCGCAAGCCGGGCAGACCACGCTATCGGTTATGGGGGCGTATTCAGGCAAATCGGGTTGGATGTTCTCCGTGATCAGGAGTTGTTCGAAGGGCAGCCGGATGAGGGCAAAGGCCGCCTCCCGCCCTTTTTCTTTAAACGCTGCTTCTTCTTCGGGGCTGCCCTCCCGGTTCTTAATGACTTTTTCCAATAGAGGGTGAAACTCCGGAACCGCCCGCGTGATGTGGGAGCGAGAATCCGGCCGAACCCGGACGCGCACCCCTGTCTCCTTTCTGCGGATCGCAAAGGTTACCGCCATGCGGCCCAGGTCTCGATATACCAGCGCATTGTTGCCGAGGGTACATCCTGACACCGCCTGCACGCCGTCCGCAAAGCAGGCGTTTATCTCGACGATGGCCATAAGGCCTTCCAAGCCGTCGGAAGGAATCAATTCTCCCCCCAGCTGCCGCAGGCCGCACAGAGACGCCATAACGCCCAGTGCGCTCCCCGGACAAAAGTGTCCGTGGATCTCAGCCGTCTTTAGAAGACAGCGGACCCCATCGTTGTCGCGTATGGCTTGAAGGAAATCCCTTCTGGGGTCTTGTTTCATCTGTCCCATCCACGCGGTATCGCGGGCAGGTAAATCGGATCTGTTTTTGACTCTTTCTGTTTCAATCCCTCTCATGAGTTCTCCTCTTCTTTGGACCTCTGAATTGGCGGTCGATTTTCTCAGGTCTCCGAATCATCTTCCCCCACTTCCTCTTGCAGGTGACGCATCCATTCAGGAATCCGGATCCCGGTTTCGGGATACCATTCCCTGACATAGGGTTTGATATCGATCACAGGACTCCCATTGATGGCATCGATGCCGGTCACCTCCAGGACATTGTCCCTTCTCCCGCACAGTCGTACCACGCACGCGAGCACGGGGTTGGGCCGGGCCGGGCTGCACGTGGAAAAGATGCCCGTAAGGGGGATATCCTTTCTGCCCATGGGAGGCACCCGGGTCAAGGATCGGCTTTGCTCGGGGACCTTGTGGGCCCAGTACAAGACCATGAGGTGAGAGTATTTTTCGATGCCCTCAAGAATGTCCACCATTTCGCGATGGATGACGACTTCTGATTTCATCTTTCGAATGTCAGGGACCCTGGCCTTTATGGCCTCCATGCGCTCCTTCACGCCACGATCACTGAGAATATTTTCATTTTATGCCTCGCTTTTTTCATTTGAAATTTCACCAGCACTCAACTCCTTCGAGCTTTTGTCCGGTTGGACTCCGCCCTCCTTCACCTTTTTGAAAAACCACTTTTCCCCTGCCGTCAATAGGGCCGGCAGGGCCAGCACCCCTAGAAGCGCTCCTGCATGGTTGCAGGTCAAACGGCCCGTGGCCCGAAGCATCCTCGTCAACAAGCTCCCACCTCCCCTCCGGCGGGCGGACATACTGAAATTTTCCAGCTCTCCCTCCGGGATCATCATGATATATGCCGGCACAAAGACAACGGTATACAGCCAGGGCAATCATGACCCCCACACTCAGGAAGGCGCCAAAGACCTGGGCAGGCGGGATGGGCGTAAATGTAAGGGAGGCAAACCCTGCAGCGGTGGTGAGCGACGTATAGAGGATGGGTACGAACAAGGTCTGCATCACCTCTCGAATGGTCTCTTTGCGGCCCTTCTCCCGGGTGTAGACGTCAAAGAATTCGGAGAGAATGTGAATGGAGCTCACGGTCCCAATACACATGAGAAAAATGGGAATCATGGAACTCAGGATATGGACCTGGAAGCCCAGAGCGATCATCAAGCCAGGTTCCCCCTGATCCCTTTGCGCCTCTCTGGAGCGCGACACCGATTTTTTGTGAAAGCAGATAATCAGTCGCGTTACCCTTCGCCTCTTCCTCACTCAGGATGCCTTTCTTGAACTGATAATAAAAGAAGCAGACCCCTTTTCGGCGTTTTTGGCCAGGGAGAGGCAGTTGAGTCTTATGGCGGCACGAACGGCCTGATCTATGGTCTCGTAAATCCCCTCTGCAATGTGGGCCAGATCTGAATCACTCATTTTGTAGATTTCTGCGTTCACCGAGACCTTTATAGCCTTGCCTTTTATCCCCGTAACCACCAGTGTAACCACCGCCGGCACAATAACACAACTCAAGACCAGCATCATAAGCTTTGTACCAAGTTTCATTCGCTTAAACATCTTCTCCTCCCTTCAGCCTTCTTTACCGTTTCCACAATTACCCGAATTAGAGTCTGCTTTCCGTTCATTTCGCGGGCAAAATAAACTTGGATCGTCTACCATTACTTTGAGTAACTTCCAGAACAAATCGCTAAAGGTTCACGCCTGTCTTGCTTCCCCATTCACCACCATGATCAATTCATCGAAGGTATTGCTGATGTGGGTGAGCTCATATATGGAAGGCCCCTACAGCAGCCATGAGCATCAAGAGCGCACCAAAGGACACATATCGTTTCTTGCCTACGCTAATACTTCTCATTGAGTCCTCCCATGCATGATTGTGACCTCATTATCGGTCCTTCAGGCATATACCTGACTATCCCGCCGTTAGAAGGCCATTAGAATACGGTTGCCACATGGGGGCTCCGATTCTCGACCCTCCCGGGGGTGTGGACGCTCTGTCTTTTACTGGAATGAGCCAGGCTGGAACGGTTAAGGCCTTTCAGGCCTTCACATCCATTTAAATCCAGGAAAGAAGTAAAAGGTGGGTTCTATGAAAAACGCCCCTTCCTTGAATGAATGCGGAGGAAAGGGCGCCAGGGAGTTATTAAGCACCGACCCCAAGGGATAATGGAGTGCAGCCGGTTGTTACTTCTCTAGGGTTGCCCTTTAATCTCCGGCCTCTTTTTCCTCCTTTGGCTTCTTGAAGATCAGGAAGCTGCACAGCTTGCAGATATCAAAGCCGGGATAGGTCTCCCCTGTGCGGGGGAAGGACACCCCGCCGTCCCGCACGATTCTCTCCAGCATCCAGTGAACCGTGGGTTCGAGGTGGTCACCGGGCCAGATCCAGTTGATCTCACCCTGCTCGGTCTTGCCCGCCGTATAACTGCTGCTGCACATGGGTGTGATGTTGGGTTCTTTGGTCATATAGCACTGGACACAACCATGGCATATGGAGGAGTTCATGGTCATGACCATTTTAAAGGGGTGGGTATCAAAGGCCGCGCACCAGTCATTTCCCAGATGGTAGGCCTGCAAAACATCACTCATGCCGTGGATAAGGTCCGGCTCATAGGGCGCCAGATGTAAGGGGGCGGTGGCAAAGGCCAATAGACCTTCAGGAAGTCTCTTTTTGGTCTTTAAAAATCGTTCTGCCTGGTCCCAGTCCTTGGTGTATTTCAGGTGACTCTTGATTTCAGCGTCATCCATCTCCTTGAGCCCCATCACGTACTTGGCGTTTGTACATCCCACCTTGTCGGGCACGCCGAGCAGGGTGTCTCCCCGCTGCCGGCTTGCGGCCACAAAATGGCAAAACGTATAAGGGCGGAAAGCGGTCTTATAGGCCACCTTTTCCTTAAAACCCTTTAGTTCTTGTTCCGAAAAGAAATATTTTACGGCCACAGGGTAATATTTCATTTTCAAAAAATTCCTGAGGCTGAAGACGATATCCGCTTTGCTCAACACCTCCTTTTCAAGAAGGCTCCTGGCAAGCTCCACGTCGTTCAATAACTTGTCTGTGTCAATCATTGTTTAACTCCTTTCTTTGGCTCCTCACAAGAATCCCCCTGACCCGCACACCCAACAAACGGCCTTAGCCCCCTCCAAAGGCCGCGCAAAAAAGGATTCGGGCTCCTTCAGATTCAAGGAATACCAAAAAAAGGGCCTTTGTCGGTAATACCTGCCTTTTACCGGCACGGCCCTCTTAAGATACCCCTGATAAAGAACACATGAACATGTATTTGTCAAGAAATTATTTGGCCAATTTATCTAAATTTTAGAATAACTTAAAACCTTAACCTCTGCTGAAGGAAAGCTTTTCCCCCGCCTTTTTGGACCCGCTTATCCGAAAAGCGCTCATGGGATCCGGCCTGGCCTTTTTAAAGGCGTCTCTCAAAGTGAGGCCCCTGATTGCACAAGAATATGTGCCTGTGCCCAGAAAACGGTGCAATCCAAGGTCGGCCCAAAGCATACTCTTTCCGGGATAAGACATCTTCAATCGCGGTCTTCTTTTTTTAACCGCTTGAAATCTCTTCTAATATGCTCCCTCTTTTATGGATTTGTCTCTCTTGACCAGGGTTGTGGCACACAAATTGAGTAGGCATTGCCACAGGGGTGCAATCGCTTGCCCCCAGGGCATGACCCGAGGCTTCACCAGAACAGACCTTTTCAGGAGAACCCCATAAAGAGGTTTCGTGTGTATCCCACCAATTATCGCCAGAAATTGTCCGAGCGGGAGGCCACCGTTATATACAACATGGGCCTCAGGAAGGCCATCCACATCCTGGAGCGGGCCGAGGACCTCTCCCCGGAAGGCCGAAGACACCTGGTAGATGTCCTTAAAAAGGAGATCGAAGAAAGTGAGGTCGCGGCGACCATGCGAGCCTTGGGGGCGATCTCAGAGGACCTCATCCAGGGTGATTATAACGATTAAGGAGGTGACATGGCAAATACGGGTGTTCAGGGAGATGAAAGAGGCAAAGGTATGGCTGGGCATTTCGGGCGTGGAACTGGCTGATCCTATGGAATGAACCTTGCTATCAGGTCTCTCGGCTGATATATTTTTCTATGTTGAAAGATCGAACGGTTTATGAGGCAAGGGCCTTCCGGAGGCCCTTGCCTGACGTGCCCATGTGGGAATCATGAAAACAGACTTCTGGAAAAATTGGGTCTGGCTGACCTGCTTTATCGCCCTATATGGCCTCTTACCCTCGGTCTTGTGCGCCCAGGACGGCACCCTGAAATGGCGTTTCGAGACGGGCCGCGAGGTCCATTCCTCACCCGCCATCGGACACGACGGCACCATCTACGTGGGCTCCGGGGATTACCATCTTTACGCCATTAACCCCGACGGCACACTCAAGTGGGCCTTTGAAACAGGGGGCGAGGTGCATTCATCGCCCTCCATTGGACCTGACGGCATCATCTACGTGGGCTCCTATGATGACAATCTTTATGCGGTCAATCCGGACGGCACATGCAATTGGTCCTTCGAGACAGGAGGCGAGGTGTATTCTTCACCCAGCATCGGACCTGACGGCACCATCTATGTGGGCTCTGGCGATAATAAGGTCCATGCCCTTGCCCCGGACGGCAACCGTCTATGGGCATGGCCCACCATGAGTTGGGTGGACGCTTCTGCCGCTATCGGTCCGAATCGAAGTGTCCTTGAAGGAGGCGTTAACGGCTATCTGGCCTATTTTTTTAACGCTCTCTATTTCATTGATAAAGGCCATGCAAAGTGGTTTCGATCCGATTTGGACACCGGCCACGCGGCCCTGGCCTTATCCTCCCCGTCCGTCGGGGCTGATCACACCGTTTATGTAGGTTCTTGCGCCTTTGGAGGCAGTGATGTCTGGGGCTCTCTCTTTGCCATCAACCCTGACGGGAGCCAGGCGTGGGCCTTTGAGACCGGTGATGAGGGATGTGTGGCATCCTCCCCCTCCATCGGACTTGACGGGACCATCTATGTGGGATCTGGCGACTCCAATCTTTACGCCCTCAACCCGGAGGGCACAGTCAAGTGGACCTTTAAGACCGGCCAACCCGTGCGTTCCTCACCTGCTATTGGAAACGACGGGACTGTGTACGTGGGGTCTTATGATCACCACCTTTATGCCGTCAATCCGGACGGCACAGAAAAGTGGGCCTTTGAAACCGGCGACTGGGTGGATTCCTCACCTGTCATAGGGGGTGACGGCACCATCTACGTGGGCTCATGGGACCGCCACCTCTATGCCATAAATGGGACTGCAGGGGGGCTTGCCACTTCTCCCTGGCCCATGTTTCAACATGATGCGAGACACAGCGGATACTTTTACGGGGGGAAGCGCTATCCTGTCCCGGAGGTCAAGATAAACGGCCAAGACGGCCCGGTGTTGGCCTCCACGAATCAGAGTATCAACGTGACGATTTCCCTGGATCCAGGCGACCTGTCCGGCCAAGTCTGTGATTGGTGGATTGGAAGCCTGACACCGTCCGGCCTCCTCTGCTTTCACCCCAAACTGGGCTGGACACCTTACTCTGTTAATGCCGCAAAAGCACCCCTTTTTAAGCTGCCCGAAGTATCTCTCCTTAATACCCCGTTGCCCACAGGCATTTATTATTTCTTTTTCCTCTTAGACCCTCTTCCAAACAACCTTTTTGATGATGCCTCGTGGCATGATACGGTGGCAGTGGGTATTATCCCCTGAACCGCTTAAAAAAGCTTGTTTCTACCATGTGTTTCTGAGAGAATAGTTGATAACGATACTTCAGGCATGATTGTATCCTTAAACCCATTCTCTAAGGAGGAATTAATATGCGGAGCCTTAGCTTAAGAGTCCTGCTTATCGGATTTATCTCAATATTCCTGGCAGGTTGTGCGGCCCAACAATTACCGACCACCGACTACAAGCCTTATCAATTCGCGGAAGGAACCTATGTTCAGAAAGTGGATCATTTTATCGTCATCCTGGATGCGTCTTCCTCCATGAAAGATTTGGACGGGAAACTGACCAACATCCAGGTCGCCAAAGATGTTGTTTTTCGAATGAATCGCACCATCCCCTCGGATCTGAAGCTCACGGCCGGGCTCAGGACCTTCGGTCAAAACATATGCCCGGTAAAGCCAAAGACAAAGATGGCCTACGGCCCTACCCGTTATTCAAAAGCACTCTTCGAAGAAGCCCTCATTCCCATCGAAGCAAAGGGTCTGAGTCCCATGGCCAGCGCCCTGAATGCGGCCAAGGACGACTTCAGGGCCAAACAGGGGCCGCTCGCCCTTATTGTGGTCAGTGACGGCAGAGAAGATCATTTGAATTATGCAGAGGCCCTGGCCGCGGCCAAGCGCCTCAATAGTGCCTATGGGGATCGGCTCTGTTTGTATACCATCTTGGTGGGCAAAGACAAAAGCGGCCAATCCCTCATGGAGAAACTCGCCAAGACCAGTGCATGCGGAGGTTTTGTAAAGGCTACGGACCTGGCTTCGCCCCAAGATATGGCCGCCTTTGTAAAAAGGGTGTTCCTGGCTGCCCCGCCCAAAAAGGAGGTCAAGCCCGCCCCTGCCCCGCCGAAGGCCCCCAAGCCTCAGGACAGTGATTATGACGGCGTAATCGACGACCGCGATTACTGCCCCAAGACCCCGGTTGGCGCGAAGGTGGATGAAAAGGGCTGCTGGCGCCTGGGAGATATCTATTTTGATACGGACACTTCCAAGGTCAAGCCCCAGTACTTTACCCTCCTTGACGAGGTCCTATCGGTCATGAAGAAAAACCCGGAGTTAAAGCTGGTCCTTAAAGGGCACACGGACAGCCGGGGAACCGCCGCTTACAATAAGGCCCTTTCTGAAAGGCGCGCCAAGACGGTCAGGGACTACCTGGTGGAGAAGGGGATAGACCAGGATCGGCTTTGCCCTATCGGATATGGTTTGACCATGCCCAAGTCCTCCAACCTGGCTGAAGAAGGGAGAGCACTCAACCGCCGGGTCGAGTTGCACCCCACCTGGAAATAAGAGGCATTGGGGCCGCAGAGGGACACGTGGAAAAAGGGAGGCCCCGCCCTCACGGGCGGGGCCTCGGCTCCACGGACGACACAAAGTCTACCAGCTGAGGCCTCGCTCCTTGCCCACAGGACCCAATCCAGGGTCCTTTTTTATCGGCCAGTTTGTCATCCGGCACCCGTCATTGAAGATCCTGGCCCTGTCCTTTCTCATTACCATCGGTGTCACCGTCTCCATGGAAGGGTTGCACAAGCATGTACCCAAGGCCTATATTTATCTACCCATGGGATTTGCCCTGTTTGTGGAAGTCCTTCAAATGCGCTATGAATCCAACAGGCAAAGACGTGCCCTATGATGCACGGGCCTGATGAAGGAGTGAAAAAGCCGGTGTGAAAGAGGATATAAGAGCAAACCTGATTGGTATCGTGGGGGAAAAGAATTTTACGGAGGCCTTGATCGACCTGGTTTCCTATTCCTATGATGCCTCGGACCACAATCACCGGCCCGATGCGGCCGTATGGCCCACTACGGCGGAAGAAATATCAAAAATCCTTGTCTTGGCGAATACTTTCAGGTTTCCGGTCATTCCCAGGGGCGCCGGGACAGGGCTCGCAGGCTCGGCCGTACCGGCCCTTGGCGGCCTGGTCCTGGATACATGCCGCATGAACCAGATCCTGGACGTCCGGATTCCCGACCGCGTGGTCGTGGTCCAGCCCGGGGTGGTCTATGCGGACCTTGAAAAGGCCTTGGCCCCGATGGGATTCTTTTTCCCCCCGGATCCTGCCAGCGGAAAAGTGTGTACCCTGGGCGGCAATGTGGCCACCAATGCAGGGGGCATGAGGGGTGCCAAGTACGGCGTGACCAGGGACTACGTCATGGCCCTTGAAGTGGTCCTGCCGGACGGCCGGATCATGCGCACCGGGTCCACGTGCATGAAATCCGTATCCGGATATGACCTGACCCGTCTCTTTGTCGGTTCCGAAGGCACCCTGGGGGTGATTACCGAGATCACCCTGAAGGTCAATCCCAAGCCTCCAGCCTGCAAGACCGGGCTGGCACTTTTTACCAGCTTGGATGATGCGGGCAAGGCGGTCACCGGCATTATGCACTCAGGCGTCATTCCAAGTATCCTGGAGGTCCTTGACGAAAATACGCTCCGGGTTCTGCGAAAGCGAACCGATCTGGCCCTCCCGGACGTGGCGGCCATGATCCTGGTCGAGACCGACGGTTACACACCGGGCGAGGTGGCCTATCAAATGGAAAAGGTGATGGGAGTATTCAAGGAAAACCACGCCTCGGAGATCCACACGGCGGATTCCCCCGAGGAGGCGGCGCAGTTATGGCAAGCCCGAAAATGGGCGGGAAGCGTGGCCGGACAGCTACGGCCCAACAACGTATCAGAGGATGTGACCGTGCCTATCTCCAGGGTACCGGACCTGTTGACACGGATCTCGGCCATTGTGAAACCTTATGGCCTGCCCTTTGTCATATTCGGCCATGCCGGTGATGGTAACCTCCATCCCAAGATCATGTACGACGCCACGGATCCCGACCAGGTAAAGGGGGTACGTCATGCCGTGGATGAGATCTTCAACCTGACCTGCGAGCTCGGGGGGACCCTTACCGGCGAGCACGGCATCGGTCTGGCCAAGGCCCCTTACATGGCCCGGGAGCATGATGCGGTTTCCCTGCAAGTCATGGCCTCCCTAAAAAAGCTCCTGGACCCCAATAACATCCTCAACCCCGGAAAAATGCATTTTTGAAGGCCGGGGGTTTTTTTAATCCGGCCATGGGGCCTCACATCGTTCCCATGACCTGGCGGGCGGTTTTTCCCAGTGTGGCCAGGTTCATGGCCACGGT
>CAZNLL010000105.1:6493-14227 GCA_964573885.1 uncultured Desulfobacteraceae bacterium | reverse complement strand
ACCCCTTGATCTTTTAATATATAACGTTGTTGACTTCGATGAATAAGCCGGTGCGATTAAGAGGAAAATGGCTGACAATGCATGACCTTTTGGTTTCCTGTGAGAACCTTTTATCGTGTCCAGAGCAAGAAGCCCATGACACCGATCATACAGGAAAGGATGACCTCGAAATGGCGCTGGCGAATGCGGCGGTTGATTTTCAGCCCTAAGAAAAAACCCGCCACGGCGAAGGGGGCCGAGATCCCGGAAGCGGTCAGTACAGAGGCGTTCAGGAGGCCGTGATAGGCGTAGCTTCCGATGATGAGGAGGTGTGCCACCAGGAAAAAACTGTGAAGCATCCCGATAACCTGTTCCTTACTCCACGGTTTCAGTGCCGCATACACGACCACGGGTGGCCCGTCCGTTCCAAAAGCGCCGCCCAAAAGGCCGCTGAGAAATCCCGTGGGAATCGCCCAAAACAGGGAAAAATGCAGCTTGACTGCGGGCGCGCAAAGCTTGTAGGCCGCATACAGGATGAGCAGCGTCCCCAGGATCTTCATGATGATTGCCGGTTCCAGGCTTTTCAGAAAATAGGTGCCGAGAAACGCGCCCGGTGCCGCGGCCGCGATCAACAGGAGCGAGTGATTCCACATGAGGTTCCTGCGCAATGCGAAAAGGGCCGGAATACGATTGATGGTGTAACAGAGGACCACCACGGGCGCGGCCCATTTCGGGTCGACAAAGAGAACTAAAAGGGGCATGGAAAAAAGGGCGCCGCCGAACCCGCTCAGGCCCAGGACCATGGCACCGGCAAAAATGATCAAGGCGCTGAAGAAGAGGGTTTCCATTCGTCTCGGAGGAGGCTCACTGTGACGATCAAGGGATACAGGGTTGTCGTTCCCTTACGGGTCTTTTTATGTTCCCTACATTGATATGATTACTCTTGTGTGTAATGCGTTAATAATCATGCAAAAGGCTGCAAGCCAGTTTGTATAGGCAAACAGCTTTTTAAGGTGTCTGGGCTTCGTCCTTAATGCGAACCTTCCACCCAGGATTCCCCCAATCACTGTGACGGCGGCCAGTGGAACGGCCCATGAAGGATTGAAATCCCCCTGGAGCGCATGCCCTGTAAAACCCATAAAAGCGGTTGCCGCTATTAATGTGGATGCCGTCCCCACTGCGGTGTGCATTGGAACACCACAAGCCAGTACCATAAGGGGTACCAAAAAGGACCCTCCTGTCACACCCACCATCCCGGAACCAAAGCCCGTTAAAACCTTTACAGGAAGGGCGATCCACAAATTGACACTATATATGTCGTCGCCCGATTTGATTTCGATAATACCAGGATGTTTAGGTTTCACATTCTTCCCACCCTCTGAGACGGGAACGAGCATCAGGCCTCCGGCTATGAACAGCATAAGCGCGAATATCAGTTTTAGAGAAAAACCACTGAACAAGTGAGAAAAATAGCCGCCGCCCAGTGCGCTTAATGCCGTAAAAGTGCCCGCTAAAACGGCCAGAACCCATGATACAGCCCTGTTCTTTTGAAAAACGATTATCGCCGCGAGAGAGGCCGAAAAGAGCATGAACTGACCCGTGGTTGCCGCCTCGTGCATGGGGATGCCGGCCATTGTCAAAATGACCACATAAAAATTGCCGCCTCCCTTGCCGACCATGGTCATGACGACAGCTACACCAAAAATGAGGAAGCCCACTATAATCAAACTTGTCATCTATGAATAGGACCCTATTCTTTTCTTTGAATGGCTTTGAGAACTTCACCCGGTTTCAGTGTCTCTGTCAGAGCGGCATAGCGTAAATTTCTTAAGGACTTCTTCCATCTCGATCCCCTTTTTCGGCTCCAGTTCTCCGCAGGCGCGGCATTTCAGAAACTGGATGCTTTTCGTGCCACCCACAATAATCCCGGCCCCCCTCGTTTGTCAAACACCGGGAAGGCCCCCTGATTATGGCGCCCCAGGCCCGATGGCCCGGAAGCGCCATGACCTGCGGTTTTTTCATCAATAATCTTATTGCCCGGCCATCATGGCGGCGATGTCTTCCTGGACGGTGCCGGTGGGTTTGATGTCGAATTTATCCACCAGCACCTTGGCCACGTTGGGAGATAAAAACGCCGGCAGTGTGGGACCCAGCCGCATTCCCTTGACACCCAGGAACAGGAGGGCCAGCAAAACGGCCACGGCCTTCTGCTCGTACCAGGCGATGTCATAGGAGACGGGCAAGGCATTGATGTCATCGAGGCCGAAGGCCTCTTTGAGTTTCAGGGCGATCACGGCCAGTGAGTACGAGTCGTTGCACTGCCCGGCATCCAGAATGCGGGGAATCCCGTTGATATCGCCCAGGTCGAGCTTGTTGTACCGGTATTTGGCGCACCCCGCCGTGAGGATCACCGTATCCCCGGGGAGGTTCTCCGCCACTTCCGTGAAATAACTCCGGGTCTTGTGCCGCCCGTCGCAGCCGGCCATGACCACAAAGCGCTTGATGGCTCCCGACTTCACGGCGTCGATCACCTTGTCGGCCAGGGCCAGGACCTGGTTATGGGCAAACCCGCCCATAATCCTGCCGGACTCGAGCTCTTCGGGCGGAGCGCATTTCCTGGCCGATTCCACGACCGGAGAAAAATCCTTTGAACCGCCTTGGGGCCTGTCCGCAATATGCTCGGCCCCGGGATAGTTGACCACGCCCGTGGTGAAAAGCCTGTCCCCGTAGGTGTTTTCCTTTTTTATGGAAACCAGGCAGTTGGTGGTCAGAATGATGGGACCCTTAAAGGATTCAAACTCCTTGTTCTGGTGCCACCACGACCCGCCGTAGTTGCCCACGAAGTGGTCATATTTTTTGAAAGCGGGATAGGCGTTGGCCGGCAGCATTTCCCCGTGGGTGTAAACATCCACCCCCGTTGCTTCCGTCTGTACCAGGAGTTCTTCCATGTCTTTGAGGTCGTGACCGGAAATGAGGATGCCCGGATTGTTCCGGACTCCGATATTGACCTCCGTGATCTCTGGATGGCCGTAGGCTCCGGTGTTGGCCTGGTCCAGAAGGGCCATGGTTGTTACGGCGGCCTCTCCGGCCTTCATGACCATATTGATCATCTCATCCGTTGAAAGGTCCCGGGTGGTGGATGCCAGGGCTTCCATGAGGAATCCATAGATATCGTCCCTTTCATGACCGAGGACGGCGGCATGATGCGCGTAAGCGGCGATTCCTTTACACCCGATAGTCAGCAGTTCCCTCAGAGAGCGGACGTCCTCGTTCGGGGCGGCTGTAATGCGAAGGTCATCCGATGCGGCCTTGGCCGCTATCTCTTCCCTGCCCTTGCCGGTCCAGGTGGCGCAATCCGGGAGCGTCCCGGATATCCCGCCTCCCACCTTTTCCCGAAGCAGGTCCCGAACCTTGAGCCCTTCCCTGATCCGGTTGATAATCCTGTCATCGTCCCAGGCCACGTTGGTAATGGTGGTGAAAAGGGCCTCACAAAGGAAACGGGCGGCCTTCTTGTCCACCTCTCCCTTTTCCTTCAGCTTTTCCCCGTATACCGAGATGCCCCTGCACACGTAAATGAGCAGATCCTGAAGATCCGCCGTCTCCTCGGGCTTACCGCACATGCCCTTGACCGTGCACCCTTGGTTCTTCGCCGTTTCCTGACATTGAAAACAAAACATGGCTTTTCTCCTTTGCTCTATGATTTTGGTGTCTTCCCCGTCCTCTCCCACGGTCGCCCCCGTCCAGAGGAACGGTCGCCGCCCACAGAGGAGGATCGCACTTCCCACCAATTATGGTTATCTGGATCCAAGACTTCCTTGACTTAAATCAAAGGGCATTTGATCAAAAGGCCTTATCACTCGATTTCCCGCCAGGGACCGCTCACCGAAGCTGCGCGCTGGTTTTTTGCCTGGTTCAGGAGAGGGGCTTGATTTCATTCAACTTCCGGGCTATTTAACGAGACGCGTTAATTAAAAACAGACGATTTGGGTGGTGTCCTGGACGGTTTTTTTGATATATTCCAAGGGGATTGTGCCTCGATCTTATTTTGCGTCCTTCGTGACGATTTTTTGGAGGCTACCGGGTAAACACGGATGAAAACAGATAAGGCCAAACAACTGTTACTAGAAACAGCTGCAGATCTAAGCCGGGAGAAGAGCCTTGTACCGGCTCAGGCAAATTATGTTCTCAAAATCTCCGGACTGAACAGGGTCAGCAAGCAGGTCTTATTCGGGAAGACCCTGACCATTAGGCACTTTCCATTCACCATAGGAAGATCTTCCTCGGCCTACGACGCCTCTTTCCGGGGGCCGGATTTCTTGATTTTTGAACATGCCCCGGGGCATGTCTCTCGACAGCATCTTTCCATAGAACTCCTGGACGGCCGGATCTTTGTTGCTGATGAAACCAGCCGGTTCGGCTCATTGATCAACGGGGAACAGCTGGGAAAAAATGCGGGAGGCAAGGAGCGGATTCCTTTACGATATGGGAGGAACGTGGTCAAGCTGGGGGGCCGGTCATCCCCTTTTGTTTTTGAGATGGAGATAACACCAGGGGATGGTACAGAAGTGTTTGACGATTATGTGCCATGGGAAAATGACACCATCCACGTGGCTTCGCTGTACCTCAAACTGTGCCAGGCAACCAGGGAGATTATCACCTCTTCAAAGATTGACAAACAAAAGCGAATGACCATGGCCACGAACCTGAGCGCCGGCATAGCCGACGATCCCCAGGTAGCGGAAACGCTCTATTGTTATGCCACACATCCCGACACTTTTACCGATGCCGTTGTCGCCCATTCGATCAATGTGTGTATTTATGCCATCCAACTGGCCCGTGCCTTATCTTATGGCAAGGAATATATTATAAAGACCGGGGCGGCAGCCCTCCTCCATGATATCGGCATGTACAGCGTTCCCCGGGAGATCACCGAAAAAAGAGAAACTGTCACCGAGGCGGAATTTGAGATTTTAAAGAGACATACCACCGACGGGTACGAGAAGCTTTATGACGCCCGGGATCACCTGGCCCTTGTCCCTGTCGTGGCCCATGAGCATCACGAAAGGGTTGATGGAAGCGGTTATCCTCAAGGAAAAAGGACCTTGCAGGAAATTGTGGAACTCTTTGGTCTCGTGGATTTTTTTGAGGCGGTCACCCACTACCGGCCCCAGAGGGGGCCGGTTACGCCCCATCAGGGCATTAAGATGCTTATGGAGGGGAAATATGAGTACTTCAGCCCCAACTTGTTGAAGACCTTTGTCAATGTTTTTTCTCTTTTTCCCGTATTCAGCGTCGTGCGCCTGAATACCGGCGAGATTGGACAAGTGGTTAAGTCCAACCTGGATTTGATCCTTCGACCGGTCGTAAAAGTCTTATTGGATAAACACGGCCAGCCCCTGTCTCAAAAAAAAGAGGTGGACCTCTCAGAGGAAAAAAACCTCTTTATTACAAAGGATATATCCGACCGTATCTTTATCGATTCCTATTTTAAAATCGGGGTTTGAAAACGTGACCCTGTTGACTTCGATGAACAAGGCAATGCCCTTGAAAAAAGAGAAGCTTATCCCCGCCTGGAATAAACCTTAAATCCGCAAGCCTTTGGCGAGCCCGTTCCATCACCTTCTCACCACCTCTTAACCCCGTATTTCTTCATCTGCTTCCACACGGTCACACGGGATATCCCAAGGATCCGGGCGGCTTCCGAGCGGTTCCCCCCTGTCCTTTTGACTTTGATGAATAATGCCACTGAAATGTGATCATTGCTCTGAGGCCCACCTTATTTGACCTTTTCCTGAACATTTAATTCATCGTAGAGGCCGGTGGTTTTGAACAGAAGCAAAGGCCGGTAATCTATCGCTTACCAAAGACTTGCTTTAAAAGATCCGTTACTCTTGCAGCAGGGTCTTCCCGGATTCTTCTTTCTTCTTCGGCAATCATAAGGAATAGTCCATCCAATGCCTTGTCATTGACATACGTGTCCAGGTCAAATTGCTTGGTTCCCAGTATCGGGATGCCCGCCACTTTTTGTTCGAGCTGGTAGTACCTGTTAGTTACCCCGACTTTTTCCATGGATTTATGAACAATCGGTTTGAAAATCCCGGTCAAGGCGCCGTAGGTTTTCTCCTTGAAGTAAAGGGTGGCTGCATTCTCCGGTCCATTAAGAATTTTTCGGGCATCGGTGATGGTCATTTGCTTTATGGCATCCAAGAAAATCCTTTTCGCTTCCGGGGCGGCCTTCTCTGCTGCTTGGTTCATACTCCGCACAAAGGCGTCCACCTGGGGGCCGTATCCCATCAACCGGAGAATTTTTTCCATCTTCTGAACCGCCGCGGGAAGGGGAATCTTGATCTCAGGGTTGTTGTAATACCCTCCAACCCTGGAAACGGTCTGTATGGCATTGGCCGTTCCTATCTCAAGGGCCTCCTTCAATCCGTCCGCTATTTTACCACTAGAAAGAAGGCCTCCGATTCCCAGTGTTTTCTGTAGATCCTTAAGGAAATTACCCAAGGGGGATTGAGCCTGGGCAAAATGGACAGGCGCAAAAATGATGAATATGGAGAGCACCAAAGGCCGAAAAGTTTTCATGGAACCTCCTTGATAGGGCGTGCCTTCGACCACACTCTCATTATATCAAGGACCGGGCAAAATAAAAGAGGTAAGGACTATAGGGAGGAGGAAACGTGCATCCCGGCTCCGATCAAAGGCTCTGCAGGGCTCCGGACCGTGGATCACATCGGCATATTATCCGGATTTTTCTTTATCCATTAGCACGTCGGCCACATTGGAAGCCAAAAACGCCGGCAATGCAGGACCCCCAGGCGCATGCCCTTGACGCTTATCTTCGTCTCTTCAAGGAAGAAACAACCGAAAATACCGCCAAGTTGGTGAAAACGCCTATCAACAAACCGTCAAACCCGCCGGGGGCCCCGAGCAGGCGGTTCCACAAGATCACACCTCCGATCCCGGAAGCCGCCCCGGCAAAAAATGCGGCCTTTGTGATGCGGAATCCCATGAGAACCGCTGCCAGGGGGACCAGTATAATGGGGGACCAGAAATTATAGGCATAAATGAGTATATCGAGAAGGCTTCGAATCTTGAGGGCGAAAACCACCGCCACAGACCCGGTTGCCAGGGTGGTGACCCTCGCCCACCTAAGGCCCGTGCGGCTGGCCAGGGGAACCCCTCTGAGGGGATTGATGATATCATTGACGAGGGCGATGGAGGCGGAATTCAAAAATGAATCAGCCGAGGACATGACCACCGATATCAAGCTGGCGATCACCAGGGCTCGAAGCCCCTCGGGGAGTACCGACTGAATGATGTAGGGCATGGACAGGTTGGGATCCAAACCCGGTTCCATGGCCAGGGCCACCAGGCCGATACCACCGGTGAATGCAAAAAAGGGTATGGAGAATATGCCGCTCCATAAGGTGCCCCTTTCGATTCGTGTGATATCGCGGCTTATAAACAGACGGCGCACATAAGGGGGTACGAGGGTCTCGCCCAGAAGAAACGTCAAAAAAAGCGACAAAAACTGCACAGGCGTGATGGCGCCGAAAAGCGCGAAATGCCCCGGCGGGAGGGCCGCCCTCATGGCATCCATGCCGCCCACCGCCCGGATGCCCATGAAGAGGCATACCGGGATACCCACGGCCAGCATCAAAAACTGCATGATGTCTGTGGCCACAATGGCCCTCATCCCGCCGATGGTATCATAGGCGATAATGATACCCATGCCCATAAGAACGCCGCCCC
>CAZNLL010000105.1:0-6393 GCA_964573885.1 uncultured Desulfobacteraceae bacterium | reverse complement strand
CGCCGCCCCGCCAGTACGCCTATGACCAGAACCGCCGCCAGGTAACACCCGATGATGGTAAAATCAAATGCCCCCAATTGAGACATAGCATGTTTCCTTGCCTGTAAGGCTTCCCATGGAATTTTTTGCGAGTGGCGGGAAGATATACGAGGAGGGAATTCAAGTCAAGCGCCTGATTCCGGCTAATCGGCCCTGCAGCCGTTCCCCTATATACAGGGTTCCAGGTATTGACATCCGTCCCGGGAATTCCTACACTGCCGGACCCAAAATCCTCTCAGGAGCACCATGTTAAGAATCAAAGAGGTCGATCCCAAACAAATAGACCACGATTCCAACCTGTTTCAAAGTTCATTCTGGGCCCGATTAAAAGAAAAACGGGGTTACGACACCCAGGCCTTTCAAATCACCTACCTGGGCGACCGGACCTTCATCATCATGGTCCACCGTCCCTGCACGGATGACGCCGCCTTCGGGTATGTCCCCTACGGACCGGATATTGACATATCCCATGAGGATCAGGGCCCTTTCCTGGAGACCCTTTCAGAAAAAATCAGGCCCCTCTTGCCCGGTGAGTGCCGTTTTCTGCGTTATGACCTTCCCTGGTCCAGCCCCTACGCCCCTTCAGGAAAGGACAAACTCAACTGGACCGGTCCCCCGGAGCCCCGGATACGGGAAATGCGGATGAACTTTGGAAGCCGAAACTGGAACCTTCGCAAGGCCCCCACGGACATGCAGCCCCCTGCCACGGTTTTGATGGACCTCGGAAAATCGGCTCCCCAAATCCTGCGCGCAATGCACGGCAAGACCAGGTACTGCATCCGTCGTGCCTTCCGGGAAGGGGTCAACGTCCGGGTCAACGGACATGAGGCCCTGCCGGAGTGGTACCCCATCTATGTGGACATGGCAAAGCGCAAACAGATTGTCTCAGAAGACCCGGCCTATTTCCAGGAGCTCTTCACCACGGCGCGCAAACACGCGGTGAGCCTGCGTTTATATCTCGCCTTCCAGGGGGAGAGGATCTTGGCGGGAAGCGTCATCGCCTTTCACAACGCCACGGCCTATTACCTCCACAGCACCTCTTGCAGGCGGGGAAGGAGGCTTTTCGCATCCTTTGCCGTGCTGTGGAAGGCCATTATGGATGCAAAGGTACAGGGGTACCGGTATTTTGATTTACTGGGGATCCCTCCCACCACCGATCCCCGGCATCCCATGCACGGCCTCTTTCTTTTCAAAACCCGCTTCGGCGGCGAAGTCCGCCATTTCCGGGGCTGCTGGGACTATCCCTTCGATGAAGGAAGATACTCCAGCCTGGCCTTCCTCTCATCTTTTCAGTGGGAAGGCATGGTCCCCAATAAAACCTAGACCCTTCAGGAACACCAAGATCCTCTTGTCAGATCGTTCACCCTCCTCACTATTCGTTTATCTATTTATAATTTAAAGCAATCTACTGGTCAACGCTCCCCTTAAAAAGACAAAAAAACAATTTTTTTGATTTTTTTATTGACACATGGGCAAGAATAGATGAGAATCCCAACTGAGTGCTCAGTCAGTTTTTAGGGAAATAATTGATCAAATGACCAAAAAAGAATCCATAATCCGTGCCGCCACCCTCCTCTTCTCACGAAAGGGGTTTGAGAATACCCGTATGTCGGAAATATCCCAGATGACCGGTGCCGCCGAGGGCACCATCTTCTATCATTTTAAGAGCAAAGAGGACCTTTTCCTGGCCATCCTGGAGCAGTTGAGGCAGGACCTGATGGATGAATTTGACCATTATTTGAGAGAGATGGACTTTGAAAGCGGCATGGATATGCTGGAAGGGGCCCTCTCTTTCTATCTCTCCCTGGCCGGCAAGATGGAAGACCGGTTTTTGCTTTTACACCGTCACGACGCCTATGAACTGGCAAGGGTTAATGAGGCCTGCAAAGATCACCTTGAGACCATATATAACGGCCTGGTGAACATCTTTGAGAATGCCTTGGTCAAGGGCCAGGAGGACGGCTCCATGGCGCCCATGCCCCCCAAAAAGACCGCCCTGATCATTTTCTCCATGGTGGACGGCCTCGTGAGGTTCAACACCTATGAGCTCTACGACGCCGGCTCCCTTTACTATGACCTGATCACCGCCTGCCGAAGAATGGTTGGGAATCATGGAAATTCCGAAACAGGTGATGAATATGCGGCATAAAATATTTCCCTTTCTGTCCTGGTTTAAGCATTACACGATGAACAGTTTGAGGCTGGACGCCCTCTCCGGCTTGACCGTGGCACTCGTCCTTATACCGCAGTCCATGGCCTACGCACAATTGGCGGGGCTTCCGGCCTACTACGGCCTTTACGCCTCGTTCCTGCCACCCATGGTCGCCGCGCTTTTCGGGTCCAGCCGTCAGCTGGCAACCGGTCCCGTGGCTGTAGTCTCTTTGATGACCGCAGCCTCCCTTGAACCCCTGGCCACCGCCGGCAGTGAAGGGTATATCGCCTATGCCATCATGCTTGCCCTCATGGTGGGCGTATTCCAGCTCGCCCTGGGGGTTTTAAGGCTCGGTCTTGTGGTCAACTTCCTCTCCCACCCGGTGGTGAACGGCTTTACCAACGCGGCGGCCATCATTATCGCCTCTTCCCAGCTCTCCAAGATGTTCGGTGTCTATGTGGATAAGGCCGATCACCATTACGCGACCATCCTGCGTGTTATCGAGGCGGCGTTTCATTACACCCATTGGCCCACCTTTTTCATGGGGGCACTGGCTTTTGCCATCATGTATTTCCTAAGGTGGATCTCACCCCGGATCCCCAATGTGCTGGTGGCCGTAGCGGTGACCACCATCCTCTCATGGGCCACGGGGTTTCAACACAACAAAACGGTTGACCTCTCCGCCGTCGCCTCTCCCCAGGTGCGGGAGTTGATTACCAAATTCAATGAAACCGTCGATAAAATCCCCGAACTCTCCGAGGAGCGGTCCGAAGCCTATAAGGCCCTGGAGGCATTCAAGGAGGCCCACCATTTTCAAGGGGCCCTTGACGCGGAGCACGCCGCAAAGCGCCTCACATTCCAGATCGAGGGGTTGAAGGAAAAGGCCCACGAGTACCGCACTCAACTCAGAAACATTGTACTGAGGGCGGTTCCACAGCCCGACGGCTCACTAGAATTTTACCGGGACGGCCACATCCCGGTGGGACGTGAGCATGACGGCCGCGTTTGGCGTCTCAAGATCGGCAACCGTCACCTCCCTGAAGATCATTTGACTATGATGGGAGGCGGCGCGGTTGTGGGAACCATCCCCGCGGGCCTGCCGTCGTTGTCGGTTCCCGGCATCGACGCCAGAGTGATCTTCCATCTTTTCCCCTATGCGGCCATCATATCCCTCCTCGGCTTTATGGAGGCCATATCCATTGCCAAAGCCATGGCGGCCAAGACAGGCCAACGTCTCGATCCGAACCAGGAACTCATCGGCCAGGGGTTGGCCAACATCTGCGGCGCCATGGGTAAAAGCTATCCCACATCCGGGTCATTTTCCAGATCTGCGGTCAACCTCCAAGCCGGTGCGGTATCTGGCCTTTCCAGCGTCTTTACGAGTCTCGCCGTTGTGATTGTGCTTCTCTTTTTTACACCCCTTCTCTACTATCTCCCCCAGGCGGTCTTAGCGGCGGTTATCATGATGGCGGTGATCGGCCTGATCAATGTCTCCGGATTCTTACATGCCTGGAAGGCCCAGTGGTATGACGGGGCCATCTCCATTATCACCTTTGTGTGCACCCTGGCTTTCGCCCCCCACCTGGATAAGGGGATTATGATCGGCGTCGTCCTTTCTCTTGGCGTGTTTCTCTACAAGAATATGCGCCCCAAGGTCGTCTCCCTTTCGAGACATAAGGATGAGGCGCTTCGGTGTGTCACCACACACGGGTTGAAGGAATGCCCCTATGTTTCCATGTTCCGCTTCGACGGCCCGCTTTTCTTTGCAAATTCGAGCTATCTCGAGGATAAGGTAACGGAACTCATGCGGAACAAGAAGGACCTCAAACACATTATCATTGTGTCCAACGGCATTAATGATATTGATGCCTCAGGAGAAGAGACCCTGTCCTTGTTGGTGGACCGGGTTCGAAGTGCGGGCGTGGATATCTCTCTTAGCGGCGTGAACGAGTCCGTCATGGATGTTTTGGAACGCACCTATTTTACGGCCAAGATAGGCAGGAATAATATATTTCCTACCATGGAAAAGGCTATTGAATCCGTCCATGAAAAAGCACATGGATCAGCGGAGGAGGAAGTTTGTCCCCTCCTTTCGGCGACTCCTTCCACATAGGATTTGAAACCCGGTAAGAAAAGGGCACGCATGGATTTCGGAAGGCTTCTAAACAGGAAGCGACAATAAGGGAGGCTTAAATGACAGCAGTCAGCATATTCAGCGGTATCTGTTGCGGTGAAAAATCGATTGTGACCAGGCTTGTTTCCGACACGGGATACAAGCTGATGAATGATTCGGATATTGTGTCTGAAGCCAGCACGCTTTCAGGTATTCCTCCGCAGAAGGTAAAGCGCGCCTTTTCAGCCAAGACCTCTGTGTTCAATAAATTCACCCATGAAAGAGAACGATCCATCGCCTATGTCAAGTTGGCGCTGGCCCAGATACTCTCGGAGGAGAACCTTGTGATCCGGGGGTTCATCTCCCACTTAATTCCAAAGGAGATCACCCACGTGCTCCGGGTGTGTCTTATCGCAGACATGGCTTTCAGGATACAGACAGCCATTCACGGCCATAATTTGAGTGCAAGTGACGCCGTGCGCTTTATTCGGAAGGGCGATGAGGATGCCGCCGCGTGGGTGCACGGACTTATGGAGGTCAACGATCCCTGGGACCCGGTGTTATATGACATGCTTTTGCCCACGGATAAGCCGGGTCAGACCCAAGTCGTCGAACGCATACGGGAGGGGATGAAAAACGAGGCGGTAAAAGCCACGGCTCGATCAAAGAGGGCGGTGGAGGATTTTCTCCTTTCCGCCCAGGTCGAGGTGAGACTGGTCAAGGAAGGTCATAATGTGGGCGTGGAAGCAAAAAACGGCGATATAACCTTAACGATCAATAAACACGTTCTCATGTTGAATCGCCTCGAAGAAGAGCTCATCCACATCGTAAGCCAGGTTCCGGGCGTGAAAAGCGCGAAAGTAGACGTGGGTAAAGGATTTCATCAGGCGGACATATACCGGAAACATGATTTCGAAACGCCCTCAAAAGTGTTGCTTGTTGACGACGAACGGGAATTTGTAGAAACCCTCTCCGAGCGCCTGCTCATGCGGGATATGGGTTCGGCGGTCGCCTACGACGGCGAATCCGCCCTGGAGTTGATTGAGATGGACGAGCCCGAAGTCATGATCCTGGATCTCAGGATGCCCGGCATTGACGGGATCGAGGTTTTAAAACGGGTGAAACAGACCAACCCGGAAATAGAGGTTATCATCCTGACGGGGCACGGATCGGAGGCTGACAGGGAAACCTGCATGAAACTTGGGGCCTTTGCGTATCTTCAGAAACCCGTCGATATTGACAACCTGAGCCGGACCATCAAAAAGGCGAACGAAAAGATCAGGCAAAGGAAGGCTTCGGGAGAGCGGTAAACCCCGTGAAGCCTGGCTTTTAAAGAACTCCAAATCGTATTCACTCAGGATGACTTTTTTGAGCAGGATAAAGCCCTCTTTCTGGGATAAACAGGAGATCGCACCCGGCGCATCCAGGCATCAGTATACCTACCGGCGCATCTGGAAACTGGCTGTTTTGTTGACAGGCGGGGTTTCCCTGGTACCGCTCATTTTTATTACCGTGGTGAATTACAAGGCCATGCAAAGGGCCATTGAATCTGAATACCTTTTCCGCACCACCCGGGTTGTATCAAACACCAGGCGCGCCGTATCCTTTTTCCTGAAAGAACGGAAATTCGCCTTGGACTTTATCGTTCATGACAATGGCTTTGAGAGTTTAAGCAACAAGGAGAGGCTGTCCGGGATCCTCGAAAACCTCAAGCGAAGCTTCGGCGGGGGATTTGTCGATATCGGTGTGATCAACGCCGCAGGATATCAGGTCAATTACGTGGGACCCTATAACCTTGAGGGGAAAGATTACAGCGGGCAAAAATGGTTCAAGCAAGTGTTGGAAAACGGCATCTACATCAGTGATGTGTTCCTGGGATATCGGAAGGTGCCCCACCTGGTGATTGCAGTCAAGGGGACCGGTCAAAGCGGGGCCTCTTATGTGCTTCGCGCTTCCTTAAGCATCGCCCCCTTTGAAAACCTTTTATCCAATCTGGTACTTGCCGGTTCCGGTGATGCATTCATCATCAATCACGAGGGAATTCTCCAGACGTCCACCCGTTACCATGGGAAGGTGCTCCAAAAACTTT
>CAZNLL010000104.1:0-14386 GCA_964573885.1 uncultured Desulfobacteraceae bacterium | reverse complement strand
TCATGCCCACGATACCGATGGTGGAGAAATGATTTTTCCAAAAAAGCCCAGTGCCCTCTTTGACTTCTCTCAAATAGAATTTGGAGTAAGGATACAGATTTTTCTCCGTAAATCTTTCAAGGACCTTCCGCTTAAGGGATAGGCTCTCCTTCGCCAGGAGGATCAACCTTTCAAGGCCCTTGAAAAAGGCCTCTTTGTCTTCGGCAAGGTACCCGATCCGGGGCAGGTTAAGGGTCACCACCCCTATGGATCCTGTCAGAGGGTTGGCCCCGAATAAGCCCCCGCCCCGTTTAAGGAGCTCCCGGTTGTCGAGACGGAGCCGGCAGCACATGGAGCGTGCGTCTTCCGGGGACATGTCGGAATTTACAAAATTGGAAAAATAGGGGATCCCGTATCGTCCGGTCATCTTCCAGACCATCTCCAGGTTCGGGTTATCCCAGTCAAAGTCGGGGGTGATATTATAGGTGGGGATGGGAAAGGTAAAAACCCTTCCCTTGGCGTCCCCCTCCATCATGACCTCGGCAAAGGCCCGGTTGATCATGTCCATCTCTTCCTGGAATCCCCCATAGGTCTCCTTGCACTCTACCCCTCCCACAATAACGGGCTGGTCCTTTAAAATAGAAGGGGCGCAAAGGTCCATGGTTATATTGGTGAAAGGGGTCTGGAAGCCTACCCGGGTGGGGATATTGATGTTAAAGACGAATTCCTGGAGGGCCTGTTTAACCTCGTCATAGTCCAGGTTATCGTAGCGCACAAAGGGGGCAAGGAGGGTGTCGAAGCTTGAAAAGGCCTGGGCCCCGGCCGCCTCACCCTGGAGGGTGTAGAAAAAGTTGACCACCTGCCCCAGGGCCGACCGGAGGTGTTTCGGCGGCGCGCTTTCCACCTTCCCGGTCACCCCTTTAAAACCTTGAACCAGGAGGTCTCTCAGGTCCCAGCCCACGCAGTATACGGAAAGGAGGCTCAGATCATGGATGTGAAAATCTCCGTTCTTGTGGGCCTCCCTGATCTCGGGGGGGTAGATCCGGTTCAGCCAGTATTCGGAAGTCACATCCGAGGAAATATAATTGTTCAAGCCCTGAAGGGAATACCGCATGTTGCTGTTTTCCCGGATCTTCCAGTCCAGCTTCTGGATGTAGTTCTCCACCAGGTCCACACTCGCCTTGGTGGCAATGGCCCGGATCTGGGCATGCTGTTCCCGGTAGAGGATATAGGCCTTGGCCGTCTTATAGAAGGGGGAATCCAGAAGGACCCTTTCCACGATATCCTGGATCTCTTCCACTTCGGGCAGGGGACTCAGGCGCAGTTCATGGGCCAGGGTAAGCACCTTAAGGGTAAGTTTTCGGGCCTCTCTTTCCCCGAATTCCCCGGTGGCCTTCCCCGCCTTGGCAATGGCCGAGGTGATCTTTGAGGAATCGAACTCAACAATTCTTCCGTCGCGCTTTTCGATGTTTTCGAACATAACATCCCCCCAGTGATTCGGCTCAAGGTATGATGATTACTAAGGACAAAGCAGGGCCTGCGACGATCTCTGAACGAAAGGATAAGGGTAGACGATTGAAAACGGTCTGGGAAAATACCGTCCTGAATCCCCCATTGACATGCGGACTCTCAAAGACGGGATTTACCCTATAACAACATATTGGGCTTTGTCAATAGAAACTTTCTATATATGGTGTTTTTCTTCCCCAAAGGCTAATGAAGGGAAAAACCCTGAAAGGTTTCGAGATTCTTATGGATTTGCATATCCCACCTCCGGGTTGAGGAAAAAATATTGACGGCCCGGGTCTTATTGCCTATAGAAATTAGGGTGACAGGCGCATCTCGAAGATGCGGTGAACGGCTTTTGATCCAGGTTTGATTTTACCCTTACAAACTTACGAAACCATGGAGCCACGAAAGCGAAGGGGCCGGAGCCCGTGATGCGATTGTGGCTTTTTTTTGAGGATCCCATGGCCTTGGCCAGAACTTACCATCGCCGCTTTCCCTTTCACCGGGCCTTTTGGGTATGGATCGTCTTTTTCCTCGTCCCGGGCCCTGGTACGGCCGGGGCAAAGGGAAAAGTCGTCAAAAAAGACACAGACAGAGACGGTCAAGTGGACCAGGTCGCCCATTTTGATCATCAGGGCGTGATCACCCGGCTGGAAATGGACACCACCGGGGACGGGGGCATGGATACCTTCCAGATCTACCGGGAGGGCAAGTTGGTGAGGGTGGAGAGAAAGTCCACCCATGGCTCCGAGGTGGATCAGCGGGACTTTTTCAAGGACGGCAAAAGGACCAGGCATGCGGCGGATTCCAACGGAGACGGACGGGTGGACAAGATCGTCCTCTTTGATGCCCATGAAAGGCCCCGGAAGATCCAAAAGGATTCCACGGGGGACGGGTCCTTTGACACCATCTATGTCTTTAAGGCCGGGGACCTGGAGCTTTTAACCCGGGACACGGACGGCGACGGGAGGCCGAACCTGTGGGAACGTTACCATCATGGAAAAGCCGTCGAAAGAAAGGCCGACCACGATGGCGACGGCCGGATGGACCTGATCCTGTCTTACAACGCCCGGGGCCTCCCCGAGGAGAGCCGCCACGACCTTGATGGTGACGGCCACATGGAAGTCCTGCGTTCTTATGACGAGGAGGGAAAGATCTCAGCGCAGAAAAAAGACCTGAACCGGGACGGCTGGCATGAAATCGTTACGGTCCTGAAAGAGGGCGCACCCTGTGAACAAAAAAAGGATACCAACGGGGATAAACGCTTTGACGTCCTGATCCGCTTCAAGGAGGGCCGGCCCGTGTACCAGGAAAAGGATACCAACTTTGACGGACACATGGATACCTTTTGCCATTTTGACCGCCGGGGCAAGGCCCGAAGGATCGAAGAGGATACCCGTCACACAGGAAAAATCGACCGCATCAGGACGTTCCACGGCGGGGTTCCCGTCAAGGTGATGGTTGACAACGACAACGACGGCTTCATGGAGACCGCCACTTATTTTGAAAAGGGCAGGCCGTCCTTTCAGACCCGGGACCAAAACCGGGATGACAAGGCAGATACCAAAATCACCTTTGATTCAAAGGGGCAAAAGAAACGGGTGGAGTCCGATACTGATCTGAATGGAAACATGGACACCTGGGAGTATTACCAGGACGGGAAACTGATGAGGATGGAAAAGGATGAAAAGGGGGACGGCAAAATCGACATCAAGACCTTTTACAGCCACGGTAAGGCCGTGAAGCTTACCAGGGACGGGGATGGGGACGGCCGCTTTGAAATCACCCAAAGGTTTGACCGCCCACCCTGGTCGGCCGTTGTCGAGATGGATCAGGACGGAGATGGGGTGGCGGAAGTGTGGTATTTTTATAAGGACGACCGCTTGGCCCTTAAGGAAAAGGATGAAGACGGGGATGGTGGCATTGATGTGAGGGAACACTACGGCCAAGAGGGACAGTTAAAAAAACTTGAAGAGGATCTGGACCCTAACGGAAGGGCAGGGATGACCTGGTTTTACAATGACCGGGAAGAGGCGGTGCGCGCGGAAAAGGATCAGAGCGGCGACGGAAGGGTGGATACGTGGTACCATTATGAAGGGGGCCGGATCACGGCCGTGGAGGAAGACAGCAACCATGACGGGAAGCCCGATGTGTGGGAGGAGTACGATCGCTCCGAGGTCTGTGTGATGCGTAAAAGGGATCTCAATTTCGACGGGGTTCCCGACCTGAGAGACCGATGATGACAGCGGCCTACCGTCAGTCAATGCGAAAAGACATCGCCACTCCTCAGGAACACATATTTTTTAAGCACAAATTCTCCGGACGGTTAGATAGTGTTGGGCCTTAACGGCCGTTGGAAATTCAGGTAACTCAAACCGTGCTGTTTCAAAAAGCTAAAATTGGTGCGTTAAAGCGGATTTCTAAAAGGAGGGGTTGTAGAGATGATTGAATTCCTTTCAAAAGGGGGCGTTCTGGTGGGGCCGATCCTTTTCTGCTCTGTGTTGGCCCTGGCCATCTTCCTGGAGCGTCTCATCCGTTTCGCCGTGGTCCGGATCCGCGGCCTTGGGATGGTGGAACAAATAGCAGAGTATCTCCGTACCGGCCAGGATGACAAGGCCTATGCCCTGGCCAGTTCCAGCGATACCCCCATGGGTCGCATCGTGACCCAGGGTATGGAAGTCAAAGACCAGGACCGCAAAACCCTGGAAACGGTTATCGTCCATGCCACGGACGAAGAAGTACGCGGCCTTTCCCGGTATCTCCAGGCCCTGGCCACCATCGGAAATATCGCACCCTTGCTGGGTTTGCTCGGCACGGTCATCGGCATGATCAAGGCCTTCATGGTCATCCAGCAGATGGGGGGCAAGGTCAATGCCGCCGTCCTCGCCGGAGGGATCTGGGAGGCCATGTTGACCACGGCACTGGGCCTGGCCGTGGCCCTCCCCACCATGGTGGCCCACAGCTACCTCGTCTCCCGGGTGGACAAGTACGAGGCCCGCCTCCAGCAGGGGGCCGTCCTGTTCATGAAGGCGGTGGGTTATCGTTCATAGAATCTAGAATCAAGGAGATCTGTATGCTCGGCCCATTCAGGAAAAAACCCCGCTACCAGGTAACGGTCCCCCTCACTTCGCTTATTGACATCGTATTCCTGCTCTTGATCTATTTTCTGCTCACCACCAACTTTATGGTGGAAGAGGGTATCAAGATCAAATTGCCCCAGGCCAAGGCCTCGGCCCCGCAGGTTGAGCAAGAGATCACCGTGTATGTGGACAAGGAGGGCAAGGCCTTCCTGGGTAACCAGGAGGTCACCCCCGGCCGTTTATTCGAAAGGCTCAGGGAAATGATCGGCGGGCACAAGGATCGACTTGTGGTGGTCCGTGCGGACCGGAGTGTGATCCTCAATGAGGCCGTAAAGGTCATGGACGTGGCCAAGGCGGCAGGGGCAGGCAGGCTCTGTCTGGCCACGGAAAAGGATTTTTAGGAAAAGGACCGTGAACTCCCCCTCAAAGACCAGACCCAACTGGCTGCTTCAGGGACTTATTGTGGCCTCCCTGGGGATCCACCTGGTGGTGTTCATGCACCTGGCCGGCATCTACAAGTCCAAGACCCTGACCTATATCGAACTGACCCTCAGGGATGTGTCCAAACCCCCTTCCCGAGACATCCCCAGGCCGCGTTCAAGGCCCAAACAGGCCGTCGCACCCCGGAGTGTGGAAAGGCTTCAGGTAACCCCCCGGCCTGTCCCCTCCCTCAAGCCTGTGAAACCGGAGCCCGAAAGGACCGACGTCCCTGACAGCCTGGTGGAACCCATCCATGCGCCCAGCCTTCCCCGGATCCCCGGCGTGGCCGTGAGGGAATGGGAACCCCCTCACCAGGCAGAGATAAGTGCACCGCAAGGAGAGCCGCCGCCACGGGTGGAGACGGGGGATTATGCCACATCAACCGATTATTTCTCTATGGTTCGTCTAAAGATCGAAAACCATAAGAATTATCCTGCCTCGGCCAGGATGAGACAAATCGAGGGCCGGACCACCCTCCGTTTTGTGATCGAGCCCGACGGCAGGATCGCCGGCGTCAAGGTGGTGAAAAGTGCCAGGAGAAGGAGTCTGGACCGCGCTGCGGTGAGGGCCGTTGAAAAGGCCTCCCCCTTTCCAAGGCCCCCGGCCCACCTCTTCAAGGGGCCCATTGCCCTGGAAGTGACCCTGGTTTTTGAACTCACATGAGCAAAAAACAACCCAAGCAGGAGGCATCTTGCAAGATAAAAAGCCGATCAAGGCTCTTGTCCTCATCATCTTTTCTTGCCTTCTCCTGGTGCCGGCCTGCACCCCGGTCATCTCAGAGGGACTGAGGAAAGAGGCGGTCCCGAAGAGTTCTTTTCAAGAGGTCCGCAAAACCCCGGATGCCTATAAAGGGAAGGTGGTCATCTGGGCCGGCCCTTACCCCTGGTGGTGGTACCACCCCTACTGGGGCCCCTGGTAACCGGAGGGCCCCACAGGCCTCTTGTTCAGGACTTTTCCCTTGACAAGGGTCCGGGTCCCGTGTATAGGTCTTGGGCAAACGTCAATCGCGCAATAAGAAATTGCGCTTCAAGATTATCCATTCTATCTTATATTCAGGATCGTGGAGCACGCCAAGAAGGCATGACGGGGAAGGAATCCCGGGGCTATTCTTGGCTTTTTTTTGGGGGTCTTTGCCCGGGACCCCTTCAACCGGACCCGCTCTTTGGGGGTCTTTAAGAAAGGGAAACCCGGATCCTCCCCGGTGAGGACCCCATGGAATGAAGGGACTCAAGATCCCGGAGACTTGAGTCGGCCAGGCCACGAAGGTTTTTAAGGGTCCTTTGTGGCCTTTTTTGTGGGCCCTGATCAGTCAGGGACGCCCAAAAGGCATTATAACAGCGGGAGGCAGCCGTCCCCCCGCCAAGGGTAATCAGGCTGCCTCCCCGGAAACAAGCCCCCAGGGATGAGGGCTGCTCCAGTTCTCTTTTACCATCTGTCCTGATCCCGGTCAAACATCTTCAGGCAGATCCCTGGGTCTTTAAAAAGGAGGAAACAGACGATGGTAAGAAAGAGGATGTTTGTAGCCCTTGTGATCTTGGGCACATGGTTGGGATTCGCCCTGGTATTCTCTTTGGACGCGCCCCCTGTCCTGGCACAGGTTGAGGATGAAGAAAAGCAAAAAGAGTCCGAACCGGTCGACCTGGGCAAAATCACCGTCATGGCACCCCAGCCCGGGGTGGAAATTACCACGGAAAAGACCATCATCCGCATGGATGAATTCAAGAAGCCCGGTGGCGTTCGCACCTTGACGGACGTGCTCAGGGAGATCGGGGGCATTGATGTACAGCGCATCAATCCGCTTATGGCTAGTCCCGGGGACGAGGTCTCTATACGGGGCCTTAATGAGGGCCGGATGGTCATTGAAATCGACGGCCGCCGCATGAACGCGACCGGTCACTACGGGAGATATATCGTGGACTGGTCCACCCTGAACCTTGACGACGTGGAACGGATCGAGATCATTCGCGGGGGGCACTCGGTGCTTCACCCCTTTGCCATTGGGGGTGTGATCAACATCATCACCAAAAAGGGCAAAAAGACGGATGACCCCAAGCCCGACATCGCCGTTAAGGGGGCGTACGGCGATTTTGACACCTACACCCTATCGGGTTCCGTCAACGGCGGCTTTGCGAATTTTGTGGGATACAACTTCTCGGCCGCCAAAGAGGAGACCGACGGGTACCTGCGCAACAACTTTGAAACGGCAAACACATATAACGGGCACCTGACCTTTTATCTGCCCCAGGAGGCCACGCTCTTTCTCGGGGCCAAATACGCTAATGTCAACTATGGCTTCCCCGTCCTCAATGACCCCTCCCGTCCGGATTATGATCCCGACTACCCCATCTTTACCATGGATGCGGACTGGCTCAGACACATCGGGGGCGGGCAGCCCCCCGGTCCACCTATTCCCCAGTGGACCAAGCACACCACCTACCTGGACGCTATTTTTAAAATGCCCCTCGGCCCCGGGACGGTCAAGGTCCACGGCTTCAACCAGATGGGGAGGAGGTGGACAAGCATTTATCGCGGCGGGGCCTTCATCAACGACGAACAAAGTAACGATGAAACCCAAGGGGTCATTGCCGAATACCGGGATGTGCACCTCGGCAGGCGGCACACCCTCACGGTGGGAATGGAATATCAGGAGCTGGGGGCCCCCCCCGACAACCCCATTATCTACAAGGTCCAATCCGCATATGCCCAGGATGTGATCACCCTGGGGAGCCGATGGACCCTGACTCCGGGGGTCCGCTACTACCATGTGGATATGAACACCTATTACAGCCAGTTCGGCACGGGCTGGCCTGTGGAGGGAAAAACGGAGAAGGACGATGGCCTGTATCCCAGTCTCAAGGCCGATTTCCAGCTCACGCCTGAAACGGCCCTTTATGCGGCGGTGAGCCGGTCATACCGGCTTCCCTGCCCCTGAGACTATTACTGGTGGGCGCGGTGCGCGTCCCCTGACAACCCGGCCCTTAGACCCGAGTCTGCCTGGGAATATGAAATGGGCATGATCAAGCAGTTTAAGCTCCTCACCCTGCGGGTTGCGGGATGGTATTATGACATCCACGACTTTATCAATGACAACGGCATTACCGCCCCAGGCACCGGGTTCGGCACGAATTGCCTCTACAATATTGACCATGTCAAGCTTTACGGCGGCGAGCTTGAGGCCACCATCAAGCTGGGCGAACGTTTCCGGGCCACCGCCTCCTATGTTCATCAGCAGCACAAGGTGACGGAAACAGGATTTGAACAGGACTGGACCTATTACCTCCCCGCCCTTTTACCCAAAAACAAGATCAAATTGCTGACCCGTTACATGCCCTGGCAGGGCGGCTGGGTGGAATTGAGTTCCCGTTATGTGGACTCCCGTGATGCCCAGAAGGGAACGGAACTGGACAGCTATGTCACCTTTGACCTGGGCTTTGAGCAGACCTTCAGAGTCGGGCAGGTGGATTATGAACTCAAGGCCTACTGCGGCAATATCGCCGGCGCCAATTATCAGGAACAGGCGGGATACAGCATGCCCCGGCAGGTGTGGGGTTTGCAGCTCGGGTTTAAGTTCTAGGAGAAACAAGGCATGAAAAGACGAGTGAGACCCCTTATAATCCTGTGCGCGGCCCTGGTGATGGGCACCGCAGGGGCCGTGACTCCTTCAGGGGCCGCGGCCTGGGGCCGGGGTCATTTCTATGTGATCGGCACGGGACCGGCCGGTCCGGCTACGGCCACCCTTGAGGCCCTTGAAACCATGCAGAAAATGGATGCCTTTATGGCACCGCCGGATCACGTGAAGCTCTTTTCCGAATATGTCGCGGGCCGGCCCGTGCTTTTTGATCCGTGGACAGGCATTTGGGATTATGAGGGGAAGAGCATGTGGAAACTGGATGAGGCGGATCTGGCCCGCTTTAAAGAGGAGCGCTTCCGCATTCGCGAAGAACGCGTAGGACTGGTGAAGAGCCTGCTGGCCCAGGGCAAGGACGTGGGCCTTCTGGACTCGGGCAACCCCTGTCTCTACGGCCCCAGTCACTGGTACGCGGAACAGTTTGATCCCCGGGACGTGGTCATCATTCCGGGGATGGGATGTGACGCCGCGGCCATGGCGGCCCTGGGCAAAAGCACCATTCCCGCCTATGATACGCGGTTTGTGATCCAGACCTCTCCTTTCTCTCTTATGAGGTGGGCCGGCAAGGATGGACAGGCCTTGAAGGCCCTGTCCCAATTTCCCTTTACCATGATCCTCTACATGGCCCTGTGGAAGCCTCAAGAGCTTTTTGAGAGCCTCCGCCGGGTCCTGCCCGGGGACACCCCTTGTGCGGTGGTCTTTTGGGCCGGGTACCCGGACCGGGAGCGCATCCTTCGAGGGACTGTGGGCGACATGGCGGAAAAACTTGCAAAAGAAAAGGAGAAATTCATGGGCCTCCTGCTTATCGGCCGCTTCCTGGAAGGCAAACCCTACGAGGCGGCCATGAAAATGGCCCAGGAAAGACTGGGAAAGAAATAAGCGGTCAGCCGAAGAAAAGATCTCGCTATCTTTACCAGTGAGCTGTGTTTAACCAATTTAACCTGGCACCAATATCACCACGGAGGATTATGATGAGAAAGATGATCAAAAAAGGGTTCTCTTTTCTACTTCTCTTGCTTTTCCTGCTGGGCATCCCCAATGCCTCGGCCCATTGCCTGTGGCTCAATATCGACAATCGTCAACCTGATAAAGGACAACCGATAAGCGTAGAAATCGGCTGGGGCCATTCCTTTCCAAAGGGGCAGGAGATCAAAGAGGGATACTTAGAGGAGGTTTATGCCGTGAATGAGCAAGGCAAAAAGATCTCCTTAAGGCAGGTGAATTCAAATACCTTTGAATTCGTAGCTCCCAAGGAGAGACCATACACCCTGTGTGCCAGAGTCCGGCCCGGATTTCTCACCAAAACCACAGAGGGCTACAAACACGGCTCCAAAAAGGGCCTTCAGGAAGTGCTCTCCTGCTTCCGCTACGACATCCGCACAAAAGCCATGGTCCGTGCAGGGGTTAAAGGACCGATTCCAGAGCAACGGGCAGGAGACCCCCTGGAGATCCTCGCTCTCACGGACCCCCTGGCATTGAAAAAGGGCCAAACCTTGCCTGTGAAGGTCCTCTTTGAGGGAAAGCCCCTGGCCAATGCCGAGATCCACTTTACCTGGGCGGGTCTTTCAAAAAGACCGCACTCCTCAGAACATAGCGTCAGGACCGACAAGACCGGTGTGGCCCAAATCATCCTCGCCCATGAAGGGGAGTGGATGATAAACGTCATGCACCAGGTCCCTTACCCGGATCTCCAAGAATGCGATACTTACCGGTATAACGCCTCCTTGAGCTTCCATGTGGACAACTAGCGGTCGGTCTTTACGCCCTTGGCCAGATACCGTCCCGGCATGTCCATGATTTCGGGCAATGAAAGCCCTGCCTCCCTGAAAAGGGTTCTCATCCGGGAATGGGTGGGGAGGGCGTCACGGGCCACGGAGGCGTGGAGGGCGTGGTGTCTGGAGAGCTCCTCCCGGCTCATCAGGTGGGCCACGATCAGGACGCCCCCGGGCCTCAGGACCCGGGACATCTCCCTGAGGGCCTGTGTCGGATGGTCGAAATGGGGAAAGGCCGCAAAACAGATCACCCTGTCGAAGAGGTTGCGGGTAAAGGGGATGGAATGGACATCCGCCCGCACAATCATATCCATGGGGCCGAGGGGTTTCGCGCAGGCCTGGCGGACCATTTCCAGAGAAAGGTCCAGGGCACAGACCTGCCCGGCCTCCCCCACCAGGGCACGCAGATAGGGAATCAGGATCCCCGGTCCCGTGCCCACGTCTAGGACCCGCTCCCCCGGGGCCACCCCGAATTTCTGAATCAAATCACGAAGACGGGCCCGCACCTCCCTGGGGTAGCAGGTCTTTTCCCAATCCTCGGCCCGGCTGTCAAAAAAAGAGGTTTTGGCCTTCATATGGGACTCCGTGGGAATGTTTTTTAGATGACCTCAACTAAAGGACGATTTTGCCCGGAGTGGCCGTTCACTCAAGAAAAGGGGCGATTCCCCCCACGGCGCCGTAGTCCTTTTTCATCTCTTCATAGACGGGCTTTCCCACCAAGAATGTGTAGATCTCATCGGCCCTCTTTTCCGGATCCAGGTTTTTAAAACGTTCCTTGTAAAGGATCTTCCCAATGGCATAGGCGTCGGCCAGGGCCGTGTCAATGTTGGTGGTATACCAGTTGAAGGGCAGCAGGGTATACACCCTCCGGTGGGAAAAGGCCTGTAATGCCTTATAATACACGGCCCTTTTCCGGTAATCTTGGGCCACCAGGCTCAGTCCGCCGCCGTCGATAAAGACGATATGCGGATTCAAACTCAAAAGCGTCTCCTTGCCGACAAAGACATGGCTGCCCCTGCCGGCCTTCACCCGTTTCGCCACGTTTACCGCCCCAGTCCACTCAAAGGGGATGTAATGCTGTTCCGTGCTTTCAATGCCGTGGCTCCCCCGATAACCGATGCCCCCCACATAGACCGTGGGTTTCCGGTGTCCGGGGATGTCCGCGGTCCGCCTGTGCATGTCTCGTCGCAGGGATTCCACGTAGGCCACCACCTCACGGGCCCGTTCCACCCGGTTCAATATCCTTCCGGCGATACGCAGGGCCTCGTACACGGCCTTATCAAAGGTGGCAAAGGCGCCGTAGCTCAAAACCACTACAGGGATCTTCAAGATCCCTTGCACCTCCTCGGCCAGAGGACCATCCATGTAGGTGATGAAGATCACTTGCGGGTTGAGGCTCAGCACCGCCTCCAGATCCGGTCTCATGTTGATGCTGACCGGCCCCCCCGGCCCGCAACTAGGTAGGCCCCAGAGTTCCGGATGGGCGATCCAGTAGGGACGTCCCCGGGGGTTCATCTTTTCCATGGCTTCCACGCCGATCACCTTGGACTCGGCCTGGAGATACACGATCAGGCGTAAGGTGCCGGGCCCGATGCACACGATCCGGTCTGGATCCAAGGGCACCACCACCTGTCGCCCGGCCATATCCCTCACGGTCACATTCTCACCCCATGCAGAGATGGGAGAAAGAACCCAAAGAATCAGGAGAGACAATCCAACGGTTTTCTTGATCAACACTTTCCCTCCTTCATGGTTTCTTCTCCGGGGGTGATCACTCCAGGGTGGAATAGATATAAAAGGGCCACAAAAGCCCCTTTCCCTTCCTGGGATAAAGGGCCTTCGTGGCCCGAAAATACAAACACCTTAAAAGCAATGGGCCTTCCGCCCATCGTGATTTTACTTTCTCTTTACGTGACGAGCCCTTGTTTGTCAAGGGGCCTTTCCCCAAAAGGCCGACGGTAGGACATAAAGGCGGGGGCTTTACCCTTGACAGGGGCTGGAGTCCGGTGTATGCGTCTTAATCCAAGGATTAACCGCGCAATAAGAAATTGCGTGCATTCATAAGTGTTTTTTTTTGAATTCAGGGCGAGTGGAAGAAGCCAAGAAGGCATGAGGGCGATGGACTCCCGGGAGCTATTCTTGGCTTTTTTTATGACTTCATATTATTCGTAAGACTTTAGGGCTGTAAAGTGCCCGTGAGGATATGACCTCCTTTCTCTAATATAGCAATTCACCCGCCCGGTGACTTAAAACCCAGCATGCCCGAAGATGAAAGGCCTCCATTGAACCTCAAAAGAGAACTCGGCCTATTTTCCGCCACCGTCCTGGTAGTGGCCAACATGATCGGAACCGGCATATTCACCACCTCCGGTTTTATCATGGCCGAACTGGGCAATCCCAGGGACCTCTTGCTCTGCTGGTTTTTTGGAGGCCTCTTCGCCCTGGCCGGGGCCCTCTGTTACGGGGAACTGGGGGCCGCCCTGCCAAGGGCAGGAGGGGAATATGCCTATTTGCGGAAGAGCTTCGGCAGGGGAGCCGGTTTCCTTTCGGGCTGGATCTCCCTGGTGGTGGGTTTCTCCGCACCCATCGCGGCCGGGGCCATGGCCTTTGCCTCCTATTTCTTTCGCACCTTTCCCGGCTTGGGGAGTGGAGGGGTCACCTTTTCCCTTTGCGGCATCACTTTGGTGTCCCTCTCCCCCTCAACCTTGTTGGCCGTGGCCGTCATCATTGTCTTGTCCCTGGTCCACTATCACAGCCTGGCCATGGGAGCCCGGGTGCAAAACGTGCTGACAATCTTCAAGATAACCCTTGTCCTTGGGTTTATCACAGCCGCCTTGGCTTGGGGCCGGGGCTCCTTTGAACACTTCTCTCAAGGCCTGCATACCAGTTCTCTATTTCAGGAAAGGTTTGCCGTGTCCCTGATCTTTGTCTTCTTTGCCTATAGCGGCTGGAACGCGGCCGCTTATGTGGGGAGCGAAATCAAGAGGCCCCAGCGCAATATCCCCCTGGCCCTGGTTGTGGGAACCGGTGTGGTTACGGTCCTCTACCTCCTCCTTAACGGCGTATATATCTATGCCCTTGCCCCCGATGAAATGAAAGGGGTCCTGGAGGTAGGGGCCAAGGCGGCCACATCCCTCTTCGGCCTTCAGGCCGGCCGCTATGTCAGCAGCGCCATCGCCCTGGGCCTTTTATCCGTGCTCAGCGCCATGATCATGGCCGGTCCCAGGGTCTACTACGCCATGTCCAGGGACGGCCTGTTCTTCTCCGCCCTGGGCAGGGTCCGGCCGGAGAGGGGGACTCCGGGGGGGTCCATCTTTCTTCAGGCGGCCATAGCCGTTTTCATGGTGATCACCGCCTCCTTTGAAAGCCTCCTCGTCTTTATCGGCTTCACCCTTTCCCTTTGCGCCATGGTCACCGTGGTGGGGATGATGCGCTTGAGGTTCCAAAACCCGACCGGGCTTAGGCCTTTTAAGACCCCGGGATATCCGGTAACCCCCGTCCTTTTTATTCTGGGAAATCTCTGGATTATCTATTTCACCCTGAAAAGCCGCCCCCTTTGCGCCCTCTCAGGGTTGGGCACCATTGGTCTGGGCCTGTTACTCTTTTTCTATTTCAAACAAAAAAAGGGCTCTTCCTATGAGATATAAGCTGATTCCTATTGTAATCCTTCCTTTGCTGCTCATCCTACCCTCCATTCTTTATGGCCACGGTGTCCGCGGCACCGTGGAAAGGGGCGGGATTGCCGTAAAGGCCTCTTACGATCCTGGGGAGGCCATGAGCTATGCCAAGGTCAAGATCCTGGCCCCTGGAGCAAAGAACCTTTTTCAGTCAGGCAGAACGGATCGTAACGGTCGATTTTCCTTTGTCCCGGACCGGGCCGGGCCTTGGAAGGTCCTGGTGGATGATGAAATGGGCCACCGTCTGGAGATGACAGTGAG
>CAZNLL010000103.1:0-14609 GCA_964573885.1 uncultured Desulfobacteraceae bacterium | reverse complement strand
GGCCATGCGCATCTCCCCCCGCCTTAAGCTGGAAGGAGAAATGGACAGACTCCGGAAGAGGGTTCACCGGCAGGCCGCCGTGGAATTGGGTGTTCCACCTTATCTGGCCTTCCGGGTGAAGGATCCGGCGCAATCGGGCTCCGGGATCCATGGGATCATCCAGAGTGTGGCGGAAGGACAAAGCCGAGGTATCGATCCGGACCTGGTCGACGAGAACATCCGAAGAGATAAAGGGAGCCTTTATCGCTACGGAGACCCGGCCTATGGCCAGGATATCCCCCGCGCTTACCTGCAGAAGATTGAAGAACGCATCAGGGAAAGATACATCCCCCCTTTCCTGTCTTCTTAATCCCCTAACCACGGCCTGAGTGACTCTATGAAGGGAAAGAAGAAAAGGATCTGTGTTGCCCAGATAAACTACCGCTCCAAGGACATTCAGGGCCATTTAAAGCGGATGAAAGAGGTGATCTGGAATCACAAGGGCTTTGATCTTGTGGTGTTTCCGGAATTGATCCTTCACGGTCACCCTTCCTACGAAATCCCTGAAGGGTTGCTTTACCGCAAGATGAAAATCGTCACCAAATCCGTATCACAGGACCTGTACCGCTTTGTTCAACAGGTCAAGGCCCGGGTGATCATCGGTGAGCTGAAACGATGGGGAGACCGCTACTACAATATGGCCACCTACATCGATAAAGATTCCATCCAAAGCTACACCAAGACCCACGTCCACTGGACCGAAAACTTTGTCCGGGGAAGGGAGCTGAAGCCCTTTGACACCCCTTTCGGAAAGGTTGGGGCCACCATCTGCTTTGATGCGGCCTTCTCCGAGGTCTGGCGTGTGCTCACACTCAAGGGGGCACGAATTATCGTCAACATCTCGGCCGTGCCCCGCACCTTTCCTGCGGCCTATATGTGGCGTCGTCTTACGGGTGCGGCCATCTTCAATCAGGTCTATGTCATCTACGCCAACCGCCCGGGTCCGTCTTTTTCGGGCCACAGCGCCGTTTTCAATCCCCGGGGCGAAAAGCTGATCAGTGCGGGTTACCGGGAAAAGATCATCACCACTGAGATGGATTTGAGGGAGACTTCCAAATGGAGGGGTGAAGAACCCCTTTTTCCCTACCGGCGGCCCCTCCTGTATCGGCAGATCACCAACCGCCATGCGTCCCCGGGCCTGAAGAAGGTGATTTAGTTTCCGTTACTTATAGGCCTTCATCGTGATCCGCGAAAGGTGTATCGGCTGCGGACTTTGTATCTCCACATGCCCTTCCGAGGCGGTCCAGCTCGTCAGAAAGCGTCCGGAAGAATGTGTGCCTCCTCCCAGGGATGAAATGGCCTGGTACGAGGAGCGGGCGCGCCAGCGGGGGGTTGATTTCAGCGCCTATAAATAGGTCTTTCCTATGTCCCGATGGGCGGGGATACCATGTAAACCCTCCGCTTCCCTTATCCCGTTCGCCACGGCTTGAGCCGTCACCCGGGCCGCAACCGCCCCCAAGGCGCTCACTTCAGCCGCCATGTCACCGGTGGAGACACAAAATACCGTGTCTCCATCGGACAGGGTGTGTGCAGGCCGAATGGCCCGGGCATAGCCATCATGGGCCATGACAGCCACACGGATCGCCATTGCCTTCGTCAGTCGGGCATTGGTGGCAACCACCCCAATGGTGGTGTTTGTGGGAAATCCGGCTTGTGACCAGGGGGCGGTGCATAAAAGTTTTACGGAGTCTGCAAACCTCCTGAAATCCTGGGTCAAAGTGCCTGCCAGGATTCTCCCTGTCTCCGGGTCCAGGACATCACCCAGGCAGTTGACAGCCACCATGGTACCCACAACCAGACCATCGGACTCCCAGCTTGCCGTTCCTAAGCCCCCTTTCATCATGGTGGGGAGGCCCCCCACCTTGCCCACCGTGGCCCCTGCGCCCGCCCCCACATTACCTTGCATGTGGTTCTCCCCTGAGGCCCTCTGACAGGCGATGTAACCCATTTCTGAGTCGGGACGGGCCTTTTTATTCCCCAGGTTGAGGTCAAAGAGAATGGCCCCCGGCACAATGGGAATCCTTGCAATTCCCGTCTCAAAACCAATGTCGTGCTCCTCCAAGTAATGCATGATCCCTGCGGCACAGTCCAAACCGAAGCAACTTCCCCCTGCCAGAAACACGGCATGGATTTTTTCCACAATATTTTCCGGCCTGAGGCAGTCGGTCTCGCGGGTCCCGGGCGCACCGCCCCGCACGTCCACTCCTGCTGCAGCCCCGTTCTCAAAAACGATGACTGTACAGCCCGTGGCGCCGTCTAAATCCTGGGCATGGCCCACCTTGACGCCCGGTACATCTGTGATAGATCCCTTGTCCATGCTCCCCTCCTTTTACCACACCCTGAAAGCAACCCAGCGTTCTGGATATCAAGTCCTTGTATATCACGGTTTATCGGTTGTCCAAAGGAGATATTCTTTATCTCTCAAAAGGCCCATGAGGTTGCTGTTGCGAACCCAAGGGGGTCAGTCCCTTGACAATGGGGCTCGCGATGAGCTCTACTTTACCCCGTTGTTGCATAAAAGGCGATTAAGGATTCTGAATTTTGCCTTCTATGGCTTCAAATGCCAGTTTTAACGCCTTGATTTTGGAATTCACCAATGGTGATATCCAGACCTTGGATGTGAAACAGCATAAGTTCCTCTTCTTAAGGCAGTTATATGTCTGGGAGCTCTATGCGTTTGAAACAACGGGGTTTACTTGGCTTCAATAAAGACCGATGTCTTTTTGCCCACCAACTACGATGAGAAACCAAAAACATGGAGCAGGAAAATGAAAACACCGAAAAGTGCATCCTCTATGGGGGGTGAAAACGCTCCAACCCTGGTACTGCGGCCTGTGGGAGTCATAAGAAGCAAGATCCACAAGCCCTTCCTGGCTGCCGAAGAAGATGATATCAAAATGCAAGGGGACATGGAGAAGATCAGGGAGGAAATCCACAGGGTACGCCGGGAAATCTCGGAAATCGTGATTAAGGAAGAGCTCGTTGATCTCTTAAGGGGCGTTGAAGACTACTCCCATCTTGTGGTCTTGTATTGGGCCCACAAGGTCCCTGACCAGAGCCGCTCCTTGACCCTCGTACACCCCATGGGAAGAGAAGAAAATCCATTGACAGGAATTTTCGGCACCTGCAGCCCGGCCCGGCCCAATCCGGTGCTCATGACCGTTGTGCGGCTTTGGGCACGAAAAGAAAATGTGTTACAGGTGACCGGAATGGATGCAATCGATGGGAGCCCTCTTATTGACATTAAACCCTATGTTAAGGGACTCTACCCCCAGGGTGAGGTACAAGTCCCGGAATGGATGCGGAAAATCCAGGATGAAGTTGATGAAGGGCGCAAGAAGACCAAAGAAAAGGATGGCATAAACCCCAGGTGTAGGCTATAGTGCATACATTCACACACTTTAACGTTGAGGGAGGCATGGTTATGGCTGATAAAAATTTTGTCGACGGCAAAAGCGTACTTATTGTAGATGATGAGCCAGACGTTCTGGAGAGCTTGGAAGAGCTTCTGTCTATGTGCGACGTTACAAAGGCCTCCAACTTTGAAGACGCCAAAAGGCTCATGGAATCAAAGGACTTTGATATCGCTATCCTGGATATCATGGGGGTCGACGGCTATGAACTCCTAAAAATAGCCAAGGCCAAGAAAATCATCCCGGTTATGCTGACCGCCCACGCACTCAGTCCTGAGAGCACCGTAAAGTCCTACAAGGAGGGTGCAGCCCTCTATGTACCTAAAGACAAAATGGCTGAAATCACGACCTACCTGGAGGATGTGCTGGAGGCGCGGGAAAAGGGAAAATCCACATGGTGGCGCTGGCTTGAACGGTTCGGTTCCTATTACGACAAAAAATTTGAGACGGATTGGCGATACCGGGACAAGGATTTCTGGAAAGGCTTCCCCTATCTCTAGCCCATTTGGGCCGGGGGAGAAAGGGTTTTCTCAGGCGATTCACCTTGACACATAGGGGTGATTCACCTATACTCCTCCGGAAATCATACAGAAAATCAAACAGGGGAGAAAAAATGAAGAAACGATGCTTAGTTGGTCTTATCGCATTGGCTTTGGGGATCTTCTGCTTCAGCGGCGGCGCAGCGGCTGAATCCTCTACACAGCCGGTTCAGATTTCGATTATTAACCCTGTTCAGATCTTTGACGAAGATGTCTCTATCCGGGGTTTTCGTTTTAACCTGATTTACGGTGTCAACCAAGATATGAGCGGACTGGACCTTGGCATCATAAACCACGCCAAGGGGAATATGAATGGGTTTCAATGGGGCCTGATCAACTTCACAGGCGGGGATCTTTCTGGATGGCAAGACGGCCTTATCAACGTGACCAACGGCTCCGGGGTAGGCCTCCAGACAGGGCTTTTCAACTCATGCAGCGACTTCAAAGGGGTCCAATTTGGACTGATCAACTACAGCAGCCGTTTCTCCGGTTTCGGCCTTGGCCTTGTCAACACCACGGATCATCTTTACGGGCTCCAATTGGGTTTACTCAACTTCAACTGGAAGGGAGGGCCACTCACCTTTTTCCCTATCCTCAATTTCTCCTTTTAAGCGCCTGATAGATATACAAAAAGATCACACCCTGCAGAGGAGCCGGTGTAAGCGGCCCTCTGCATTTTTTTGACCTCCTTTCTCCACCATCTAATTGTACTCAGAAATACAAAAAAGGCTTGAAACAAACGGCTCAAGCAGGTATAGAGGTCAGGAAAGCTGGGGAAGGACGTCCAGCCATCCATAAGACCTTAGCGCGGGTATTTCAGTCCATGATCGAGAGAAATGAACCCCGTAGTTGCATAAAAGGCGCTTGAGGATTCGGCATTTCCCCTTCTATGACTTCAAATGCCGCTTTTAACGCTTTAAATCTGGAATTCACCCATAGTGATATCCAGACCCTGGATATAAAATGACATAAGTTTCTGTTTTTACTCCAGTTATATGTCTAGGAGCTCCATGCGTTTGCAACAACGGGGTGAAGTTATATCTCAAGGAAGCCAGTTCGTTCGCACCGACAACGGGGTGAATCCGGAATGGAGTCCTTTATGTCTGATTCGAATAAAGGCCTGTCCAGACTTGACCGTCACTTGAGCATCCTTTTTGCTCCGCGGCAAAAGGACTTGGTTCTCATGAAGCTCCGTGGGGAGCGGATGACCAAGACAGAGCGGGAATACTACTCAAGGGTCGTTAAGAAAAAGCTCGAATCCGTGGCCAGTGAGGAGATGAGGGAGGTGGCCCGGGCCCTCACAAAGCCGGATAACCGCTTTGATCTCTGAAACCCCGGTGGCACCCCAAGGACAGGAACGGCTCTACCCCTTAAATGTGATCAGGGAAGGATCGTAATCTTCCACCTTTTCGTAGCCGAGCAGGTTTAAAAGGGTGGCTGCTACATTGGAAAGGCCCCGCTTCTCCAACCCTGCCATCACATATTCCCCTTTGTATTGGGGATCATAAATCGCAAAGGGGACCGGGTTCAGGGTATGGGCCGTTTTGACCACCCTGTTGCCGTCCTTGTCAAGGGTGAACATCTGATCCGAGTTGCCGTGATCTGCAGTCACCACGGCAATCCCCTGGAGTTTCTCAATTCCATCCAGGAGTTCTCCCACGCACTGATCCACCGTCTCTACGGCCACCACCGCGGCCTCCAGGACACCGGTATGACCCACCATGTCTCCGTTTGCGAAATTGAGTCGGCCGAACCTGTAAGATCCGGTCTCCAACAACTCCAGGGCCTTGTCCTTTATCTTCCCGGCCTTCATCTTCGGGGCCTTGTCGAATTCGATTCTGTCGGAAGGGATCTCTACGTAGGTCTCCAGGGACTTATCAATATAACCTGAACGGTTACCGTTCCAGAAGTAAGTGACATGACCGAATTTCTGGGTCTCTGAAAGGGCGAAGCTTTTCACCTTTTCGGCGCACAGGTATTCGCTCACGGTCCGGTCAATGGCCGGAGGGGCCACAAGAAACTTGGGCGGCACATGGAGATCCCCGTCATACTCCATCATCCCCGCATAGAGAATGTCAGGAAGGGTGCCCCGATCGAATTCCGAGAAGGGCTCTTCTGTAAAGGCCCGGGATATCTCAATGGCCCGGTCACCCCTGAAATTAAAACATATGACCACATCGCCATCCACAACGGGGCCCCTTGGCCTGCCCTGGGCATCCACAACCACAAAGGCATCCATATACTGGTCGGTCACTGTGGGATCTTCCTTATAGAAGGTCCTCACCGCCTCTTCTGCAGAGATAAAGGTTCGGGCCTTTCCCAGCACATGGGCGTCCCACCCCCTCTTGACAATCCCCCAATCTGCATTGTAGCGGTCCATGGTCACCCGCATACGCCCGCCCCCCGATGCCACGGCGTAATCAAGACCCTTTTCCCCGGAAATGATCCTTAGCCTTTCCTCGGTGGGGACAACATAGTCCAGGGCGGAGCGCTCTCCCACATCCCGACCGTCGACGAGGGCATGGACTCGGACCCGCTGGAGCCCCAGCTCTGCGCATTTATCGATGAGCCGGTTCAAATGATCAATATGGCTGTGTACATTGCCGTCTGAAAGAAGGCCCATGAAATGGATGGTCCCCCCGCGCCGGGCCCTCCCTACAATGTCTTGCCACAGGAGGGTCTCGAATATCCGCCCCGTCTCGATGGCCTTGTTTACCAGACTGGCGCCCTGGTCAAAGACCCGTCCCGCGCCCAGGGCATTGTGACCCACCTCGCTGTTGCCCATATCCTCATCCGTAGGCAATCCCACGGCCGTGCCATGCGCCTGGAGCTCACAGTAGAGCGACCCTTTAAAAAGCCGATCCAAGACCGGGGTTTTGGCCAGGTACAAGGCATTGCTCTCATCGTTCGGCCCTATCCCCATGCCGTCCATGATGACGAGAAGAAGGGGGCCTTTTCTGCCTGGAAAGGATTTCAGCCGATCAAGATGCAATGACATGCCTCTTCTCTGTCTCCCTTTAGGGCGCCTCCCGGACCACCCTGAACCCGAGTGTTTGATAGCGGTTGTCCAACCGGCCCCAGTTCCTGTTGGCCGAACGGCAATACCACCCAAATCGGAACCAGCTTCCGCCCCGCCTGACCCGCACCTCCCCGGATTCCGGCCCCTTCGGGTCGGAGACCGGATGCTTGGGGTAAGGTCCATACCAATCGGCACACCATTCCCAGACATTACCGTGCATGTCATACAGGCCCCAACGGTTGGGCTCATAGCTCTTTACCGGGGCCGGCCCGTCCACAGGCAGCCCTCGAGCCTCGTTAAACTCAGTGCATACCCCCGATTTCAGACGATTGTTCCCGTACATGGCCTTGGAGCATTCAATGGTCTCCCCCCAGGTGTATGCCTCCTGGCTCCCGGCGCGGCATGCATACTCCCACTCGGCCTCGGTAGGCAAACGATAGACACCCTCATTGAGGTCATTTAATTTCTCTATGAAACGCATACAGTCGTGCCAGGACACCTTTACCACCGGTTTGTCCGTGGACTTGTGACGGCCGAAAAGCTTCCATCCCGACAAGGCACGCCATTGTTTGCCCGTTACTTCTGTGGTTTGGATGTAAAAGGGCCTTGTAATGGTCACCTTGTGCCTGGCCTCGTCTTTGTCCCTGTGAGGCTCATCGGGCGGACTCCCCATCATGAATGATCCGGCAGGGATCAGAACAAACTCCATGCCCAAGGAATTTTTAAAGGTCTTGTCCGAGCCCCATGACGGATTAGGGTTCAAGACCTGAAAAATCGCCACTAAAGACACAAGGGACAATATGGGTATAGTGCTTCTCGCTGAAAACGCCATGGTGGTCCTCCACAGTTCTGAGTCCCTCATGGGGCTCTCTCTTGTTCCTCCTACGTAACAGTGGGACCCCGGACATGGGCCCGAAGTTGCCGCAACCGGCTGCGAATCCGATCACGATAACACGGAAAATGGCTGCATGAAAGACAAAAACGTTGAAAACCGCTCTCCTTATGCCCTATAAATAGGACCCAAATTCCAAAATTTGTCCAAGAAGGAGCCTGATAATGCCACAAAATATCCTTATCATAGGGGCGGTAGCCCTGGGACCTAAGGCCGCCTGTCACTTTAAGCGATTGGAACCTGATTCAAAGGTCATCATGATCGATCAGGAAAGCCGCATCTCCTATGGGGGATGCGGAATCCCCTATTTTATATCCGGAGATGTGAGCGATGCGGATCAGCTCCGGGAAACCAGTTTCCATATGCTCAGAGACGAGGACTTCTTCAGAGACACCAAAGAGATCCATGTCATCACCGGGGCCCGGGCCCTATCCCTGGACCGGGGAAAAAAAAGCGTGCTCATAGAACACATCCAGACCGGCCAAAAAGAGGAACTTTCTTATGATCAACTGGTCCTGGGGACAGGGAGTCGGCCCAGGAAGCTGGATGTGCCCGGGGCCGACCTGGATGGCATCTACGCCATATCTGATCTAAACAAGGCCATGGCCATCAAAAAGGAAATCGCGGAAGGCCGGGTGGAAAAGGCCGTTATTGTGGGAGCAGGGGCCATCGGCCTTGAAATCGCCGAATCCCTGGCAGACCTGTGGGGCATTGAAACCACTGTTGTAGAAATTACCGACCAGATTCTTCCCGGCATCATCAGCCCCAACATGGCCAAGATGGCCCAGCAGCACCTGGAGGAAAACGAAATCACCTTTTATCTCAATGAAGGGGTTGAGCGCTTTGAAGGGAACACCCGGGTGGAGCGGGTCATCACCGGGGGCCGGACCCTGGGAGCCGATATGGTGGTGGTGGCCGTGGGGGTCACGCCCAACTCGGACCTTGCCAAAGAAGCGGGTCTGGAGGTCTCTCCCAGGGGCGGTATTGTAGTCAACAAACAGCTGGAGACCTCGGATCCAGAGATTTACGCAGGGGGAGATTGTGTTGAGATCACCAATCTGGTCACCGGAAAACCGGGATACTGGCCCTTGGGTTCACTGGCCAACAGGCAGGGCCGTGTGATCGGGTCCAATCTTGCCGGAGGTAACGTCGAGTTTGAAGGGGCCGTAGGGAGTTTTGTCATCAAACTCTTTGAAATCTCCGTTGCCAGTGCGGGATTGAGCATTGAGACGGCCGAAAGGGAGGGATTGGACGCCTTGAGTGCCTTTGTGGTTCAGTTCGACCGGGCCCACTTTTATCCCGAAAAGGACCTCATGTATCTGGAACTGGTGGTGGAAAAGGGCTCGGCCCGGGTCCTGGGCATACAGGGCCTGGGCAGCAAGGGAGAAGGCGTTTTGGCCCGGATCAGTGCAGTGGCTCCCCTCCTCAAGTACGGCATCACTACGGCCGATGTGAGCAATCTGGAACTGCCCTATTCACCTCCTTTCTCCTCGGCCATGGATGTCCTGAACGCTCTGGGCAACACGGCTGAGAACCTATTGGCCGGGAAAAACCGGGTCATTGATGCGGACGTCTTCTCTGAATTGTGGGAGAAGCGGGACAAGGGAAACGTCCTGTTTTTGGACTGCCGGGAGTGGGGAAATGCAGAGCCCTTTATCCAGAAATATCCGCACTGTTGGAAAAGCATTCCCCAGGGCCAGCTTAGGACCAGGATCAGGGAAGTGCCCGGGGACAAAAAACTGGTCCTCATCTGCAACACGGGGGTACGCTCCTATGAGGCCCAGATCACCCTGGATGAGATGGGACTGAGGGATTCCTATAACCTTCAAGGAGGCATGGCGGCCGTCAAAAAGTGGGGACTGGACTTGCTGGAGTGATCCACTTCCCGTCCGAGGGATAACAGCATGAGTCGATCATCCAAGGTTTTTGCCGGGCTCCTTCTCGCGGCCTTCGCCCTCGGCCTCAGGCTCCACCACCTGGGTTTTGAAAGCCTTTGGATGGATGAATTGAGGCAGGTCTCCTACTACCCCCAGTCCTGCGCCCAAATCCTTTATAATGCCGCAACCCAACAGCAGCCGCCCCTGGACTACTGGATCGGGCATTTCGTGTATCTCTTCTCCCAGAATGAATTCGCCCTTCGACTCCCGGCCGCCCTTTTCGGAGCGGGGTCGGTGGTCCTTCTCGCCCTCTTGGTGGCCCGCACCTGTTCATGGCCCGTGGCCATGGTGACCGGTGCCATTGGGGCCATGCTCCCCTTCAATCTCTATTTTTCCCAGGAGGCCCGGCCCTATTCCATTGCCATCTTCCTTTTCTTGGTGGTGCTGGCCTGCCTGGATCACCTGCTTTCGGCCCGGGAGAAGTCTTATGGCAGAGCCGTCCTGCTCTTCTTTGTGAGTACCGCCTTTCTCTACTCCCGCGGGCTTTCGCCCCTGGTTGTTGTCAGTGTCCTTTTCCTCATCCTTATGATTTGGCGCCTGGTTCTTCTCATCCGGGAAGGAACGGCGCTTAAAGGCGAAGGGCGGAATATCGCCTTTGGCGGTCTGGCGCTATTGGCGGCCCTTGCAGCCTATGTCCCCGGATTTCGCCTGATCCTTTCCAGGGGTCAAAGATATGCGGACACGTCCTTTTCCCTCACCAATACCCTCACGGCGGGGATAAAGGCCTTTGATCCCACCCCCCTGTGGCAGGCCTTTGTGGTCCAGACCGAGCCCCTCACCTTCCCCCTTTTGATCCTCCTAGGCCTCTTCCCCTTTCTTTTCCGGCCATCTGGACTCTTAAAGAGGGGATTTCTCCCATGGATCAGCGCCCTCCTTCTTCCAGGCGCATGCATTCTAAACCTCTTTATATTTCAGGCCAAAACCCATTTGCCTTTTCGCCCCCCCTATGCCCTATATATGCTGCCCCTGACTCTGATCCTCTCAGCGGTCACCTTTCAGGGACTCTGGAACGGTCTCGGCACCTGGAGGATCGCTCGACCCGGGCGCGTCCTTTTGCTGCTCCTGGCCGCCTTTTTTATCTTTCAATCGGCAGTGGCCCTTTCGGCCTCCAAGGGCCTCAGGAAAAAGACGGACTGGCGGGGCCTGGCCCGGTACCTGACTGCCCACTATGGACCTGGGGACATCGTGATCTTTGACGCCCTTTCCCCTTATGGATGCTGGGAGCCCCGCCCCACCTTTTCCGCGTTCTTGCGGTACCCCAAGGGCGAATCCCCGCTGACCTACATGGTGCCCCTGGCCTTTGAATCGCCTTCCCTGGCAAAGGGGCCTCAAGTGCCCGTACTCATCCTCTTTCACTGGAGGGAATACCGGCTCACCCCCCATTCCCCCTACCCCTTTCTCCCGGCTCCTTTCCCCCTTGAAGAAAGGGGGGACCACCGCGGGCTCAGGCAGGATCCTCTTCTTCACGTGACGGAGCTGACAGGGTTTTCCATTATCAGCCTTCGTCGGGGAACAGGGGAGTTCGGAAGGGATGCCTATCGGCTCATCCAACAGGTATGCCTTCACCTGCCCCGGAATTCCTCCTTGGTGGAGATCCATTTGGCCGAAGCGGGCCTGGCCCGGGCCCTGGGCCGGCCGGACTGGAAAAAGCACTTGGCTCGGGCGGAATTACTGGTCAAAGGCCCTGCCCTGAAAAGGCTCCGGGAAATGGCCGATCGGCTCAGACAATCAACCCCAGTGCCTTTACCGGCGGAAAAGACGTGAGACCATGAAACTTTCCATCATCATTCCCTGTTACAATGAAAAGGACGTCCTTCCCCGGCTCATCGCCAAGGTCAAGGCGTGTCCGGTAACCGAAAAGGAGATCATCCTTGTGGATGACCACTCGGGGGACGGGACAAGGGAACTCATCGAGACCGAGGTGGCCCACCAGGTGGACCGGGTCGTGTACCACTCAAAAAACCTGGGCAAAGGGGCGGCGGTAAAATCAGGGCTCCAACATGTGACCGGGGACCTTGTGGTCATCCAGGATGCGGACCTTGAATATGATCCCAGGGAATACCCCAAGTTGATGGCGCCCATCCTGGAAGGAAAGGCGGATGTGGTTTACGGATCCCGGTTCCTGGGTGAAGGTCCCCACAGGGTCCATCTTTTCTGGCATTACGTGGGCAACAAGATCCTCACCATCCTCTCCAATATGTTCACCAACCTCAACCTGACCGATATGGAGACCTGTTTCAAGCTCTTTCGCACAGAAATCCTCAAGGACATCCAAATCGAGCAAAAACGATTCGGCATTGAACCCGAGATCACGGCCAAGGTCGCCAAGCGCAAGGCCCGTGTTTACGAGGTGGGCATATCCTATTACGGCCGTTCCTATGAGGAGGGCAAAAAGGTCAACTGGAAGGACGGTCTTAAGGCGGTTTATTGCATTCTTAAATACAATCTTTTTCCTTAGGATCTGTACTTCTTTTCCTCCACCGGTCTTGACGCGACTCCATTTAAAAAGGGAAGGATCAACATCCGGAACATGGGTAAAAAGGGCAAGGCCATTGTCTTATTTCTCCTAACGGTCATCTTTTTGGGCGGCCTTTATTTGAGGGTTGAATCGGTCCGCCATACAACGGTGGTGGCGCCCCTGAGGGCGGATGCGGGCCAGTACTATATGTATGCCTATAACCTCCGCCACAAGCATACCTATTCCCGTGAACCGGGCCACCCCCGGGACCTTGACGACCCGGTGACCCCTGACGCGGCACGACCCCCCGGTTACCCCCTTTTTTTGACCCCCTTTGTCCCCGGCCTCCCTACACAGGACATCCTGGAGAACATCCAGGTTTTTCAGGCCGGCCTCAGTACTCTCACCCTGATCGTCAGCTTTCTCTTTTTTCGGGGCTTCCTGCCCCTGCCCTTGGCTGTAGCCGCCTCCTTCTTGGCGGCTCTGAGCCCTCATCTCATTGTGGCCCCCAGCTTCCTGCTCACCGAGACCCTGTTCACCTTTCTCCTGGTGGCCTTTTTCTGGCTTCTCAGCCTTTTTGCGCGCAGACCCACCCCCTGGTTCAGCCTGTTCACGGGCCTGGTCCTGGGCATGGCGAGCCTGGTCAGGCCGGCCCTGCAGTACTTTTTGCCCTGCCTGGCCCCCCTCATGGTCTCTCAATTCGGTTGGAAAAGGGGGAGGCGTGTTTTTGCCCTCCTGGTCCTCGGCTTTGCCCTCATCATTTCGCCGTGGATCATCCGGAACATGATCACTTTGAAGACCCCCACGGACCAAAGGCTTATGATCAACTTCCTCCATCACGGGCTTTATCCTGACTTCACCTTTGATCAAAAGTGGAAAACCCACGGGTACCCCTACCTGGCCGACCCCAGGTCCCGGGAGATCGGAAAGGATCTCTCTTCGGTGCTTGAAGAAATGGCGAGACGCTTCTCCCAGGAACCCGTGAGGCATATAAAATGGTTTTTCCTCGGCAAACCGGTCGCTTTTTGGTCCTGGGATAATGTACAGGGAATCCTGGGGGATATCTTTATCTATCCCGTATCAAGCTCACCCTATTTTACCAACCCCCTTTTCCAGGGCGCTCACTTTCTGATGTTTTCCCTTCACTGGCCCTTGGTGATCCTGGCTGCAACAGGATGTATCCTGGCCTGGTTTCCCCTCTTTAAGCTGGAATTCACTCAGAACGCGATTTTTCTGATCAGGGCGACTTCCCTTCTCCTGATCTATTACACCCTGGTCCATATGGCCGGGGCCCCTTTTCCCAGGTACGCCATCCCCCTCCGCCCCTTTCTCTATGGGATGGCCCTGTTTTGCCCCTACCTCCTTTTCCGGGCCCTCAAGACCGGCCGCGGAAGTAAGTAAAGAAATGAATATCCTTGTACACAGAATATACCTTGACAGAAATATGTGCTGAATATATATTTTTTTATATTTTCATTACGCCTTTAGGGGAGCACAATGGCCTTGAGTATCAGAAATCCACGGGTGGAACAGCTTGCCAGGGAAATTTCAGCCATGAGCGGTGAGAACATCACCCAGGTCATCCTGCATGCCCTGGAAAACCAGATGGAACGGCTCCGGGGCCGCAGGAAATATCCCGATATAGCCGAAGAAATACGAAAGATATCCCACCGTTGCAGTGCCATTCCGGATAGGGATGAACGGTCACCGGATGACATCTTGGGCTACAATCAGGTAGGGGTTAATGAGCCATGGTAATCGATTCCTCCGCTTTGATTGCCATACTCCTGGGCGAACCCGAAGCCGAGGCCTTTGCCCACGCCATTGCCAAAGATCCGAGACGATTGGTCAGCGTTTTTTCAATCCTGGAGGCCGGGATCGTCATCGAAGCCAAAAAGGGGGATGCCGGCGGCCGGGAGCTGGATCTTTTGATACATCGGGCAGGCATGGAGCCTGTCGCTTTGGACGAGGCCCAGGTCGAACTGGCCAGGCATGCATGGCGGGCCTTTGGAAAAGGACGGCATCCTGCCGGACTCAATATTGGGGACTGTTGTTCCTACGCCCTGTCGAAACATTCCGGTGAACCTCTCCTTTTTAAAGGAGCGGGCTTCTCCAAAACAGACATAGACATCAGGTAATGGGTATCAAAGAGCAAACATCATACTGGCTCAATTCCGCTCGCCACGATTTAGAAGTGGCAGAGTCGCTTTTTAAAGCCAAAAAGTTTGACTGGTGTCTCTTTGTTGGACACCTTGTCCTGGAAAAGGTGCTGAAGGCATGCTATGTGAACACCAAGCAACACTTCCCACCCA
>CAZNLL010000102.1:0-14868 GCA_964573885.1 uncultured Desulfobacteraceae bacterium | reverse complement strand
GTATCCAGACCCTGGATATAAAATGACATAAGTTTCTGTTTTTACTGCATTTATACGTCTAGGAACTGAATGCTTTTGCAATAATGGGGTTCACTCCCCTTTCACGGTTGGCCCGCACACAGCCAGCAAAACTGCCTGCCTGACTTATAACAGCTTCCCCACCTGTTGGGCAACGCCTATTTCGTTTTTCATCCTGCGGCAAGTATGGTATCTATAGAGTTTGAAAGGAATAGATTTTATCCCACTTTTTTTGAGAGGTCTTTTGACATGCTGGATCAGATGAAGCAACGCGCAAGGGAAAAAGCTATTTGTGTTCTCGCGACGGTCTCCCATAACAAGCCCCGCTGCAGCCTTATGGCCTATACCACGGATTCCGAGGGCAAGGAGTTTTACATGGTCACCTCCAGAGAAACCAGCAAGTTCAGGAATCTCATAGACAATCCGAATGTCAGCCTCCTCATCGATTCCAGGGAGGATGACAAGGCCCCTGACCGGAACCGGGCATGGGCCCTCACGGTTTCAGGCCGTGCCCGGGAGATTGTAAACAGGGAAAAGCAGCAAGAAATCGGCCTTGTTCTGCTTGAAAAAAATCCCCATCTCAAGGAGCTATTAGACAAGGATGACACGGCCGTCCTCTGTGTGGAGGCAGAATCTTTTCTCCTCCTTAAAGGGGTGAGTGAGTCCTACTACGAGGAGCTCTGAGCCTTGATGCAGAACCCCCTTCCTGTCCCCTCAGTAAGGATAAAGAAGGCCCATAAATCAAGATTGAACCGAGAGGGTGATTACGTCCTTTATTGGATGACTGCCTTCAGAAGGAGCGGGTATAACTTGAGTCTCCAGAGGGCCGTGGAATGGTGTGGTGAACTCAAAAGGCCTCTGATCATACTGGAGGCCCTGCGCCGCGGATACCCATGGGCCAACGACCGCCTCCACCGTTTCATCATAGAGGGCATGGTGGACAATGCCTCTCATCTCCAAAGGCCAGCGGTCTTCTACTATCCCTATCTCGAGCCCTGGGGAGGTGTCGGTAAGGGGCTCCTGACCACCCTCTCTCAAAAGGCCTGTATCATTGTCACCGATGATTTTCCCAGCTTCTTTATCCCGAAGATGATCAAGGCGGCATCGCAAAAGATCAAGGCCCCCCTGGAGGTCGTGGACTCAAACGGTCTGCTTCCCATGGCTGCAGGGGGAAAAGAATTCAAGACCGCCTACTCCTTCAGGCGCTTCTTACAGAAGGCGCTTCCCACCCATCTTCATGATATTCCCCTGGAGGACCCCGTGGGCCATATGCCCGATTTATCGGTCCCATCTTTGACCAAAAAGGTGCTGACCCGCTGGCCTCCCTTATCGAAAAAAAGGCTTTTAAGTTTTTCCAAGGACCTTTCTTCCCTCCCTCTGGATCACACGGTGGGCGGCGGGTCTTTTAAGGGGGGAAGGGAAGAAGGCCTCAAAAGGATGAAGGATTTCCTGGACAAGGGCCTGGTCCTGTATCCAGAAACACGAAACCAGCCCGAGATGGAAGGCACAAGCGGCCTATCCCCCTATCTGCATTTTGGTCATATCTCCGCGCATGAAATCTTCCAGGGGATCGTGGAAAGGGAATCATGGTTTTTTGACAGGCTGGGGTTGAAGGCCTCGGGAAAACGCGAGGGATGGTGGGGGATGAGCCAAGGGGCGGAAGCCTTTCTGGACGAGCTCGTCACCTGGAGGGAGCTGGGGTTCAACATGTGTCACCTAAGAGACGACTATGATCAATACGAATCCCTTCCTGAATGGGCCATCGAGACCCTCTCTACCCATGAAATGGACGAGAGGGAATATATTTACTCTATGGATCAATTTGAACAGGGCGCCACCCATGACCCCCTGTGGAACGCCGCCCAGATGCAGCTTGTAAGAGAAGGCAGAATACACGGTTACTTGCGGATGCTCTGGGGGAAGAAGATCCTCCAGTGGACCCCCTCACCCAGGGACGCCCTAGAGGTGATGATCGAGCTGAACAACAAATACGCCCTGGACGGAAGGGATCCGAACTCCTACAGCGGCATCTTCTGGACCCTGGGAAGATACGACAGGGGCTGGGGCCCGGAAAGAGCGGTGTTCGGCAAGGTCCGCTATATGAGCTCCAAGAATACGGCTAGGAAGATGGGAGTGAAGAATTACACGGCCCGTTACGCCCCTTGAATCGGACACCCTGAAAGGAGCTGAGGGGAAAATCACATGGAGGAGATACATGATCATGAAGTCATGGAAACGCTCAAGCACCACGGCTATATGACCCCCTTTATGATCAATCCCTCGCAGGGTGAAAGCGGGTCTGGCGGTGAATGCCGGGACGACCCCGTCGAAATGGGCAATTACCCGGGCATGTTCTGGCTCAGTTCATGGAGCCAGGCCGTCACTTCTGAATCACTGGGGGCCCGCCAATCACTGCGCGGTGACAATGAACCCCCTGATCCCACCTTGGGGGCATTGGGCAGTGCGGAGCGTTTAAATTGGCTGATTTTGAAAAACCGGTAGAGAAAAACCTCCAGCCAGTGTTTGATTGAGGAGAGATCATATTCGTTTCTTTTGTCCTCGGGGAAAAACTCCGGCCAGAAGCCCTTGGTTCCGTCGTGCCATGCATGATAGGCCAGATAGCCCACCTTGCTCGGTCTGAAGCCGAAGCGAGAAACATAATACAGGTAAAAATCATGCAGTTCATAGGGCCCGATAATGGACTCTGTCTTCTGTGAGGGGCTGTCACCGCACTCATCTTCACCCGGCACCAATTCGGGAGATATTTCAGTCTCAAGAATAGCCTGAAGAACGGCGTTGGTCTCGGAGTCGAAAAACCGCCCTTTTCTAATCCAGCGGATCAAATGCTGAATCAGGGTCTTCGGTACGGAGGCATTGACATTGTAATGCGACATGTGATCCCCCACCCCGTAAGTCGTCCAACCCAAGGCCAGTTCACTGAGATCCCCGGTCCCCAAAACGATGGCCTTGTGGAGGTTTGCCAGTCGAAAAAGATGCGACGTTCTCTCGCCTGCCTGGACATTTTCAAAGGTGATGTCATAGCAGGCCTCGCCCCGTGCATAGGGATGATCAATATCACGAAACATTTGCATACAAGAAGGTTTTATGTCCATTTCATCCAGGCTGACTCCCAGGGCCTTCATGAGTCTCAGGGCATTGGTTTTGGTGGTAGCACTGGTGGCGAACCCCGGCATAGTCACCCCCAGGATATTGGAGCGATCCAAACCCATGAGGTCCATGGTCCGAGCGGCTACAATGAGCGTCTGGGTTGAATCGAGCCCACCCGATACGCCGATAACCCCTTTATGGATTCCGGCGGCGGTCAACCGCTTCATAAGGCTCTGGACCTGGATATTATAAATTTCGAAGCAACGCTTGTCCAATACGCTGGGATCACTGGGCACGTAGGGAAAGCGCGGCACCTTGCGGGTCAAATCCATTCCTCCCTTGGGAATGGCGAATTCAAAGGAAATCCGCCGCATCCTGTTGCATCGTTCGCGGTATTCACCAACGGTGTCGTTGAAACTCGTCATCCGCATACGGTCTTGTATCAACCGGTCGAGATCAATATCCGCAACCACCAATTGCTCCTCTCCAGAAAAGCGCTTGGACTCGGCCGCCAGATCATTATTTTCGTAAACCACGGCATATCCATCCCAGGCCAGGTCCGTGGTCGATTCCCCTGGCCCCGCAGCGGAGTACATGTATGCGGAAATGCATTTGGCTGATTGAGCGGCACAGAGAAGGCGGCGATAGTCTGTCTTACCCACCGTTATGTTACTTGCCGAGAGGTTGGCCAGTATGGTGGCTCCTGCCAAGGCCCCGTATGTGCTTGGAGGTATGGGTGACCAGAGGTCCTCACAGATCTCCACGAAGAAGGTGAAACCCTCTATATTGGTTGCTTCGAAGATCAGATCGTTTCCGAAAGGCACCCTTTGATCCAAGAAAGGCGTCTCCGCCTTGAAGGCACCTCGGGCGGATGTAAATTGGCGCTTCTCATAAAATTCCCTGTAGTTGGGAATGAATGTCTTGGGCACGATCCCGAGCACTCTCCCCCTGTAAATCACCACGGCACAATTGAAGAGCTTTTCCTCGGAGCGGATGGGTGCCCCCACCAGCAGGACGGGTGAGAGATCGCGGCTTGCATCGACCAGGGAGGCCAGGGCCGATTTGGTCCCCTCCAGCAAGGCATCCTGGTGGAAAAGATCCTCGTTGGAATAGGCGGAGACACCCAGTTCCGGGAAAAGGATGACGCCGGCATGGATCTCCGATGCCCGTCGGGCTAAACCCAAGATGCGCTCTGCGTTGTAGGCGGGGTCCGCCACTCTCAGGAAGGGGATACCCACCGCGGTCCGAAGGAAGCCATGGGCATAAATGGAAAAAAATGGATCATGCATCTTCATGCCTCAAAAAAGAGTTACAGGATAGCCCCGGCCTGGAAGCCGCCCTTCATCCGGATGCCTCTCCACTCACCCAAGGAGTTGTTGGAATCCTTCCACCATGAATTCCACGGCGATCACCGAAAGAAGCAACCCCATCAGCCGGGTAACCACTCGAATCCCCCCCACTCCCAACAAACGGAGGATGACTTCCCCAAAATGAAAAACAGAATAAACGATGAAACAAGCGACAACAATGGCGATCAACAGCAGCAGAAGGCCCATGGCCGTAGCGGGTTCCCTTTGCCATACCAACACAGCGGTAATGGCCCCGGGACCGGCGAGGAGCGGCGTTGCCAGAGGAACCAGGGCCACGTTTTCTTTAGACACCCCTTCTTGTTCTTCCTCATCGGTGCTCTTGATACCCGAGGGTATAAGACGGAGCATCTGCAAAGAGTAGATGAAAAAAATAAACCCCCCGGCCAGTTGAAAGGCTGGCAGACCGATATTGAAAAAACGCAGGACCAGGTCACCGGTAAGTCCAAAGAACACGAGGATGATCCCCGCCGCCGTTGCGGCCACAACGGCCATGCGTTCCCTTTCCTGGGGTGTGTTCTCCCTGGTAAAAAGCAGATAAAAGGGGAGGTTCCCCAGGGGATCCATAATGATCAAGAGGGGAATCAGAATGGTTACAAACTGGTGCAACAGGTCCATGTTCCATACTTTCCCCGGCCCCTATCAGGAGCCGAACGCGGAAGGCCCACCCAGCAGGATCTGGTTTTTGAGGGACCGGCTCTCGCCGGCTGCAATGGTGCGAATGGCGGGCTTTCCTCTCACCGGACACTTGTTCTCGCAGATACCGCATCCCACGCAGCGCCGCAGATCCACATAGGGCAGTTGAACCTGGAGGGTTTTTCCCTGGGGTGCGGGGACCCCGGCCTTTTTGAGATAGATGGCCTTGGGTGATGTGGGACAGTGTTCCTCGCACACAATGCACGGTGCATTGCCGGACCAGGGCAGACAGCGGCCCCGGTCCACGTAAGCGGACCCAATCTTGATGGGCTTTTGAGTCTTTTCCCGGGCCGTGATTCTTGCAATAGCCCCTGTGGGGCAAACATGGCTGCACAGGGTGCACGTGTATTCACAGTAGCCCTGGGTCATGATCAACCGGGGGGTCCAAAAACCGGCCATACCTGCCTCACCCAGGGTGGGATTGATGACGTTGGTGGGACATACCTTCATGCACAGGCCGCAACGCTGGCACAGGGTCAGGAAATCTTCCTCAGGCAGGGAGCCCGGAGGCCGGATAAGGCGGGGGTCGGTGGCCTTATGGATCCGGCCGTCCAGCCTTGCCAGAAAGGGCAAGCTCACGCCGGCCAGGAGTCCCCCCAGTACGGCCCGGCGCCCCATGTCGGGGCCTGGGTTGGCAGCCGGCGGCCACCGGAGGGCTAGGCGAAAGGAAAGGGCATCTTCCGGGCAGTTCCCAAAGCAGTTGAAACACATGAGACACTCTGCACTCTCCCAGGAATTACCCGGCATGGGAGAAGCCGCCCCCTGGCATGTTTTTTGACACCCTTTGCATTCCGTGCATTTGTCCGCATCTTTTTCCAGCCGCAGTATGCTGAAGCGGGAGCAAACGCCCAGAAGCGCCCCAAGAGGGCACAGGGTCCGGCACCAGAACCTGGGCCGGATCCGGTTTAGGAAAAGCACCACCAGGAACAATATGCCCATGAACCAGGCGGTCTGATAGGCCTTACCCTCATAGCCGAACACGGGGGCCACCAGAACCTCGGCACCATAGCTGAGGAGGTTGAAGATCTTTACGTCACTTTGGGCCATGGCGTGGAATACCTCACGGAGGGCGTCCCCTATACCCGGCAAAATCGCCAGGGCCATGCCGCGAAAAAGGAAGGCCATGGGATCGAAAAGGCCCACCCAGTTAAGCCCCAACAAAGCGGATACCACGGCGGCTATAAGAATAAAATACTTCACCTTTTGGCTCGGGGCCTTTTTGTTGGCCTTGATTCGTTCACTCCCTTTAAGGGCGGGCCGGAGGGCCCCTGCGAGGTGATGCATGGTCCCAAGAGGGCATATGAATCCGCAAAAGACCCTCCCCAGAAACAGGGTAAGAACCAGCACAAGGACGGCCCAGAGCGCGCCTGCATTCCATTGATGGCCGCTGATCAAAGAGCTGAGCCACACCAAGGGATCCAGTTCAAAGAAGAAACCCACGGGTTTTTCCAGCACGATCTCTTCCCCGGTAGAAACGGCCATGGAATAGTCTTGGTAGACATCATGGGCAAGACGGGTCTCCACCAAAAGAAAGAGGAAAAGTCCCAGAAAAAAGGCCTGCGAGATCCGCCGAATCCAGATCAAGTGATGTCCCTTCACAGGACCACCTGTTTCCTTTCCAGGGCAAGTGGATCCGCCGTGCCCAGGTTCCACTTCTCTGCCAGGCGGATAAAGCCGATCTTTTTGGGGTCCAGGTTGAAAAGTCTGGCCGCCTCCGCATCGCCTGCAACAGGATCGTCGGTTAGAATCAGCGTGTTCTTGGTCTCAACATCGGATGGGCTTCCACCGGAGGGACCGTTTCTGACCAGGATCCGTGTGGCGTCGATGAGGGTGATGGTGGGCCGAAAAAACCGGGCCAGATCCACAATGCTCTGGTGGATGTCCTGATGGAGGGACCATCGGCTTCCGCCCACCCCCCCGATCCAATTCTTCATGCCCAGGGTAAGGGAACTGAGTGAGTGGTGCTTGGCCACAGGGAGGTTGATCACCTTATCCGCCTCCACGAGCGGAACAAACACCGGCCAGATGTCCAGCCGGCTTCCCCGCAGTTTCATGTCTTTCATCAAAGAAGACCGGGGAAACACCAGGTCCGCCCCGGTTTTCTTTGCGACGCTGCCCACGCCGGTAATGGCGAAGCATCGTCTGGCGTCATGGATGGTGTGATCGGCGATGCGTACCTTCTTGGCGCCCCCCTCCTGGCATAGTTCAATGAGCGCCCGGAGGACCTCCGGGTTCGTGGTAGCGGCCAGCTCCGGGGCTCTGGCCCAGGAGATGTTGGGTTTAATAACCACCACATCGCCCTTGGAGATAAACCTTTGAAGGCCCCCGGCCGAATCAAATACCTTCTGGATTAGGGTCTTGAGGGAGTAGTTCTCCTCACGGCCGACACCTTTAATGAGGAACTTCTCTGATTCCTGGCCGGCCCAGGATGGGAGTGTAACGGGGGCGAGCCCGGCAAAGGCTACACCGCTGGAAATGCGGGCCATTCGCCGGAGCGCTTCCCTGCGGGATATAGGCTGGTCATTTCCCATGGCTTACCTCTTCTCATAAGCAATTTGCTTTAAATGCCTTCCCTAAGTTCAGTTCCTGAAAGGATATTAACAGAAATTCTATCCGGAAACTGCTAATTTTTATCCAACACCGTCCTGATCTTTTGGGAAAGCTCCATGATCTTGAAGGGCTTTTGTATAAAGGCGTCACACCCCCGCTCCAAGATGGCCTGGGCCTGTCCGTTAATGCTATACCCACTCGCCAGCAGGACTTTTACGGACGGGTTCAACGCCTTTAAGTGATCATAGACATCTCCCCCGCTCATAGAGGGCATAATCATATCCAGGATCACCAAATCAATGCTGTCCCTATTTTTCTCGTATATATCCAGGGCCTCTCTCCCACTGCTCGCAACCATGGCCGTGTATCCCAGCCTTTCCAATAGCTGTTTGGCCACATCAATCACCATGGCTTCATCGTCCACGAAAAGGACGGTCTCACGTCCTTTATGAATCCTTTCGTCTCCCACCTTTGGTTCCTCGATTTCCTTTTCACAAGAGGGTAGATAAATGTTGAACGTGGTTCCCTCCCCCTTTTCGCTGTAAACATTAATGAACCCGCCATGGTTTTTAACAATCCCATATACGGAAGCCAGGCCCAGTCCCGTACCCCTTCCCATTTCTTTTGTGGTAAAGAAAGGATCAAAGATTCTCTGCTGCGTTTGCTCGTCCATGCCCACACCCGTGTCCGTAACAGAGATCTTAACGTATTTTCCATGTCTCACACCAAAGGGCCTGACATAGTCCTCGTCAAGAACCACATTCTCTGTTTGAAGAAAGAGCTGTCCGCCCCCGGGCATAGCCTGCCAGGCATTCACGTAGAGGTTCAGGAGCATCTGCTCTATCTGACCCCGATCCACTTCCGCCGGCCAAAGGTCCTGCTGCAGTTTTCTGTGGATCTTCAGGTCCTTCTTGGCCCGCCGAACATCCCGGCACTTTCTTGAATCATTTCGTTTATTTGAGTCGGCTTGGCCTCATACCTCCCGCCCCGGCCGAAGGCCAGGAGTTGTTTGGTCAGTTCCGCACCGCTTTGAACATAGCGCTCAATATTTTTGAGATTCTCATAATAGGGATGGCGAGAGTCAACCTCCAGAAGCATCAAGGAGGCGTTTCCCTGGATGCCCATAAGAAGATTATTGAAATCGTGGGCAATACCGCCGGCAAGGGTCCCGACCGCCTCCATCTTTTGGGCCTGCATGAGTTGGGCCTCGAGCCGCTTTTTCTCGATAATGTCTGTGAGCACCCCCCTCAGCCCGATAACACGATCCTCCTTGTAGATGGGACGGCTTGAAGATCTCACCCACCGCACTTCTCCGGTCTTCGCCACCAGCCGATATTCACTGGGATCCATAACACCTGCAAGCCTTTCCTGGAGCTGTTCCATGATCCATGGCAGGTCCTCGGGATGGATGAACTCGGAAAAGGGTTTGCCCACGAGATCCTCTTTATGGAAGCCTGAACCGGACTCGATCTGTGGGCTTATGTAGGTTATGCGGCCTTTTTCATCGGTGGCATAGATGGCATCGTTTATATTCTCCACCATCTCTCGATATTTTTCCTCACTCTCTTTCAATGCCTCTTCCGCCCGCTTGCGCTCTGTAATGTCCACCCCCGAGGAAATGGTGCCTGTATAGGCCCCTGTCTCGTCGTATAGGAGCCTGTTTCGCCATAAGATGGTCCTTTCCTGTCCGTCCCTGGTCAAAACCGGGTTTTCGTAATCCAACTCCTCAATTTGTGCATTCGCCAATCCCTGAAACTTTCTCCTGATTTCACTTCTAAACTTATGCGGGACGGAATGATCCACAAAGTTCTTGCCCAGCAGTTGCTCTTCCTCGTATCCCAGGATTTTGCATCCCATCCTGTTCATAAGGGCCATGTCTCCGCTGGCGCTGAGGACCATGATCAAAGAACCGGCGGTATCAAGGTATTTTTGAGCCACATCCCTTTCTTTTCGCAACGCCTCCTCCGTCTGCTTACGCTCGGTGACATTTACAACACCGGCAATGGCCCCTTGATAATTCCCGTCCTTGTCCATGAGGGGGCTCGTCTCTAAAATGGTATAGATCTTTGAACCATCCTTTCGAATGAATTCAAAATCATACTGTTCCTTGAGTCCCTCTTCACCTCGCTTCAGATTTTCCTTGGCCCTCTCCACGTTTTCTTCATCCATAAATTCAAAAAGGTGTCTCCCCAGCATCTCCGCCCTGGTGTACCCCAGCATTTCCGCCATGGGAGCATTGACAAAGACCGTCTTGCCTCCCTCATCAATCACCCAAATACCCTCTTGAAGGCTTTCAATGAGGTTACGATACTTCTCCTCACTCTCCCGCAACGCCTCCTCTGCGAGCCTGAACGCGGTTACGTCCGAGCCTAAGATGCCCAGCCCCTTTACCGTACCCTTGTCATCAAAAAGGGGCAGGATGGTGTTGTGGTACCATCGCCCTTCAAAGTGGTCCTCAAAGCTTACCGGTTTACCCCATTTGACGGCTTCAATCCCTTTAAGGCGTCTGTTCTCAGAGACGTGGGGAGGGAAATATTCACGCAGAGTGGTCCCTATAATCTCTTGCACGGTTTTTCCCAGTCTCTTTGCACCGCTCTTGTTTGCGGCCAGGATTTTTCCGGTTAGATCGATCATAAACAGTCCGTAAGGGGCCATGTCCAGGATTTGGGAGATATCCCGACCCATTCCAAGTCTTTCTGTACTCCTAAATCGATCCAGGTCTTGCTCCAGCCATTTCACACGCTGTTTAAGGGTTTCATAGGTCGGCTTGGCCATGAAGAAGACCTCCAAAGGTTCTTAAATCAAAAGGCCCCCTCAGGACAACGGCGTCTGCACACGGGCTTCCTGAAGGGGTGTTTAATATAAAAATATTATACCAGGAACCGCTCCAAATTCAAGGGACGGCTGGGAGGGGGGAAGAGATCAAAAAAAGACTTCACAAGGATAGGGGTGGTAAGGTAGATTGTTCACAATCTGGATCTCAATTGCAACGGCATTAAGGATAACCGCCCTGCTTCAACTGCAGCAGGGCCTGCATAAAAGGTGATCTATGGAATCCATTTTTTACACCGACGAAGAGCTGGCATACCAAAAGGAGGCTGAGGACTTTTTTAGGAAAGAGGCGCCCCCTTGCGTCCTTGCCATGGACCGGGAAAACAAATATCCCTTTGAGATGTTGAAAAAAATGGGAGACAGACACTATATCGGGGTCCGTTTTCCATCGGAATACGGCGGGGGCGGAAAGGACATGATCCACGAGGCCTTGGTCAATGAGGAGGCAGGAGCCCAGTCCTACAGTCTTTCCTGCGCGCGAAGCGTGCCTCATCACTGCGCCTATCTCATCCACCGATATGGCAGTGAGGAACAGAAAAGGAAATATCTGCCGGGGATATTCAAGGGAGAGACCATTGTGGCCGAGGCCATCACAGAACCCACAGCGGGTTCTGATGCGGCGCGTCTTAAGAGCAGGGCCGTTAAAGAGGGGGACCACTATATTCTGAATGGAGAAAAACGTTTTCAGGCCAGCGGGGCCGTGGCCCACCTCCTGCTGGTCTTTGCTATCACCAATCCGGAGGTGCACCCAAGTCAGGGGATGAGCCTCTTTGTCGTGGACACAGGGGACCCCAATATCGTGGCCCTGGAGGAGTTTGACACCATGGGCTGGCGCGGTTTGAGGATCGTATCGGAGCTTGTTTTTAATGATGTCACAGTGCCCGAAGCCAACCTGATCGGAGAGGAAAACAAGGGCTTTCCCATGCTCATGGACATGCTCAACAGCGAGCGGATCATCGTGGCCGCCTCTTTGATCGGTGGAGCCCGGACCTGTTTTGAGATCTCGGCCCGCTATTCCATGGAACGGGAGGCCTTTCATCGTCCCATCCGCGGCTTTGAGGCCGTAAGCTTTAAAGTAGCTGAAATGGCCACCCGGATCGAGTCGGCCAGGCTCATGAGGATCAAGGCGGCCCGAATGATGGACGCGGGACGAGATGTAACCAAAGAGGCGGCCATGGCCAAAGTGCTGGCTGCAGAAAACGCTTTCTGGGTCGCCAATGAGGCCCTGCAGGTGATGGGCGGGATCGGTGCCACCACCAAGACCGAGATCGAACGTCACTTCCGGGACCTGCGCGTGGGCATGGTGGCGGTGGGCACCAACGAAATCATGAAGTTGGTCATCCAGCGCGAAGTTTACAAAGGGTTTGAACCCGATTAGCCTCATCAAGGGATCCTGTAAGCGCTTTGTTGAGACATCCCTTCAAGGATCACATGGTTCGCCCCCGCAACATGGGTGAGTTGCCAGGGGCACACGGCATCGGGGAAGTGACAGGACCTGAGTGCGGCGACAAAATGACCCTCTTCATCCAAGTGGCTGAGGGGCGTATTATAGAGGCCCGATTCAAGACCTTTGGATGCTGGGCCGCCATAGGGGCCGGATCCTTGGTGACGGAGATGATTAAAGGCATGACCCCGGAGGACGCCGTGCAGGTCTCTTTGAAAGAGCTGGCAGAGGACCTCCAAGGTCTGCCCGGGGACAAAGAGCCCTGTGTCCTGCTGGTCATACAGGCCCTTCGTGAGGCCATCGCCGATTACAGAGGGGGTTCTGCGGCATAACAGCCCCTATCGTTGTTAGTCCCACTATGCATTAAACTTGCCGTTTCTCCGGCGACATATCCCCTTCCCTCATGTCAATTTCTTGACACCTTTTCCAGGGTACACCTGCTGAACTCCTCGAGTTACCCACCCCGACCAGTGCCTTTTTTTCTAATATTTCAGTTTATTTCCTTCATAATCCTGGACTCTCTGCTCATTTCCTTTTTTTGGTACAGAAGTTGCTGTACTGGATGCATACGAATTTTTTTCTATAGATCTGATCCATTATACCCAAATACCCAATATAGAAATGCTGCCGAGTGATTCACTGTTGAGCAAATTAGACATCCTAAGGGATGTTGGAGGTCTTTTATGGGAGGGAAAAACTATCATTTGAGGAGACAAAAATGACCATTTCTAAAAAAATGTGGGTAGGCTTCGGCCTGGTGTTTCTATTGACGGCCCTTGTGGGCGGGATAGGGTACTGGGGCATATCCGGGAGCAACAGCACCATCGAAAAAATGATTGAGGAGGATATCCCCTATGCCCAAAAGGCCCTTTCCGTCAAAGTGGAGATGCTCCAGCACAGACGGTATGAAAAAGATTTTTTCCTCAATATTGGAAATCCCGCAAAACAGGAAAAGTATCTTCAAAAATTTGAAAAAAAGTCGTCATCCATGAAGCTCAAATTGAAACACATCCAGGACCTGGCGCAGGCCGACACCCACCTCCCGACAGCGGTCAAACAAAAGGCCGCCTCCCTCCTAACCAATTTCGAGGAATATCTTAATGGATTTTATAATGTCGTGGGGCAGATCCAGGCCGATTCCAGCATCCAGGCGGTCAAGGCCAACAAACTTATGACCCCCTTTAAGGAATACATCCACCATCTGGAAAGCGACATAGACCTGCTTGCTGAGGCGGGCGCCAAGAGGCTCGATAATGCCACCCAAGGCTCCCTGGAGAAGGGAGCGAAAGCAAAACGAAACCTGGCAATCCTGCTCGTTGCGGCACTCATTCTTACCATCGCCATTTGCGTACTGCTGCTCATCTCCGTCAGCCGCATCATCTCCAGGTCCGCAGAAGGGTTGTGGGAAAGTGTGGAAGAGGTGGCATCCGCGTCCGGGCACCTCTCTTCTTCCAGCCAAAACCTAGCTGAAGGTGCATCCGAGCAGGCTGCATCCATTGAAGAGACTTCATCCTCACTGGAGGAGATGTCCTCTATGACCAAACAGAATGCGGACAATGCCAATCAGGCCAATTCACTTTCCGCTGAGACCAAGACAACCACCGAGTCCTGTTCGAATATCATGCAGGAGATGGCCGCTGCCATCGGACAGGTCAACGAATCCAGTCAGGAGACCCAGAAAATCGTCAAGACCATAGACGAGATAGCCTTTCAAACCAATCTTTTGGCCCTTAATGCCGCGGTTGAGGCGGCCAGGGCCGGTGAAGCAGGGGCCGGATTTGCAGTGGTAGCCGACGAGGTGAGAAACCTGGCTATGCGTGCTGCAGAGGCTGCGCGAAATACCACCGACCAGATTGAAGATATTGGCAAAAAGATTGACGGTGCCATGGATATGGTATTCAAGACCATCGATGAGTTTGCCAAGGTGGATGATAACACCGGCAAAGTGAGTGGTCTGGTGGCTGAGATTGCCGCCGCTTCCAATGAGCAGGCTCAGGGCATCGAGCAAGTGAACACGGCTGTTGCCGAGATGGATAAGGTAGTCCAGCAGAACGCGGCCAATGCCGAGGAATCCGCCAGTTCATCCGAAGAGCTAAACGCCCAGGTTGCCCAGATGAGGGCCATGGTGGATGAATTGCTGGTCTTGGCTGGTAGCAGTGCTAAAGGCCGGAGTATTGAGAATCAGGGTCCTTCCAAGAAGCAGGAGCGGAATGAAGCGATGCCGCAAAGGGAACCAAATGCCGAAAATGCGCTCCTCCAAAAATCTCTTGAGGTATCGCCGGATCAGGTGATTCCCATGGATGATGATGGATTCAAGGAATTCTGAACATGAGACCTTTCCAACCATAAAACGTTATAGGCTCAAGGATATGCGATCTGAAACCGACAGGGAAAAAGAGGAAGAACTTATGCAGGACAGGGCGGCTTCTGGGGAAAGGCATCGTCAATACACAACGACCGGTGAAAAAAGAAGGCATGTCAGAATTGCCTATCCTCCCGCTGAAAGTCCCAAAGTCATTATCAGCGGCAGAGAATGCTTCCTCGCTGACATTTCTGTGAAGGCGATCAAATTCCATCAACGGCCTTACGACCGTCTTCATCTGAGCCGGGGGGACTTCATAAGGGCACAGATCATATTTCATGACGGCGAATCTTTAAGCGTTGAAGGCAGTATCTTAAGGATTGATAAAAATGATGTTGTACTTCAACTCTCAAGCGGCATTCATTCGGCAAGGATATTCAAAGAGCGAAAGTGGTTGCTCGAAAACCGTACTTGCGTGAGGTAAAAATGACTTTACTCTAAACCCCGTTATTGCATAAAAGGCGCTTAAGCATTCTGCATCCTGCCTTCTA
>CAZNLL010000101.1:0-15029 GCA_964573885.1 uncultured Desulfobacteraceae bacterium | reverse complement strand
CTAAGTGGTCTGACAGATGGAACTTCAAGCGGTTGAATAGTCTGTCCGTGCCCGCACCAGTTTGGCCAATGTAAACAAGTTCATAGTCAGCGTATAGCGCATAGATGCCCCGTTGCTCCCGGAAATCGATCGCGATAGCTTTGCTGCTCTGTGACTTTACACCAAAAAGACTCCCCGGGTTCTTCTGTTTACCCCAAAAAACCTCGTCGCTTTTCCAAAACAGTCCATATGATCTGATCATTATCTATTTCTCCAAAGGCCAACTAATGAGTGGTGAGAGTTATTTCCCGTTTAAGGGCATGTTCTACCAGGAACGGGATAAGCACAATTTTAGGATCGCTTTCACGGCCGGAACCCCTGGAAACAAAGGGAGTTGTTCGAAGGGAATTAAGACTGGGGAAAATCATACAAAAAAAGACTCAAAAATCAAGAAAAATCCAGGTTTTTGAGGGGGGATCTTTTGCTTGCTTTACAGGCGCTTTCTGGATTATAAAATGAACCCCGTAGTTCCATAAAGGGCGCTTAAGAATTGGGCATTTTGCTCTCTACAGCTTGAAATGCCGCTTTATATGTCAAGGACGTCAATACATGGAAAAACGGGGTAAATACGGGGAAAAATTCCGTAGCGGCGGTGCTTGGCCCTTGCCGGCCGCGGGTTTTGGAGCCTTTTCACCCTGGTAGCCGAAATCGGGACTGAGAGGAGGGGAGAACAAAAAAACCAGACCATGGTCTTCATCATTATCAGCACCTTTATCTCCCTCTACGGCCTCATCCACTACTATGTGTATCGAAAGATCATCCTGGTGGTCCCTTTCGGCCACTGGGTCATCGCCGCCTGCCTGGCCCTCCTGGTCCTGGCCCCCCTGGCGGTGATCATCCTTACCAGGGTGGGGATCACCACACTGACAACCCCCCTGGCCTGGGTGGGCTACACCTGGATGGGGTTTGTGTTCCTCTTCTTTTCCTGCTCCCTGGCCCTGGATGTCCTGGGCCTGATCGGAAAGGCAGGCGCCCGGCTGTGGCCCGCCCTCTCAAATCCCCTCCCCTGGCCCTGGCCCCAGGCGGCGGTGATCGTGGCGGCCCTGGCGGCCCTGGGGGCCACGGGATATGGGTTTTTCGCGGCCAGGCAGATCAATCTCGAATGGGTGCGCATACCCACGTCCAAACTTCCCGCCTCATCAAAGCCCTTCCGGATCGTCCAGATCACGGACCTTCACCTGGGCCTCTTGACCGACGAGGATTACGTGCGCCGCATGGCCCGGGCCATTCAATCCGTGGAGCCTGATGTAATTGTCTCCACGGGCGACCTGATGGACATGCAGGCCGATCATCTGGAGAGGTTCGCCCCCATTTTTGAGGCCCTCAAACCGCCCTTGGGAAAATATGCGGTCACCGGGAACCACGAGGCCTACGTGGGGCTCGGCCACGCCCGGGCCTTTTCAGAGCGGGCCGGGTTTACGCCCCTTTCCTATGAAGAAGCCAAGGTCAATGAATGGATTACCCTGGTGGGGGTGGATGATCCGGCGGTGAGAAACCGGGTTCAGATCGATGCGGGCTCTGAAAGGGAGGCTTTGGCGTCTTCTTCCAAGGCAGCCTTTACGGTGCTCTTGAAACACCAGCCCGTGGTGGACAAGGTCTCGATTCCCTTGTTTGATCTCCAGCTGTCCGGTCACACCCACGGGGGCCAGATCTTTCCCTTTTCCCTGCTCAGCAAGATCGTGTACCCGGCCAAGTGGGGTTTGACCCGGCTGGACCAAGACACCTGGCTCTATGTAAGCCGGGGCACCGGCACCTGGGGCCCGCCCATCCGCTTCCTGGCCCCGCCCGAGATCACGGTGATCGAGGTGAGGCCACGGGCCTCCCGTCCACCGTCTTGACGCCCAGTTCCTTAAAGATGGCCGCCGCCTCTTTTTTCCACTTCTCCCCTTGTTCCTCCTCCCCCTGGCTGATCTTGGATTCCCCCAGCCATTGCATGACCCGGGCCTCTTCAAACTTGCGGCCCAGGGAGGAGAAGATCTCCAGGCTCTTGGTGAAATAGGCGTCGCCGTTTCCCCGGGCCGGGTCCTCTATGCGGCCCATAAGGGCGTAGATCTCGGCCTGGTCAAAAGGATAAGGGACGTCCTCAGCGATGGCCAGTGCCCTTTGGCAGTATTCCCGGGCCTTTTCCCTATCCCCCGCCGAGAGGTGGGCCTGGGCCAGGGCCGTGTAATTCTGACACAGCTTGGATACGGCCCCCAGTTTCTCGAACACGGCCAGGCTCTCCTCCATGCGGGAGAAGGCCTTTTTGAGCCGCCCTTCGGATACATACACCTTGCCCAGGCTCAGGGCCGCACTGGCCCGGCCCAGGGTGTTGCCCACGGATTTCATGAGGTCCCGGCTCTTCTTGAAATAGTTCTTGGACTTCTTGAGGTCCCCCCGCTTCCAGCTCAAGAGCCCCAAGGAGATATAAAAAGAGCCCAGCTTCCGCTTGTCCCCGATCTCCTTCATCAACTCGATGCTCTTTTTGTTGTATTTTTCCGCCTCATCCCACTGGCCGTGGAATTCATGGATCACGGCGAAGTTATTGAGGGCCAGGGCGGTTTCATAATCCCGCTTTTCCCGGCGGAAGGCCTCCAGGGCCCGGGAGCAGAAGTCCACGGCCCCGTTATAATCCCCGTGGCGGTTGTGGATCCAGCCGATGTTCATGAGAATGCGGCCGGCCTGGAGGGGGAAGGCCTCCTCGTCAATAAGACCGCCTGCCTGTTCATAAAAGTCCAGGGCCTTTTTGAGATCGCCCTTTTTCTCATAGACCAATCCGATTTTCCGCAACACTTCGGCCTTTTCCATGTCAGACGTGAGAAAGCCTATGGCCCGGGAGAAGTGGTCCACGGCCTTTGGGTAGTCCCCCACCAGGTCGAAGAGGTCGCCCAGTTCCTGGTGGACCCTTTTGGAGGTCTCTTCCCAGTCCCCGGTGTATTGATCCATCAGGTCCAGGGCCTGCTCAAAATACCGGATCCCCTCATTATTGGCATACACGGACTTGGCCTTTTCCCCGGCCTCCACCAAATAGGGAATGGATTTCTCAGGGGCGTCGGAATGGTGGTAGTGGTAGGCCAGCAATTCGATATAGTCCTGCTTTTTTTCCGGGTAGAGCCTTTCAATGGCCTGGGCGATCCTTCTGTGAAGGGATTTTCTGTGGTTTAAAAGGAGGCTCTCATAGATCACGTCCTTGGTGACGGCGTGCTTGAACATGTACTCGATATCCGGAAAGAGGCTCTTTTCCTGGATCAGTTCCACCTGCTTGAGCTCCTGGACATGCTGATCCAGGCGCCGCTCCAGCTCTTCCTTTTCCGCCAGGAGCTTCAGGGTGAACTCCCGCCCGATGACCGAGGCCGCCTGGATGGTCACCTTGGAGCGGTTTTCCAGCCGGTCCACCCGGGCCAGGACAATGTCCTGGATGGTCTCGGGGATGGTGATATCGCCGGCACTCTCCGACAGGGTGTACCCTTCCCGGTCCTTGATAATCATCCCCTCCTCCAAGAGGGATTTGATGATCTCCTCCAGGTAAAGGGGATTGCCGGCCGCCTTGTCCAGGACCACCTGGATGAACTCCCCCGGGAGGTGGTGTTTGGGGACCAGGGACTGGATAAGCCGCTGGGATTCCTCGTCCGAGAGCCGGTCCAGGGTGATCTGCCTCAGGTTGGACCGGGATCCAAAGGGGTGTTTGTAGCCCAGCCGGAAGGTCAAGACGAGCAAAACCGGCAACCTGGCGATGCTTTCCACGATATAGGCCATGAACTCTTCGGAGGTGGCGTCGATCCACTGGAGGTTTTCCACCACAATAATCATGGGCTTGACCTGGCTCCCGGAGAGGATGAGGAGCCTCAAGGCCTCAAAGGTCATCTCCTTGGCCTGACCGCCGTCGTCCGTGCCCCGGGATTCGGGCTCAAGGTCAATGGCCAGGAGCCTGGAAAGGATGGAGACCGAGGGGACCAGCCGCTTGTCAAGCCTCTTGATGTTGACCTCCAGGGTGCGCCGGGCCTTTTCGCCCCTGTCCTCTTCTGAAATGCCGAAGCTCTTCCTCAGGATTTCCACCACCGGGTAATAGGGAATGCTCTTTCCATAGGAGATGCACTGGGTGTCCAGAAAGAGGGCCTCCTCATCGCCGATCCTTTTTTTGAATTCATAGACGAGCCTGGATTTCCCCTGCCCCGCCTCCCCGGCCACGCAAATGACCTGTCCCTCGTGTTTCTTGACCCTTTCAAAGAGCGCCGTCATCATGGAAAACTCTGTTTTCCGGTTCACAAACCGGGCCAGGGTCTTTTCCTCGGCCGCCACATCCACCCTGGAGCGCTCGGCCCGCTCATGCTGGAGCTCGGCGTACTTGACCGGCTTTTTCCGGTTCTTGAGGGTCTCCTCCCCCAGCCAGACACAATCGATGTGCCCCTTAATGTGGCGGTATACGCTCTCGCTCACCACGACCTGCCCGGGCTCGGCCATTTGCTGCAACAAAAAGGCGATATTGGTGGTATCACCCAGGGCCGTGTAATCCATGCGCAGGTCATCGCCGATGGTGCCCACCACCACCTTGCCCGTGTTGAGGCCGATACGCATCCTGAAATCGATCCCCTTTTCCCGGCCCACCTCTTCCCCGTATCCGGCCAGGGCCTTCTGGATGGCCAGGGCCGCGTTACAGGCCCTTCGGGCATGGTCCTCGTGGGTGACAGGGGCTCCGAAGATGGCCATGATCCCGTCGCCCAGGAACTGGTTGATGGTGCCTTCATAGCGATGAACCTGCTCCATCAAGACCCTGAAGCACCCGTCCATGAGGGCGTGCACCTCTTCAGGATCCATGCGCTCGGAAATGGCCGTGAAATGGGCCACGTCAGCCGCGAGGATGGTGACCACCTTCCGCTCCCCTTCTATGGAGGTCCGGTCTGTGAGGATCTTTTCGGCCAGGAACTTGGGGGTATAGGAGCTGGGTTTATGGGGATCAATGGCGTTCTTGTCAGGGGCCTTTCCCAGGGTACAACCGCATTGGTTACAGAATTTGCTGCCCTCGGGGTTCACCCTCCCGCATTGGGGGCACACCCCTTCCAGAGGGGCCCCGCAATGGTTGCAGAACCTTGCGTCCCCGGGGTTTTCAAAGCGGCATTTTGGACAGATCATGGTGGTGTCTCTCTATTTATGAGGATTCAAGGATTCGAGGGATCAAGGGTTCCAGTGATTTGAACGATCATAACAATATTAACGATCTAAACGATCCTAACGAAAAAAAAGCGGGGTTCAAGATATTATGTGATCTCTGACAGCCGGGTTACGCTCCTGTCAGCACATTTTCAGGTTTTCACTCATGGACGGCCTCCTTGGCGGAGGTTGATGAAAGGATAGGATAACGACTTTCGAAGAATCAGTTTAAAAGGAAAGCTCCTTTCAAGTCAAGGAAGTTCCAGGGTGGGGGAGGCTTAAGGGCCAAAAAAGAGAAGCCTTGACCTGCTACCTTGGCGGTGCTAAAAATCCGAGCGGCTCCAGGGGCGGAAAGGCCCCTGAAAAACCTTCAGGAAAGGAGATTCGAACGTGACTGCTTGGAAGGTTGGAAACGATAAGGCCTGTGCCGCCCGTCAAAAGGCCGCACTATTACTCCTTACGGGACTCTTTTTTTTGGTGGTACCCGGCCCGGCCCTTGCAGGTGGGCATGGATTGGACTGTAACAAGCGCATTGCGGTGGCCGCCGTCAAAACCGCGGCCCTGGGCCTGGGGAATGTATTAAAAGATGTGAGCGCTGAAAAGGAGCAGAAGGCCGTGATCCGGGCCTTTATCGAGAAGGTCCGCTTCTACCCGGACGACTCGGGCTATTTCTATGTGTACAATTACGCCTGCGTCAACGTGGCCCACGCCACCCAAAAAGACCTGGTGGGCAAGGACCTTAGTCATTACCAGGACCCTAAAGGAAAATTTGTGATCCGGGAACTGTCCGCGGCCGCCCAAGCGGGCGGGGGCTTTGTCCGCTATTACTGGGTCAAGCCCGGGGTGAGCGGGCAGCATGACAAGCTGGGGTATGTGGAGCCCATCCCCAATACGCCCTACTTCATAGGCACAGGGGTATATCTGGAGGAAGAGTGATGGGGGATGTGGGAGATCCGCTGAATTAGAAGGCCAGTGATTCGGCGGGTGCGGTGAGCCGGCCTACTAAATACTGGGTTCAAGGATTCGAGGGGTCGAGGATTCGAGTGATTTGAACGATCATAACGATATTAACGATCTAAACGATCTAAACGCTCTAAACCATCTAAACCATCTAAACGCTCTCAACGATCTAAACTCCTTAAACGTTTCTCGCCTTTCGCGCTTTTCCCGCCGGGGTCTCACATCTCAAATCCCAAAACCCACATCGCCCTACCCTGTAGCCCCGGGCATGAAGTAGTGCTCCGGCTCGAAATCCGGGTCCCCGTCGTAGCGGTGGGCCAGGGTCTCCCTGAACTTGGCGAAGTATTCCAGGTCGGCTTTAATGCCCATGTTCTTGAGCTGCTTGACGATCTCTTTCAGGGTGACCGGGCATCCCTTGATATACACGGCCTCCTTGATGTTGGGATCTTTGCGGTTCTTGCGGATCATGCAGTTGCCGAAGAGGACGGTCTTCTCAAACCCGGGGGAAGGGGTCATCCGCTTTCCCGTGAGCACCTCGATCCCCTCAAAGGGCTCCCCATGGTAGGCTGCGGTGAGGAGCATGAGCAGGGGGTTGTACATGCCTGAGCAGCCCGTGCAGATGGTGTCATCATACTTGGGCATCCGTATCCCGGAGAGGCCCAGCCTGTCCCAGTTCCTGGGCCCGGAGTCGTCTTCCCGCCACACAAAGTCATATTTCATGGGTCGCCGGAACTTCTCCGGCGGGTCCCCTTTCAGATTGAGGGATTCCAGGTCCAGGGAGCGCTTATTCCTCTCCGCATAAAGGGCCAGGTGGAGCACGGTGTGGGGATCAAACCCCATCATATAGGCCCCCACCATGTCCACGCCCAAAGGGTCCCGGGAGGCCACCACGGCATTCATCCGAAAGGCCGTGCCCAGGTAATAGGGCCCCTTTTCGAGCCCGTAAATGCCGTCCAGGACCGTGAGGGACGGGCGGAGGGCCTCCACAAAGAGGGAGCAGAAGAGATGCAGGGGGATCACGGCGTTGTGGCAGAACCGGCGGGACTTCATGTCGATACACCCCTTGAGGTTCTTGAGGCCCAGAGAGACCATGGCCTGATTGTGGGTCTTGAGCACAGGCATGTTGATGAGAAAGTCGGCCTCCAAGGCGGACTTGGCCATGTTCAGAGAAAAGGGCCCGAAGTCCACTTCTTCAAAGGGTTCCTTGATAAAATCGATGAGTTTCACCCCGTATTTCTCTTCCAGGTGACCGTAGCCCAGGGCCCGGAAAATCCGCCGGGTTCCGCCGGACTCGGGGTCGTCCCGTTCCTCTCCCCTGGGGGCGGAGCCCTCTCCCACGGCGATATCCCTGACCCCGTAATCTTTTAAAAGGATCACCATGTCCTCCACCATCCGGGAGGAAGTATACACCGCGTAGGGCGCGATGGGGTATTCCGGGTCCCAGCCAACCAGGTTGGGTTTGATCAAGACACGGTGTGCCGGGTCCAGGCCTTCAAAGCCGTTGATATCTTCCAGGGCCCCGGCCAGGGTCTGGGGGGAGGATTCATAGTTGCGTACGGAAACCACAGGTCTTTTCATGATATGCTCCTATTAAATAAAAGATTCAGGATCCTAAGGGGTCAGGGGTTCGAGGATTCGAGTGACCCGCCATGCCGGCGGGAAGGGCGTCTTGTTTTTTTCACTAGAGCCCTGGAATCCTGGACTCCTGGACCCCTTGGTTTATTAGGATTCAAGGGTTCGAGTGGTTTGAACGATCATAACGATCCAAACGATCTAAACGCTATAAGGATTCGAGGGTTAGGATAAGGGAAAGGGCGCTGGAGTGTCAAGATATGGGAAAGGGGCATCTCCCTTGACACCCGGCCCCCCGTCCTTTACACTCTTTCCCACCGGTTTCTCGCCCCTTTACCTTGACCAACAAGGGTCGAGCAGGGTCTTGAAGCCCTCCACAGACCCAATCCGAGGAAATGCCCATGCATGTGACAGAAGAAATCAGCCCGGTAAGACCCGCCCATCGCTTTGACGAAGCCACTCTGGCCCGATACCTGGAGGCCCATATGGAAGGCCTTTCGGGCGAACTCACGGTGAACCAGTTCGTCCACGGGAACTCCAACCCCACCTTTCTCCTCTCGGACGGCCAAAGGCGGTATGTGCTGCGCAAAAAGCCGCCGGGAAAGCTCCTGCCCTCGGCCCATGCCGTGGACCGGGAATTCCGGATCATCAACACCCTCAAGGACACGGATGTGCCCGTGCCCAAGACCTTTCACCTGTGCCTGGATGAATCCATCATCGGCACCCCCTTCTATGTGATGGAATTGGTGGAAGGCCGCATCTTCCGCTCCCCCATGGCCCCGGAGGCCTCAAACCCGGAAGAACGGGCCGTCATCCTGGACGCCATGAACGACACCCTGGCCCGGATTCACAGTGTGGACTGGAAGGCCTTGGGACTGGCCGACTTTGGCAAGCCCGGCAATTACATGGCCCGCCAGATCAGCCGGTGGACCAAGCAGTACCAGTTCTCACAGACCGGGGAGATAGAGAGCATGAACCGCCTCATTGAATGGCTGCCCCAAAACGTCCCGGATGATGACAGCACCACCGTGGCCCATGGGGACTATCGCCTGGAGAACCTCATTATCCATCCAACCGAGCCCAGGGTCCTGGCTGTATTGGACTGGGAGCTCTCCACCCTGGGCCATCCCCTGGCGGACCTGGCCTACAATTGCATCACCTATCATTTGCCCTCCACGGGAGGGCTCCGTGCAGGATACCAGGGGCTCGACCTGGAGGCCTTGGGGATACCCCTTGAGCCCGACTATGTGGCGGCCTATTGCCGCCGCACCGGGCGGGATGAGATCCCGGACTGGGCCTTTTATCTGGCCTTCGGCCTCTTTCGCCTGGCCGCCATTGTGCAGGGGGTTTACAAGAGGGGCCTGGACGGCATTGCCAGCTCGGAGTATGCAAAGAAATACGGCATCCAGGTCCATTTCCTTTCCGACATCGCCTGGCAGATCGCCTCGGAAGGGGTCGAGATCTAGAAAGGACACGAGGATTCTATGGAACTGACGGAGATCTACAAAAAGGGAAAAGACCTGCTCACCCAAAAAGACGTGGGCTTTGTGCTGGGCAGCACGGAAACGGAATTCGTCCCCCGCCACGACCGTTTTATTATAGACCGGTATACCTTCAGCCAGTGCTGTATCGATGCCGAAGAGGCCCAGACCCGGTGCCAGATCCTGGGGGTGGAGTTCGAGACCCCCGTCATTATGTCCGCCATGACCATGCCCATCCCCGCCATTGCGGAAGACGGCCTCCTGGAAGTGGCCCAAGGTCTGAAGGCGGCAGGGAGTCTCATGTGGACAGGGACGCCCATTCCCAAAAATCTCGGGGAGCTGGTGGCCACGGGGGTGCCTGTGGCGGCCAATGTCAAGCCCTACCGGGACCGCAAGAGGGTCCACGAGGAGATCGAAGAGATCCAGGAGGCAGGGGTCAACTGGGTGGGTGTTGAAATCGACGCCGGCCAGGGCACCAAGATCCGGGACCGCATCATGGCCAAGGATTGCGCCCCCTTTTCCACCAAGGAACTGGAGGACATTCGAAAACGGGTCAACCGGTTCCTCATCTTTAAAGGCGTCTTGAGCGCCACGGATGCCAGCAAATCCATTTATGCAGGGGCGGACGGCATCGTGGTCTCCAACCACGGCGGCCACACCCTGGACTATCTCCCCCACCCCTTTCAGGTCATGGACGACATCGTGGCGTCGGTGAAAGGCCAGGCGGCTGTCATGGTGGACGGCGGGTTCCGCCGGGGAAGTGACGTCCTCAAGGGATTGGCCTTCGGCGCCTGCCTGGTGGGACTGGGCAGGCCCATCCTTTACGGGCTGGCCGCGGACGGAAGATACGGGGTGACGGCCGTGATCCAGGGGGTTACCCAGGAACTCAAGCGGATCATGACCATGGTGGGGGCCGCCTCACCCGAACGGATTCAGCGGGACATCCTCATTTGCGACTGAGGATGCCCTTTTCCTGGAGCTCGCCGATACGCTCCGGGGAATAGCCCAGCCAATTTGCCAGGACCAGTGCGTTGTGCTCCCCCAAATCGGGTGCGGGTGTGCGGATACTCCCCGGGGTCTTGGAAAACATCCAGGGGATACCGGGCACATCAACCTCCCCGAACGCTTCGTGATGCACCTTCTGGAACATGCCCCTGTGTTTGAGGTTTTCGTCCTCAATCACCTCGTCAAGGTCGTAGGCGGTACCGCAGGGGATCTTTTTCTTCTCCAAGACGGAAATGATCTCCTCCGAGGTATGCTGCGACGTCCACTCGTCAATCAGGCGCACCGCCTCTTTGTGGTGGTGGATCTGGGCCAGGATGTTGGAGAACCTGGGGTCGGTGATCATCTCGGGATGGCCCACGGTCTCAGCCAGGTCCCGCCACTGCCTCGGGGTCATGGACACAATGGCCACCTTACCGTTCCTGGACTTGAAAAACCCGTAAAAGGGCATACGGTCTGAGGAGTTCAGCACTTCTTCGGGCCGCCTGCCCAGGTTCTGTTCCACCTCATCCATGATGGGTTTAATCGTCTTGTGGGACATGGCCCGGTAGTTGTTGAAGTAGAGGACATCCTGCATGGATATATCGATATACTGGCCCTCCCCGGTGTTCATCCGGTGAATCAGGGCCATCAATGCGGCCAGGGCCCCATAGGCCCCGCTGATCAGATCGGCCCAGTGATTGAAGGGGGGCCTCAGGTTCTCCTGATCGTGCCAGAATTGGCCGGACGTGGCCTGGGCGATGATGTCAAAGGCGGCCCGCTCCGGCTTTACACTGTCATCCCCGAATCCGGATATGGCCACATAGATGATATCCTCCCTCACCGCCCGGATATCCCCGTAACCCAGGCGATACTTTTCCAGGCTTCCGGGGATCAGGTTGTGGACAAAGATATCCGCGCACCCGATGAGGTTCCTCAGAACCTCCTGCCCCTCGGGCCTTTTCCAGTCCACGGCCACCCCCAGCTTATTGCGGTTGAAGATGGAATAGTTCCGCTCCACCCCGCCCAGGAGGCCGTATATGAGGCGCATGGTCTCCCCCTCAGGGGGTTCCACGTGGACCACCTCGGCACCCATATCCGCCAGGATCTGGGTGCACCTGGACCCGGCGATAAACTGGGCCATGTCCACAACCCGGATGTTTTTCAGGATCTCCATGCCCCCCCCTGCATTTACTTAATCCTTTTGCGCCAGCTCAATGAGGATGCCCTTGGCGCTCTTGGGGTGGAGAAAGGCCACCTTGGGGGGCTTGTCGAACATCTTGCCGATCACCTGGAGCCCTTTGGCCTCCAGCCTCTCGCACTCGGCCTCCACGTCGTCACAGAGAAGCGAGATATGATGAAGCCCGCCGCCCTTGGATTCAAGAAACTTTCCCACCGCCCCTTCCGGACCCGTGGGCTCCATAAGTTCAAAATGTCCATCGCCCAGTTTTACAATGGAGGAAACCTGCTGCAGTTGGGGGAACTCCACGCGATTGACTTCTTCCGCCCCAAAGGTGTCCCGCAAAAAAGAAAGCATATCATCAATGTCTTTGACCACAATACCCACATGATTGATTCCCTTGATCATGTTTACCTCCCTGTTACAGAGTACAGGCTCCCCGGGGAACCCATGTTTACCCCTTAGTTGGGGTTTATCCATTAAGACGCCGCCTCAAGGCAGCGCCCTCCCTTACCATCTGTCTCACTTTCCTCGGAGCGGCCAGCCAGATGAGCAGGCAGGAGCAAAAAAGGCCCACAAGATAGAGGATGAAGGAGACAAAATAAGAACCGGATACATCATGGCACAGACCGGCGACAAGCGGCCCTGTGGACCCTCCCAGGCCTCCCCCGATACAGATGACCGCAAAGATCAACCCGAATGAATTGCCCAGGAAGATGTCCGCGCTCACCGAGGGAAAGAGAGGGGCGGCCGCACCATAGCCCAGGCCAAAAAGGAGGGCGAAAAGAAGCGGTAGAGGCCCCTGCGCCCAGGCCATGCCCATAAGGCAGAACATCCCCAGGGCCACCACCGCGGCCCCCAGGGTACAGACCCGCTCCCGCCCCATGACATCCGAGAGATACCCGAAAAGGATTTTCCCCGCCGAGCCCGTAATCCCCAGGATGCCGAAGTAATAAGCCGCCCTTTGTCGTTCCAGACCGTAATCCACCATGGCGGATACGGCATGGAGCAAGGTCCCCTGATAGACCCAGGAGGCGAAGAAAAAGGCCATGACCAAAAACCAAAAGCGTTTGGTGGCCATGGCCTTTCCAATGGTCCAGTTCCGGCCCGCCCAGTCAGGGTCCATCACCTTCACGCTCACGGCAGGGCGCACCCCGCCGTTCCCTCCTGATTCGTCTCCGTCGGGCCGCAGATTGAGGTCTTCAGGTTTGCCCCGGGAGAGCACTGCGTTCAGCGGTCCTATCCCGCAAAGCACCAGCACGGCCAGGTACAGATAGGTGGCCCGCCACCCGTACGCGGTGATACTCTTCTCCACCAGGGGGACCAGGAAGAGCATGCCGAACCCTATCCCGGACATGGCGATTCCCAGGGCCAGCCCCCTTTTTCGCTCAAACCATTTGGGGAGAAAAGCGGAATGGGACGAAAAGCCCAGGAGGCTCACCCCGGCCCCGGCAAAAACCCCGTAAACCACATAGAAATGCCACAAACTCTGGGCCCGGCTCGTCAGGGCCAGGCACAGGGCCAAGAGCACCGCCCCACAGGGAATGATCACCCGGGGACCGAACCGGTCCTGAAGATGCCCTGTGAGAAGCCCCATGATGGACTGGGAAAAGATGAAGATGGAGAAGATGCTCGAGCCTGCGGCCCGGCTCCAGCCGAACTCCTGGATGATGGCCATGAAAAAGACGGAAAAGGAGTACCAGACCCCGAAGGACACGCCCAGGGTCACAAACCCCACCGCCACCACCACCCAGCCGTAAAAGATAACCGGACGTTTCCCGACCTCTCCTTGCCTCAGAGTATTATCCATGTATGGTTGTTCATGTCTGCCCCCTCCCCCTTACATGAGGAAGGCACGAATCCATGCCTTTCAAAAATTGAAATAAGATTTGATTGACAATTTAATTGCTTTCTTAATTAAATTTATAGTAAATTTATTTGTCGGGCAATATTAAATTCCCTTGAAACCCCGAAAAACCGCTTTATATTATCACCTTGAATCCCGGTTGTCATTACCCTATTCCGGGGATGCCGGCGGTTGGACACTGAACCCGGGGCCGCCCCCGTAGACGAGGTATTTTATGGAATTCGAGTATCTTTTGTTCGAAAAGGAAGACGGTGTCGCCAGGATTACCCTGAACAGACCGGAGACCAGAAACGCCCTGAACCTGGAGATCCGGGGGGAACTGCTGGCGCTTTTCCGGGCCTTGAGTGACGACGATTCCGTCAAGGTCCTCCTGCTCACGGGGGCCGGCAAGGCCTTCTGCGCGGGCGGAGATATCCGGACCATGGAGGGCGTAAGCCCTGTGGGCGGCCGGATCCGGCTCAAGACCGGGCAAAGGCTTATCAAGGCCATGGTGGAGTTGGAAAAGCCTATTTTAGCCGTGGTCAACGGTGTTGCCGCCGGCGCAGGCGTGAGCCTGGCCTTGGCCTCCGACATGATTATCGCCTCCCGGGACGCCCGGTTCTATTTCTCCCAGGTGAACATCGCCATTATTCCGGACTGGGGACAGTTCTATTTCCTGCCCCTGCGGGTGGGGGTGGCCCGGGCCAAAGAGCTCATGTTCACCGGAGGGCCTTTGGATGCACTTGAAGCGGAGCGTATCGGCCTGGTGAACAGGGCGGTGCCTTCGGAAGAGCTCTCCCAGGAGGCCGATGCCCTGGCCAAGCGCCTGGCCAAGGGTCCAAGCCAATCCTACGCCATGATCAAAGCGGCCCTGAACCGGTGGCCCACCAGCCTGGAGGCCTTGATGGAGATGGAATCCACCATGCAGGCGGTGGCCTTTGCGAGCGAAGACTTCCAGGAAGGGCGTAAGGCCTTTCTGGAAAAGCGAAAGCCCCTGTTCCAGGGGAAGTAAGGAAAGCGTTAAAAACATGTAGGAGAACCCCAGATGGCTACCAGAAAAACAAATGTTGCGATGAAAGAAAGCACTAAGAAAAACCCCCCGAAAAAGGGGGGAAACACAGAAGAACTTCCTGTGGATATCGCCTACAGGAAGATCAAAGAGATGATGTATCACCATGAGCTTGTACCGGGGCAGAAGCTCCTCTACCAGGAGCTGGCCAAAAAGCTCAACATGAGCATCACGCCCATTATCCAGGCCCTGAACCGGTTGCAACTTCTCAATATCGTCTACTCTGAACGCAATAAGGGCTATTATGTGGGCGAGGCCGACCCGGTCGAGGCCACGGAGCTTTTTACCGCCCGGGAGGCCTTTGAGACCTTCCTGGTCCCCGACATTATCAAGAATTTAACGGAGAAAAGGCTCGCCACCCTTGAAAAGGCCATGAAAGAGCATGTGAAGGCCGCATCCGTGCCCGAGTACCGGCGGAGCCTCATGATCAAGGACACCAACTTCCATCTCCAGATGATCCGGTTTGCAGAAAACAAGGTCATCTATAATCTCTGCAAATTGATCTTTGAACAGATCTATCTGAAATACCGGCCTGAGTACATGAGGGATGAGCGCCTCAAGGAGGCCGCTGAAGAACACCGCAACCTCTTGATGGCCTTAAAAGACCGGGATGTGAAAAAGGCCAGGCGCCTGATCAAGCAGCATATCAGGAACGGAAGGGAACACGTGGTGGGGAGCCTCTGGCAGGGCCGGGACAACGCCCTGGAGCTCTAGCGTTTACCCCGTTGTTGCAAACGCATGGAGCTCCTAGACATATAACTGGAGTAAAAACAG
>CAZNLL010000100.1:0-15403 GCA_964573885.1 uncultured Desulfobacteraceae bacterium | reverse complement strand
GTTTTTCTTGTAATAATCCTGAAGCACGTTGATGACTTTCCAGTGCTCGTCGGTGAGTTCCTCAATGCCTTCTGTGTGTTTTACATGTTGAACCCACGCTTCATTCCAGTTATTGAAATCATCAATAAACCCATCCTCATCAACGTTCCAGGTATGGCCTTCAAATTCCACTACTGGCATAACCTCTGACCTCCTTTTTTATTAAAATCTATACATCCCCGTATTTGAGTACTTAAGATAAAGAGATTTAAGTATTCAACTATAGTCCACATGTCCAGCCTTGTCAATTGTTCTTTTTATTCTTCCTCAAAAAAATTCTTTTTTATAGGCCTGTGCCGCCCGAAGAATCCTTTCCGCCCAAAGGGTATCGCCTGCAGCATGAACATGGGAATAGGTGGCAAGCAAATTTTTTTTGCAAAATCCATCCCTTATGCCATCTATTCCTTGCCCCCGCCGCACCTGAAAGGCAAAGGAGGCCTCATTTTTTTGGGTGATCAGGGGTTCCGAATAATGAAACTCATGACCCTTGATCGTCTCCCCGACCTTATAAAAGGGATTGGGACGATCCACCTTCAAGATGGTGTACCCGTGGCCTTGGGGTTTTTTCTTGAGAATGAAGGCCATGGGAACGGCACCGACCATGGGAAAGGATGTGCCATTGACCACCAGTTTTTCTCCCAAATACATGAATCCGCCGCACTCGGCATAGACGGGCAGACCCTTTTCGATTCCCTCTCTCAGGGCCCTTCTAAAGACCCGGTTATCGGCCAGGGCCTCGGCCTGGGTCTCCGGAAACCCGCCCCCGATATAGAGGGCATCCATCACGGGAAGGGCATGATCCCTGAGGGCATCAACCCTGATCAGAGTCCCACCCATTTTCTCAATTTTCTCAAGGTTTTCCGGGTAGTAGAACCAGAAGGCCCGGTCCTGGATATACCCGATACGCGGTCCATCGGAGCTTCCGCAACTCCGGACGGCTTCTTCCACCTCTGAAGACGGGGGTTCAACACCTTCCACCCGGTTGGAGATTTCCCGAATCCTGTCCAGGTCCAGGTTTTCCTGGGCCGTCTTCAGGGTCCATTTAATGGCCTTTTGGGCGTGAGCTCTTTCCTGGTAGGGTACAAGGCCCATATGTCTTTCGGGAAGGGCGTCTTTTTTGAGCTTGGGCACGGCCCCTACAACAGGCAGGCCGCAGTATCTTTCTATGGCACCCCGGATCAGCCCCTCTTGCCGGGAACCGGCCACGCGGTTGAGGATGACCCCGGCCAAGTTCAAGTCCGGATCAAAGGCCTGACACCCCTTCACCACGGCCGCCACGGTGCGGGTTGCCATGGTGACATCTACACAGATGAGGACGGGAATCTTGAGGAGCTTAGCCAACTCCGCCGTGCTGCAACGCCCCTCCATGTCCAGGCCGTCGTAAAGCCCCCGGTTCCCCTCCACCACGCAGAGATGAGCGCCCTTTGAATGGGATATAAAAGAGCCCAGAATCTGGTCTTGATTCATGAGAAAGGTATCCAGATTATAGCAGAGGCGGCCTGCAGCAAAGGCGAGCCAGCCGGCGTCAATAAAATCCGGGCCTTTCTTAAAAGGGGCGGCCTCAAGCCCTTTTTCCCTCCAGGCCGCGATGAGGCCGAGTGAGATAAGGGTCTTGCCTGACCCCCCTTTCAATGCTCCAATACAAATGCTGGGCTGTTTCATGAACGTGCCGCCTCTTGGGTCCTCCCCGGATGCTTTTGACCAAATTACGTTCACGGGCGCATGGGATTGTCAATAAAAAATTGGCTCCATGTGTGCGGCTTGGGAGCCTTGGCCAGGGGGTTCCCAGGAACCCTATTTTTATTAATTTTTCTATAGCTTTTTTTATTGACAACGAACAGGGCTTTTGATTATAAATCAAACCTTAACTATTTGAAAAATGAACAAGTTCCAATATTCACAAGTAGTTAACTCACTTGATGTGCCCGCTTGCGTCCCAAAGGGGCGGAGAAGGCATTCATTCAACCCAAAGTTTCAGATTGGCATCATACAATTTTTTGAGGGAGGAGGTGAAGGAACTTAGAAAACGCTTTTTGGGTTTACTCCTTGAGAGATTCCATTTTTCCAAAAAAAGGAGGCACAAATAATGGCTTTTGAACCAAGAGAAGAACAAAAAGAGCTGAAGTATGAAGAGCTTCGGATCTATACTGACGAAGAATTGAATAACTATACGGAAGAAGAGCTCAAAAACTACAAATGCAAGCACAGTATTCCCGACCTTGAGGAGATGGAAAAGGGGCCCTGGCCAAGCTACGTGGCGGATGCCAAACGGGAGGCCCTGCGCCGAGGCAAACTGGCTGATGACCGCATGTTGATCGAAAAAGATGTGGTGGAAGACCTGCTTGGTCAGGCCCAGGTCTCGTTTGACGATGGTGAGACCCACTGGAAACACGGCGGTATTGTGGGTGTTTTTGGATACGGCGGGGGTGTTATCGGCCGGTATTCCGACCTTCAGGAACAGTTTCCCTCCATCGCCCATTTCCATACCATGCGCGTGAACCAGCCCTCCAGTAAATTTTACAACACAGACTATCTGAGAAGCCTCTGTGACCTGTGGGAATACAGAGGAAGCGGGCTGCTGAACATGCACGGATCCACGGGTGACATCATTTTCTTGGGCACTTTTACAGAGCAGCTTGAGCCCGTCTTTTATGAACTGACCCATGTGTTGCAGCAGGACCTGGGTGGATCCGGATCCAACCTGCGCTCGCCCTCGTGCTGCCTGGGAAAGGCGCGGTGCGAATGGTCCTGTATTGACACCCAGGATATGTGCTATGAACTGACCCACTATTATCAGGATGAACTTCACCGCCCGGCCTTCCCTTATAAATTCAAATTCAAATTCGATGGTTGTCCCAACGGATGCGTGGCGGCCATTGCCCGTGCCGATATGTCTTTTATCGGTACTTGGAAGGATGATATCCGCATAGACCAAGAGGCGGTTCAGGCTTACATCGGCGGTGAGATTCCACCCAACGGCGGGGCCCATGCCGGAAGAGACTGGGGCAAGTTTGATATCCAGAAAGAGGTGATTGACCTCTGCCCGACCCGGTGCATGTGGATGGAAGACGGAAAACTTATGATCGACGACAAAGAGTGCACGCGGTGTATGCACTGCATCAATGTCATGCCCAGGGCCCTCAGGCCGGGAACCGATACGGGATGCAGCATCCTCTTTGGAGCCAAGGCGCCCATCCTTGAAGGGGCCCAGATGTCCCTGCTCACCATTCCCTTTGTGAAATGCGAACCTCCTTACGACAACATCAAAGAGATCGTAGACAAGGTTTGGGATTGGTGGATGGAAGAGGGCAAAAACCGTGAGCGCCTGGGCGAGTTGATCCAGCGTTACGGGGTTCCTAAGTTCCTGGAGATTTTGGAAATTCCGCCTATGCCACAGATGGTTAAAGAACCGAGGAGCAACCCCTACATTTTCTGGAAAGAGGAAGATGTTCCCGGCGGGTGGGATCGGAAGATCGAAGACTATCGAGCCAAGCATAAGAGATAGGAGGTCTGAATCATGGCATTATCTACTGAGAGATTGGGTCTTTTTAACCCTGACAAACCCATGGAGAACAGGATCACCGACCTGGGCCCCAGGCACTTCTGGCAGTATTTTCCTCCCGTAATCCAGAATAACTATGGAAAATGGAAATATCATGAAATCCTGGAGCCCGGTGTGCTGGTCCATGTATCCGAGACCGGGGATGAGATTTATACGGTAAGATGCGGCGGCTGCCGGTTCATGACCGTTGAGCATGTCCGTGAGATCTGCGAGATCGCAGACAAATACTGCGATGGGTACGTGAGGTTCACCACCCGGAATAATATTGAATTCATGACGGACGCTAAAGACAAGATGGAGGCCTTGAAAAAGGACCTTCAGAGCCGGAAGCACGTCTCGGGAAGCTATAAGTTCCCCTTGGGCGGAACCGGCGCGGGCCTGACCAATATTGTCCATACCCAGGGATATCTGCACTGCCATACCCCTGCCACAGACGCCTCATCCATGGTCAAGGCCGTGCTGGATGACCTTTTTGATCATTTCCAGGGCATGACGTTCCCGGCTCAGGTCAGGATCTCCATGGCCTGCTGTCTGAACATGTGCGGGGCCGTCCACTGCTCGGACATCGCCCTCCTGGGCTACCACAGGAAACCGCCCGTGATCGACCACGAGGTTATGGATTCCCTGTGCGAGATCCCTCTGGTCATCGCCGCCTGTCCCACCGGGGCCATTTCGCCCGCCAAGACCGAAGACGGCAAAAAGACCGTTAAGATCAAAAATGAGCGGTGCATGTTCTGTGGCAACTGCTACACCATGTGCCTGGCCGTACCGCTGTCGGACAAAGAGGGCGACGGTGTAACCATCCTGGCCGGGGGGAAGATCTCCAACCGGCTCAGCCCGCCCAAATTTTCCAAGGTGGTTGTTCCTTGGCTGCCCAACACTTTCCCCAGATTTCCCGAGGTTTGCCAGGATGTGAAGAAGATTGTTGAGGCCTATGCAAAGGATGCCAATAAATACGAGCGGATCGGTGACTGGGCCGAGCGAATTGGATGGGAGAAATTCTTTGAAAAATGTGATCTGGAGTTCACCGACCACCTCATAGACGACTATCGACTCGCTTATGATACCTATCGGACCTCGACCCTGTTTAAATACACGGATGCGGCCTGGGAGGTCTCAAAGGCAGCCGGTGGCATTGAATAAGGAGTCATGCGTCAACTATATTGAGGAGCATTGCAATGGAAGAGTTAAAAAACGCCATTTTGGACTTCGCCCAAAACAGCAACAAGACCAAATTTTATTTCAATGACATGGAAAAAGCCGTGCGGAAGGTGAAACCCGATGCCAAGGCAAGGGAAATTAAGAAGGCTGCCACCGCCCTGGTGAACGAGGAGAAGTTAATCTATTTCTCCACGGGAAGCAGCACCATGTACGGTCTTAAGGGTAGAGGCGTTACTAAGGATTATTAGGTCCTCACGGGGTCCTTTAAAACCGAAAGAAACGAGATGGCAAGAGGCCGCTGTCCAGGCAGGATTGTGGCCTCTTGCCATATTCAGCAGATGCACCAAGTCAACCCTCCTTTAGAGGGATGAAGGGATTTGAAAGACGTCATGAGAACACCGCAGGATGCCGAAGAATTCATTGCCGAGCAAAAGCAGATACTCAAAGAGAACCCTGGATGTGCCAATTCCAGTTACAACATGGGTGTGGCCCTGATGAAACAGAACAAGCTGGATGAGGCCGTGGAGGCCTTTAACGAGGCCATTGATAACAGCGGGCGCATGTTTGAGGCCTATGTGAATCTCGGGTATATCTATTTTAAGCAGGGCGATTTGGAACGGGTGGTGTATGCCAACAAACAGGCGATTGAGATCGAGCCCAGATATGCCCGGGGCTATTCCAATCTGGGGTTTGCCTATTTACAAATGGCCAGGGCGGAAGAGGCCATTGAGTGTTTGGAAAAGGCCATTGAGCTCAACCCCAAAATCGCTCAGGCTTACTGTAATTTGATCAATGCCTACCTACAGAAAGATGAGGTGGAAAAGGCCGTTGAAACAGGAGAAAAACTGGTGAAAATGGCCCCCGACTTTGGATTGGGCCACAATAATCTGGCCACGGCCTATTACAACAATGACAATTATGAGAAGGCCATTGAGCATGTAGACAAGGCCCTTTCCCTGGGATTCAATGTCCATCCGGAATTTTTGGAAAGACTCAAACCCCATCGCAAGGAATGAACCTCACCCCGATCTTTGAACGCTACGAACGGCTGGCAGCGGGAGCTGATCAAGCCTTTGAGCGGATGCAGAGGGAACACGGCGACCAAGTCCGGTGCAAGCCCCACTGCACGGATTGCTGTTATGCCCTTTTTGGATTGTTCATGGTTGAGGCCTTATACCTCAGGCGCCATTTTGAGGATTTAGACAGAAAACAAAGGCGGGTCGCCCTCAGATTAGGAGATAAGGCGGAACAAGAGCTCAAGCGTCTGGAGGCGGCAGGTGGTGGCCATGACGCCACCTCTGAAATGGACACCCTTTCCTTGGCGAGGCAGAGAATCAGGTGTCCCCTTCTCAATGATCACCAGGAGTGTATCCTTTATGCCTACCGTCCTATTACCTGTCGGGTCTACGGTATTCCCACCCTGATTCAAGGGCAGGCCCGGGTGTGCGGAAAATCGGGATTCAAAAAGGGCGGGACCTATCCGGCCTTTGATCTCGACCGGGTTTATAAGGAGCTCTTTTCTCTTTCCTCGGAAATCTTACAAGGGACCGGCAGGAAAGACCTCCACAGGGCCTCCCTCTTGCTATCGGTGTCTAAGGCCTTAAGGACCTCTGTGGAAGACCTTATAAGCGGCGGTCCTGGAGGGCCTCAAAGAGTCCCTTGATATGGTCTCCCCAATGCTTCTGTATCACCAAGAGATCGGAAGGGTCTTCTTCTTGGTAAAGATCTGCCAGGCCGTTAAAAAGGGTCCCAAGCTCTTGAGGGCCAAAAGACTTCAGCAGGGCATGCAGGTCACCGGGCTTGCCCAGGCCGTATCTGCCTTCAGCCTCCATCATCTGGAGGGCTTCAAAAAAGCCTACTGTGGCGGCCTTTAGCGTTGTCTCTTCAGCCCAGGCTGTCTGCCCCGTCCCGTCCAGTTTGTCCAGGCGCATTTTTACGGTGAGATTCAGAAAAAAATAGATCAAAGCCAGGAGGGGATTGAGTCGGTGCTTGGCGGGAAATACCATAAGGGGCCTGTAATTTCTCGCTGTGGTGAGTCTCACCTGGGTTGAACCTCCGGTGCAGTTGATCACGAAATCCCCGGCCCCGTGATGCCAGGGGCTGATCTGCCGGAAATCCTGGGTGTCGTAATAGAGGGTGAGTATTCTGGCGGCCTGCCTGAACAATTCAAAGGTCTCCTCTCTGGAGGCGAAGCGATATCCTCCTTCCTGATCCCAGATATGGACCTTCGGCCGGCTTTGGATTTTATCCATGGAGAGGTGCCATTCATGAAAGCCTGTGAACCACTGGGAAGCCAGCATGGAAAAGGTCTCGACATCCTCCCCCACGGCCCGATGGATTTCGCCGGCGAAAAAAGGCTTGGGAAGACAGGGGGGGTGAAAAGACCGCTCCAGCAAGCGGAGCACTTCAAATTCCCGCACCAGCCAGGCCTTGCTTTCGCCCAGGGCCGTGGTCACGCAAAAGTCCACCCTGAGTTTTCCTGCCGTCGCCTGGACCCGGGACAGATGATAAAGGGCACCGTGCTTTTCCGAGAAAATAGAAAGGTCTTGGATCTGCTCGGGGAGGATGTCCATGGAAGAGGCCTCTCGAAACAGTCGGCCAAGCGCCTTTCCCCCATCCCGAAACACAAACTCCTCGATACCTTTGAAATAGTCTCCCAGGGTGAGAAAGGGGTGTACTCGGGAAGGACCGATGCGGAAAGGAAGGGCCAGATGATCGGGACCCAAAGGAATGGACCCCTGGGGCCCGGAGAAGAAATATTTGGTCATTACAGTTTTTCCAGGGCCTCCTGGACCAGGCGGGCCACGGTCTTCTTCTCCAGTGCGCCCTTTTCGTAAATGGAGACCTCATGGGAGTCCTGGGCCAGACGATCGAGATCTTCCCTGGCCTCATGGGCACCGAGATTGCCCAGAAGGTATACCGTGTAGCCCCGGACCCGGGGGTCCGGATCTTCCAGGTAGGGAAAGAAATGGAAGGTGTGCTTGCGAAGCAGGTCGGGTCTTGCCTTGGCAATCCTTGCCAGGGTTCGGAGGGCCTGGGGCCGGCGTGTTTCGTCGGCAAGGTATTGATAGAGTTGAGGCACATACCCTGCGAAGAGTTTGGGTTTGTGGCTGATGATCTCCCCGATGGCCTCAAAGGCGCCCCAGGTGAAAGCGGCCGTGTCTGATATGGCATAGAATAGGGCACTGAGCAGTTTAGAAACAGAGCCCGGCTCTTTGTCACCAATGATCGCACAGGCGTGGCCCAGGATCTCCGCGGCCCGGCCCCTAAACAGATCGTCACCCGAATAAAGGAGACGCTGGAGATGCCTGATCAACCGTTTGTCATATCCTGCAGTCTCCAGAATAGGGTCTGGCTCATAGTGCCTGACGCATTTCTCGATTTCCTTTTTGGTGAGGGGCTTGCCCTCCCTCCCTTGGGAGACCCCGGGTGTGGACTCAGGAGCTTCGGCCGAGGCCTTCTCAAGCCTTTTTTGAACCTTTTCGGAGGTGACCTCCAGCACGTCTTCATGAAATTTCACAAAGAGCAGGATCCCCCAGATCCGCCTGGCTTCATGGCAGCCGCTCGGGACCATCAAGTGCCTTACATAGTCATAGTGCTCCACGATTTCCTGGGTGTAGTCCTCCTCGGGGAGCAGGCTCCAGGCAAGGTCCCAGTCCATGTTACACCCGAAAACCAGGGCTTCCACCATGGCAGCGCCCACGTTATGCCCTGTTTCGTCACAGGCATACACGGCCCCGCATGCACAGGAGCCTACAGGCATTTCGCCGGGCCTCCTGGTGTCCAGCTCTTGGGGTCTTTGAATCAGGGCGCCGCAAAAAGGGCAGGTTGGCGGGTAGGTGGGGGTTTTTCCAAAAAACTTACTCTCTAACATGTATCTCTCGGCCTTTTATCCTCATTGTCAGGGATCCAGGCTGAAGCCGTGGGAATCTTCGTCGAATTCGAAGTCCATAATTTCAAAATCCGGCCCTTTTGACCTGAAAAGGAGGTTCCATTTACGGTATTGTTCTCCGGCAAAACCACAGTTCAGGGTACCGATCCGGGCGTGCAGCCTTCGGAGTTTATTTACCACATCCTCAAAGAAGACCTGGGTGATAAACTGCCTGTCTTCTTCATCCAGTTCAACCTTAAAATCCCTAGCCCTGAGCTTGTCGAAGTGGCCTGAGTTCATCGAAGTCGCCTGTCCTGAACCCCGTCGAAGGGCCTGTCGAAGGGCCTGCCCTGAGTTTGTCTAAGGATCACCGGGTGTGACCGGGCAGTTCCAGGGTGGCACATTGATTGGAAGGCCCGCATTGCTTGGTACTCAACTTGGGCTGGTTGCCGCCCGGGCCTACGCCCATGGCATAGTTTGTTTGACTGAGGACCCGCTCCAAGGACTCTGATTTGCAGTTGGGGCAGACCAGTTCCACCTCTTCATCCGGGGTCATGAAAAGCCTCTCAAAGACCTCCCCGCATTCGGTGCAACGAAACTCAAATATGGGCATTGTCTAGTTCCTCATCAATAAGATAGATTATATGAAACGCACTTGTGCCCGGAATTGATTTATGGATGGGCACAAGATAAGATGTTGGCATTTTGATGTTTGAGATCTTAAAATATACTGCTTCCAAGGGTCAAAGTCAATTCATGCATTTTCCGCCCCAATATTAGGGGGGACGCCTTTGAAGGTGAAATATCGTTCTGTGACATGATCCTTTCTTTCCATCCTTGCCTTGAGGCTGATGTCCAGATTGTTCTGGGAGACCGGGACCCGACAAAGGAGGAGCGCCGGTTAATTGGCGAGGCCCATGCGGTTATCCTCCCCCAGGGGTGTTCCCAGGATCTCTATGAGCTTTGTGCTCAATCGAGGGCCCACCTCTTCCCCTCCTATGAAACGCGTTTCCGGTATCCCGGGAAGACAGGTCAGAGTCTCCTTTTCCGTGACCTGGGTCTGGCCCATCCCAATACCATAAGGTGGGGGCAAGTAAAGGATTTTATGTCGGCCCATCCTGATCTTAGATCCTGCCCCCAGGCATCCCCCTTTTTCATGAAGGCAGACAAGGGACATGAGGCCCATGGTGTTTTTCTGGTCAAAGACGAAGTCTCTTTGGTTCAGGCCCTTGCAAACCTGAAGCGTTTGGAACGATCGGGCCTGGCCGGGTTTGTCACCCAGACGATGGTCCCTTGTGAAGGGAACGTGCTGCGGGCCGTTGTTATGGGGAACAGAATTTTCACCTACTGGAAGCGGCCTCGAAAAAAGGGCCAGCTCATAACGACCCTCAGCCGGGATGCCCTCATTGATAAAGACTGGGAGCCGGATCTTCAGTCCAAGGGGGCAGAACAAGCAAGGATTCTGGGCTACCGGACCGGTATCAACCTGGCCGGGGTGGATTTTGTTTTTGCCCTCTCCGAACCAGATCCCCAGCCTGTTTTTCTTGAGGTTAATTATTTTTTCGGGAGACGCGGCCTGGGCGGTTTGGATAACTACTACCGTCTTCTTTTTAAGGCCGTGAAAGACTGGCTCAGGGAGCGGGGATTGAATCCCCAGTCGGTCAGACTTGTGTGATCATTGGACCTCGGCTAGACCTTCAGGTGAGCCTTTCGCGATCTCGGTCCGTCAAACTCACAGAAAAAGATCTTTTGCCAAGTGCCAAGGACCAGGCGCCCCTTTTCAACCAGCACGGTGACCGAACTGCCCATGAGGGAGGCCTTAATATGGCTGTCTGCATTGCCTTCCATATGGCGATAACCGGCGTTGGCGGGTACCAGCTCGTTGAGTTTTTGGAGGATATCCTGGCAAACTGCAGGATCCGCCCCTTCGTTGATGGTGACCCCCGCCGTGGTGTGAGGGACATAGACAACGCAGAGACCCTCGGTGACCCCTGACTTGGAGACTTCTTGCTGCACCGAGGGGGTGATATCCACCATTTGAATCCTGGAATTGGTCTTCACGGAAATCGTCATAGGCATGGTCACCTCCAATGGTTTCCAGGCCAGTCCACCCCGGTCACACCCCTTTCAGGGAAGGATGATGGAGGAAGAAGACCTGCGCTGAGCCTGCCGAGATACCTCTTCTTCCTCGGGGTTGTTCATGGCCTCAAGGTAAAAATTGAAGCTTTTTTCCACGAAAAGGTCGATGAGGGGATTTTTTTGCAGGAGGGTCTCCTCCTTCCCCAGACAGGCGGCCGCTCCCAGGGCAAGGAAGGTGAAATCCTCCTGGTCCAACTTGAAAAAGACATGGGCCATTTCCTCAAATCTGCGCATTAAGGCCCTTCTTTTTTCAGGAGGATAGAGCGCTTCCCCGGCCTTTGCCTGGATCTCTTTTTCCCGTTCCCGTTTTTGGGCGTCTGTAATCAGAATAGGGCTTTGCTCGACTTGGAGAAAATTTTCCATATAAGGCTTCAAGTCATCAAAGGGAACAAGCCATGAATCCAAAAGACCGTGGTCGAGTAACCTTTCCAGGTCGTCCTTTTCCGGAATGTCTCTGGGCACAGAGGGCTCGGGGATGGAGTCATAAATGACAGGTCTCTTGAGGAAAGTCACCTTTTCCTTGAGCCGTTTTCTTATTTCCACGTAGTCGGCGGGTGCAGGCCGCTCAAGGGCCTGGTGCCTTTCATAGGCCTCTTCGAGGAGGGTGGCCCCATGGGCCAAGGATGTCTCCACCAGGGGTCCGGCTTCTGTTGAGAAGTCCTCCTTTAATTCCCTGAACTGTCTTTTACTGGCCGGTCCAAGGGCAAAGTGCTCGATGCCTTCTTGGTCTGAGATGATCCCCATGCCCACATCCAACACCCTGGGATGATTCTGCAAGGTGATCAGGACGGCCCTAAAGCCCTGGCCGTCCACCGGGCCCACATAAGCGACGGGTTTTTCCTCCTCAGGAGGTCTCAGGATCCCGGTGCCGCGATTTCCTTGCCGGTCGTACTCGTCCACCGGGAGTCCTTGCTGCTTGAGTTTATAGAGGCCCAACCTTACGGTTTTGCGTACCCCCTTATCGTTAAAGCCCTCACGAAGAGCCAGAAGGAGGGGTATAATTTCCTCTTTGTTCAGAGGCAGACGTTCAATGAAGGCCCGAGCGAGCCTTGGCCCGGTGAGCGCCTTGACCATTGCAACGGGATCCCCGTCTTCAATATTTTCAAGAAGGGTTTGGATACGGGCTTCTTCCTCGGGGGTCAGTGAGGGCGAGGGGTGGGAGGCCTTTTTTGGGGATGGTTTCTTTTTGCGCTGTGTCATGAGGCCGTTGTTCTCTCAATGTCCTCAGAAATGTCCTAATAAAAAAGAATTTTATCAAATACCTTTTATCAAGTCAAACAGTCAGGAGCCGCCCTGATCCTTTCTGCCTTGAAAAAGGCGGGGACCTCCGATAAAATTTTTCTAATTCCTTCACTTACAGGCGGCCGGGCAGAATCAGGCCTGGAGGTCTAAGATGATGACACGTTTTGAGGCCCTCACACAAAGGCTGGGCCATGAGTTCAATGAACCCGGGCTGCTCCTTAATGCCTTAAGGCATGCATCCTATGTGAATGAACAGAATGGCCCCACCTTAGAGGACAATGAGCGACTGGAATTTTTGGGGGATGCCGTGCTGGACCTCGCCATAAGCCACCTGCTGATGGACCTTTTCCCGGGCGCACACGAGGGAGACCTGTCTAAATTCCGGGCTACGGTGGTGGATGAAGCAGCCCTTTATGAAGTTGCCAAGATGCTGGCCTTGGGAGACCATCTTTTCCTGGGCAAGGGCGAGGAGCAAAGTGGGGGGCGTCAGAAACCATCCCTGCTGGCCAACGCCTTTGAGGCCGTTATGGGCGCCCTTTACCTGGACGCGGGGTTTGAAAGGACCAAAGAGATCATAGGCCGGTTGTTTTCTCCCCTCCTTGAGAGGATCGGGACCAAGAACCGGGTGAACGACTACAAGAGTATCCTCCAGGAATACACCCAACAGGACCACAGGGCCTTGCCCAAGTATCACCTGGTGGAGGAGAGCGGGCCACCCCATGACAAGACCTTTCGGATCGTGGTGACCTTGAACGGAAAGGTCCTTGCGGAAGAGACAGGCAAAAGCAAGAAGGAGGCCGAACAGAGGGCCGCCAGAGAGGCATTCCTTTGCATAAAGGCGGAAAAATAGGGCATTTGGTGGTTCCTATCTTCATCCCCTACCGGGGGTGTCCCCACCGATGCGTCTTCTGTGAACAGGAGCGGATAACCGGAAAGGCCGCTCGCCCTGTCACCGGAGAAGAGGTGGAAGACATTCTTGAAGACGCGATCCACGCCAAGGGGTTCAACCTCTCCGGGTCCCGTGAAATAGCCTTTTACGGCGGGACCTTCACCGGGCTCCCTTTGGCGCAGATGAAGGGGCTCCTCCATGCAACCGCCTTTTACCTCAAGGAAGGCCTTTTTCATGCCATCAGGATTTCCACTCGGCCGGACGCCCTTGACGATTTCCGTCTCGAGATCCTGAAAGACCACGGGGTGCAGACCGTCGAGTTGGGGGCCCAGTCCATGGACAACCGGGTCCTTTCGCTCTCCAGGAGGGGTCACCGTGCTGAAGACACAGTGAGGGCCGTAAGCCTCCTCAGGGATCATGGTTTTAGGGTGGGGCTCCAGCTTATGCCCGGCCTGCCCGGCGATTGCAGGGAGACGTTCCGTTCAACCATAGCAAAGGTCATTGAACTGGGACCTGACATGGTCAGGCTCTATCCGGCCCTAGTAATCCGGGGGACAGAACTGGCCCTTTGGTACGCTCAAGGCAGGTTCCGGCCTTGGGATCTGAATGAGGCGGTTGAGGTGTGTGCTGAAGCCTGTGAATCCTTGGAGTCAAAAGCGATTCAGGTTATCCGTATGGGACTCATGAGTTCACCTTCCCTGCTCGAGGAGGGGCAAATTGTGGCGGGACCGTGGCACCCGGCTTTCGGCTCCCTGGTCCGCTCGGCCATCTATCGAAAGAGGATCACCCCTTTCCTCCCAGAGCCGGGGACCATGAGCCGGTTTACCATCCTTAGCCCCAAAAGGGAGATCCCCCTCATCAGGGGATATAAGAATCAAGGCCTCCAATGGGTTGAGAAAAAGACAGGGGCAAAGGTCGTCGGCGTAAAAGGAGACGACTCCATCCCGGTAGGGGAGATAAGGATCCAAGGCCTATGAGCTTTTTATCAGGTTTTATCGCCATTGTGGGTCCTCCGAACGTGGGTAAGTCTACCCTCTTAAACCGGTTGGTGGGTTCAAAAGTGGCTGCTGTCTCTCCCAAACCCCAGACCACCCGGAATCGTATCCTGGGTGTATACCACGGCCCTGGGTTTCAAATGGTATTCATGGATACGCCGGGCATCCACAGGGCTGTTTCTCCTCTCCATCGGAGCATGGTCGAATCTGCCCGATCCGCCTTTAACGAGGTGGATATGATTCTTTTGATGGTTGAGGTGGACCGGTCCCTGGAACCGGGGCTCGAATCCATCATCCGTCTCATCAAAGCGGTGAAAAAACCTTGCCTGCTGGCCCTGAACAAGATCGACCGGGGCCCGAAGGAGCGCATCCTTCCTGTGATCGATGAACTGAGCCGAAGCTATCCCTTCGACGCCATCATCCCTATTTCCGCCAAAGAGGGAGACGGTATCAACCCCCTGATTGAAGAGCTCAAAGCCAGGTTAAGACCAGGGCCGGAATTTTTCCCCCCCCACATAACCACAGATCAGCCCGAATCCTTTTACGTGGCTGAGATTATTCGGGAAAAGATCTATTATCACACCAGGCATGAAATACCCTATTCCTGCGCGGTCACTGTGGAAAACATGAAGGAGATCCCCCCAAAAAACCTGCTCTCCATCACGGGGCATATTCATGTGGAAACACCGTCGCAGAAGGGCATCGTGATCGGACACAAGGGAAAGATTCTAGGATCCATCGGACGCGCGGCCAGGTTGGAACTGGAGAAAAGGTTCGGCCTGCGTGTGTATTTGGATCTTAAGGTGCGGGTGGTAAAAAAATGGAGTCAGGACAGCCGGGCCCTCAGGCGCTTGGGTTACTAGCATAAAAAAACCAACCGCTCTCAGGGAGCGGTTGGTTTCTTAGGAGGAAAGAGTAATTTTTGTCTTAGTACGATGCAAGATATTTGCCAAAAAGAAAGGTTTTTTTGTAAAAGTTCTAACCTGCTGTTTTTTAATGGTATTTCCCAAAACGGTCTTTACGGTCCTGATGATAAAGGATGAATAAAAGTACAAAATTTTGTACCTGGGCTGGGCCTTAAAAGGCTGGTTTTATATAACTGATTGAAATGGCTATCTAAAAAAGGATACAAAATTTTAAACCTTCAGATAACGATATTGTACTTCTTCATTTTATGCTGGATGAGGCTCTTGGTAATGCCCAGCATGGCGGCCGCATGGGCTTGAACGTTGTCACACTGAGCCAACGCCCGTCTTATCAGCTTTTCCTCAATTTGATCCAGGGCCTTTGACAGGGGCATATCGGGTGGAATAAATCGATCCACATCAAACTCGGCCTCTGAACCGATGAGCTGATCGGGAAGGTCCCTGGCCGTAATAACCCCTCCTGACTTGAGCACCACCGCTCTCTCGATAACATTTTCCAGTTCCCGCACATTCCCGGGCCAGGAGTAGCTGTAAAGGGCCTTCCATGCATCGGGGCTTAAGGTTACTTTTTCAGTGGAA
>CAZNLL010000099.1:0-15446 GCA_964573885.1 uncultured Desulfobacteraceae bacterium | reverse complement strand
CAGATCGTGCTCATCCGATTCATCCGCAGCAACCTGAAGCTGGATATCTTCGGCGAGAGTTTCCCGATGCCCGCGGAACTCAAGTACTCGTATGTCAAAGCCGTGATCGATACCTCGATTCACACTCTGTCCGTCTATATTGGAGAGGATTTGGTCACCTCGTTCTCGTATCCGATTCCTGTGGGCGAAGACACCCACTGGGCACCCCAGGGTAAACGATGTGGTGACACTTTTTGACATTAGACTCGGGTCAACGATGTCTTGGCGTTTACCACTTAACCACAGAGTTGATCCAACAGAAAAAGCTGCCTCCACTCGATCGAGAAAGCGCAGATTACTAAAAAAATGCACACCCTTGACACTTGGAAAAACCAAACCCGCCGAAATTCTTTTGCAAATGGTCTTTGTGGGTACCTAGGCAGCGGCGGCGGGATTCAGGACCCGGATACAGCGCGGGTTTTCTTGGAAGAATAGAATGCTCAAGGACAAATGGTGGAAAATTACCAATATATTCTATTGTTTAACTTCATGAGCCATCATTTACAGAAGTGTTGAAAGGTTCTGTAGTCCCTCTGCCTAATTGCAAAAGGCCATACGTAAAGGCCTGTTTGTCGTCTCCTTTTTCAGATATTTCATCAAACTCTCGCACACGGGACAGCGCTGCAGTGAGGGGGTCAGTTTCGTAGAAATGTACTTGACTCCTTCAAAATCAAAGGCATGATAAAGTTATGAAGATGAACCCTATAATGGTTCTACAGTATTTTTTGCCCGCTCTTCTTCGTGCAGGCCCTGGACGAAAGCCCGGACGGCTTGCGAACCTTGGTTTTCCAGCAGGCGGATCAAGTGGGTGCCAATGACCGCAATATCGGCCTTGCCCTTGAGATATGCGACATCTTTCTTTTCTCTCACCCCAAACCCGACGGCCAACGGCAGATCGGTAGCCCTGCGACAACGTGCGAGGTATTCCTCCAGGGACCCGGAAAAGGCCGTTCTTGCCCCGGTAACCCCCTTTCGGGCGACACAGTAGATAAAACCTTCGGCCATGGAGGAGAGGTATGCCATTCGTGCCACTGAGCTTGTGGGGGAGAAGATGAAGATGGGCGCCAAGCCTTCCCTTTTCATGCTTTTCAGGAAATCCTGGCCTTCCTCCGGCGGGAGATCCGGGATGATCGTTCCCGCCACGCCCCGGGATCTCAGTGTTGAGACGAATCTCTCTAATCCATAGCGATAGGGGACGTTGTAATAGGTCATGATCAGGAACGGGATGGGAAATTGTTCTGTCAGAGTGCCAGCCAATTCGAGACAGGCTTGGACCCTGATACCGTTATCAAGCGCCCTTTGGCTGGCCCGCAGGATCACAGGCCCGTCCGCGATGGGCTCGGAGAAAGGAATCTGTAATTCTATCAGGTCAACGCCCCCCTGAACCATGTTTTTCACCACATCCATGGAAGTCTGAAAGTCGGGATAACCGAGGACAAGGTGACTCATGATCAGAAGGTTCTTTTCTTTTAGCCTCGACTGCAGATATTGTTCAAGATGCATACCCGGCCGCCTTTTCTCTGATGAATGTTTGCCATTTCCGGTCGGCATAGGCATCGGCCACCGTGAAGATATCCTTGTCCCCCCTGCCCGACTGGTTGATCAGGATGATATCGTCTTCGGCCAGTTCTGAGACCTCTTTGAAGGCCTGGGCAAAGGCGTGGGCCGACTCGAGGGCCGGGTTGAGACCCTCCTTGCGCAGTGTTAAAGAAACGGCATCCAGGACCTCGTCATCCCGCGCTGTTTCGAACCGAACCCTTCCCTGGTCGTGCAATGAAGCCAGGATAGGCGAAACCCCCACATAATCCAACCCTGCAGCCACACTGTGCGATTTTTTCATCTGTCCATCGTCGTCCTGAAGAAAATACGTCTTATAGCCCTGAGCCACACCCGTGGTTGCATCCACCCCGCCTAATCGCGTCGCGTGCAGACCCGTATCCAAGCCTTTTCCCCCTGCTTCGACCCCCACGAGCTCCACGGGGTCGTCCAGGAATGCGTTGAAAATGCCCAGGGCGTTGGACCCCCCGCCCACGCAGGCATAGACCCGCCTTGGAAGAAAGCCCGTTTCCTTCAGGATCTGCCCACGCGCCTCGTTGCCGATGATCGATTGAAAATAGGAGACCATTTCGGGAAACGGATGGGGCCCGCATGCCGTGCCGAGCACATAATGGGTATTGTCCATATGGGTGACCCAGTCCCGGAAGGCCTCATTCATGGCATCTTTCAACACCCGCGAACCGTCTCTGACGGCTCGCACTTGGGCGCCCAGCCGCTCCATCCAGAAGACATTGGGCCGCTGCCTGGTCATGTCCACCTCCCCCATATATATGGTGCACTCAAATCCAAATCTGGCGGCCATGGTGGCCGTTGCCACCCCATGCTGACCGGCACCGGTCTCTGCGATAACCCTCGACTTACCCATCCTTCGAACCAGCAAACCCTGGCCCATAACGTTGTTCGCCTTGTGGGCCCCGGTATGGTTCAGGTCTTCGCGTTTGATATAAATGCGTGCCCCCCCGAAATAACGGGTAAGATTCCCGGCAAAAGTAACCGGCGTGGGTCTTCCGGAATACTCAGCCATCAATTTCTCATACTCCCGCCAAAAAGAAGGCTCCTTCTTGGCTTCTTCGAAAGTCCGGTTCAGTTCCTCGAAGGTGGCCACCAGAACCTCAGGGATAAAGGCCCCGCCGAATTCCCCGTAATAGGGTCCTTTAAACATCCTTGCATTCCTCGCTGTTTATCCTTTTCACAATATGCATGATCCGCTTCAACCGTTTCGAACACTTTTTCCCTGGACGCTCCTCCACGCCGCTATTGATATCCACACCATAGGGTCTTACGCTTGACACCGCTCTTTCCAGGTTCGAGGGAGTGAGACCCCCGGACAGGATGATGGGCAACCCCATTTTTTTCCCTTCGACGGCCGCCTCCCAATCGCAAGTCCGGCCCGTCCCACCGCGCAGCCCTTCCACATAGGTATCCACTAGGACAGCTCTGGCCTTTCCGCGATAGGGTTCGAGTAATTCCAGGCTCGATCTTCCTTTCAGACGAACAGCCTTGATAGCTCGTGGGGAGAACATCGCACAGATTTCCGGACCCTCATCTCCATGCAATTGAACCAGGTCGATTCCGCAGAAATCAATGACGGATTTCATGATGGCCGGATCTTCGTTTACAAAAACCCCCACTGTCTGTATGAATGGAGGAAGCGCTCGGATGATGTCACGCATCTTCTCCGGATTCACCCGTCTTGGACTGGGGGCGAAGATGAAACCCAGCGCGTGGGCCCCCAGCGATACAGCCAGGGATGCATCATGCTTATTGGTGATGCCGCAGATCTTGATGCGAACCATGGTCAATTCTCTAACCAGAATCTGCGGGATAACTTGTGCCCGCCTTAACAAGATTTCTCGTTTTCGATTCCAGATCTCGGCTTTTCATGAGGGCGGTTCCGACCAGAACCGCCTGGATACCGGCTTTTTTCATGATTTCCAAATCGCCCGCTTTGGATATCCCGCTTTCGCTCACAAGGATAGAGGAATCGGGAGCCAAAGGGGCCAGCTGCCGCGTGGTGGCGAGATCAACACGGAAGGTGTCCAGGTCCCGGTTGTTGATACCGATGATCTCTGCCCCGCAGGCTGCGGCTTTCCCCAAATCTTCACCATCATGGACCTCGATGAGGGCCTCCATTTTCAATTCTCGGCAAAGAGCGATAAGGCCTTTCAAACGCCCTTCGGAAAGGATGCGTGCAATCAGAAGTATTGCGTCCGCCCCATGAAAGTGGGACTCTTCTACTTGAATCTCATCCAAAATGAAATCCTTACGCAGAAGGGGCAATCCTGTCGCTTCCTTGACCTTCAAAAGCAGATTCAAATCGCCCTTGAAGAATACTTTGTCCGTAATAACCGATATGGCTGCGGCTCCTGCCTTTTCATAAATGCGGGCTATAGAACCCGGTTCGACCTTTGGCCGAATAATCCCTGCGGAAGGAGAGGCATACTTGAGTTCGGCAATCAGATTGACCCTGCCTTCGCGCGATATGGCACCTTTGAATTGCCGTTTTTGGGGCACTTTCATCCTCCCCCGCACGCGATATCTGTCTTGCCTGAGCCGGGTGATCTCCCTTTGTTTTTCTTTCAATATCTCAGTAAGCATCCGATTCATTTTGGTCTTCAGATGATTTTTTGCGGCAATGATTTGATGCCTGAAGCACGGGGGCTTCCCAAAGCGCCCCACAACCATGCCGGTCCGGCATAGAGATACGAAACAGGCTTAAGGGCCTCCCGCCTTACGGTCCGAATGCGGACCGGTCACCGTTTCCGGGGTCTAACCCAAGGCCTGAAAATGGTCGCGGACAAAAGGAACGCATTGCTGGGTAAAGGCGACCAACTGCCCCAGTTTCTCCCTGGCCCCTCCCGAATCGATCGACTCCTTCGCCCGCTCTATTCCTTCGGCGAAACCGGGATCCAGCCCAGCCGCCACAAATGCAGCTGCCGTATTGAGAAGGACCATATCCCGCTTCGCCCCTTGCTCACCATCCATGATCCTTCGTATGATATCCGCATTCTCCCTGGCACTTCCTCCCCGGATATCTTCAAGTCTGGCACATTCGAGCCCGTATTCTTCGGGCGTCATATCAAAGGTCCTGACCCTATTCTCTTTCAAATGGGAAACCCGGGTGGGACCGCAAATACTTATCTCGTCAAAGGTTCCCTCTCCGAATACTACAAAGGCCTCCCGAGTCCCGAGTTTGTTGAGGACGTTTGCCAACTTCTCGGTAAGACCTGCTTCATAGACACCGAGGACCTGAGCGGTTACACCGGCAGGATTGGTAAGGGGGCCCAGGATATTAAAGAATGTTCGGATACCGATCTCGCGTCTGGGTTCGGCCACGTATTTCATGGCGCCATGAAAAAGTGGAGCGTAGAGAAAACCGATACCCACTTCGCTGATGCATCTTTCGAGATCAGAAGTGGTTATATCCAGTTTGACCCCGAGGTCTAAGAGAACATCTGCACTCCCGCAGAGGCTTGATACCGAACGATTTCCGTGCTTGGCCACCTTGATGCCCGCGCCTGCAGCGACAAAGGCCGTGGCAGTGGAGACATTGAAGGTGTGAGTACCGTCCCCGCCGGTTCCACAAGTATCCAGGATGGTTTCGTCTTCTACATTGATCTCATCCCTGTCGATATTGACGGCATGGTTGTTCAGCCGGATTTTTTTCGCCTTACTTCTCATCACTCTGGCCGCAGCGGTTATCTCTTCTACGGTTTCCCCCTTCATTCTGAGGGCCGTCGCAAACGATGCAATTTGGGCGGCCGTCGCCTTTCCAGTCATAATCGCATTCATGGCCCCCTGCATCTCCTCCTCTGTCAAATTGTGTCCTGTGACCACCCTTCCGATCGCCTCTTTAATCATGGTCTGTTCCTCCTTGTCCAATTTCTTTTGGGTATGTGAGGTTGAGAAACCCTGAGTGAGCGACACCATAGGTTTACATTCACTTCAGGGTCAGACGGATAAAATTATCGATGATCTCGTTGCCCCTTTCCGTTAGAATGGATTCGGGATGAAATTGGACCCCTTCTATTTTATAGGTACGGTGTCTCACGCCCATAATCTCCCCCTCTTCCGTCCATGCGCTGATTTCCAGGCAGTCCGGTAAGGAGGCCCTGTCCACGATCAGAGAATGGTATCGAATGGCTGAAAATGGGTTTGGGACAGCGTCATAAACGGTCCGGCCGTCGTGAAAGACCCGGGACATTTTTCCGTGCACGATCCGTTTAGCCTGAACCAACCCACCGCCAAACGCCACGGTGATGGATTGATGCCCCAGACAGACACCCAGAACAGGGCGTTTGGGGCCAAGGCAACGAATCGCCTCCACAGAAATACCGGCCTGGTCAGGGCCGCCCGGCCCGGGTGAAATGACAATTGCGGAGGGCCCCAGCCGGGCTGCCTCAATGAGAGCAATCTGATCATTGCGCCGAACATGAACGGTTTCTCCCACAACCTGAAACAGGTGGACCAGATTGTAGGTGAAAGAGTCATAGTTATCGATCAGCAAAATCATTTTTGGCCCTTTCAATGGCCTGAAACATGGCAGCGGCCTTTTCTAATGTTTCGTGATATTCTTTCTCAGGAGAGGAGTCATAAACAATGCCTGCTCCCACCTGAAGGGACAGGGTGTTTTTCATGATGGCTATGGTACGGATCGTAATACAGAAATCCATATTACCGTTGAAACCAAAATAACCTACCGCTCCTGCATAGGGCCCCCTGGGCCCCGGTTCGAGTTCAGCGATAATCTGCATAGCCCTGATTTTGGGCGCCCCCGTTACCGTTCCGGCTGGAAACACGGACATGAAGAGATCGAAACAGTCCGCACGGGGCACCAGGGTTCCCTCCACCTGCGAAACAAGATGCATCACATGGGAGTAGCGTTCGACCTTCATAAACTGAGGAACCACCACGGACCCCGGCAGCGCCATCCTCCCCACATCGTTCCTTCCCAGGTCCACAAGCATAATGTGCTCAGCCTTTTCCTTTGGATCGTTCAGGAGCTCTTTTTCCAGGGCCACGTCCGACTGCGGATCCTCCCCTCGCGGGCGGGTGCCGGCTATCGGCCGGAGTTCGATTTTTCCGTTCGTGAGCCGGGCCAGGCTCTCAGGCGATGCGCCGATCAGCCTTGCATCGCCGTAATTGAGGTAAAACATGTAGGGAGAAGGGTTCAGGCTCCTCAGATTTCGATACAGGCAGAAATCATCACCCCCAGACTCGCCTGAAAAGCGCTGTGACAGAACAACCTGGATCACATCCCCTGAAAGGATATGGCCTTTGGCCTTCAGGACCGCTTCTTCAAAGTCCGCCTTGGTGAAATTACTGTGGAGACCGGAAAGGCAGAAGGGTTCTCTTTGATCCGGATCTGCGGTTTTTTTGGATAGGGATGCCACGGTATCGGCCACTTCACGACAAGCCTGGTCATAACCGCTTTCAAGGGCCGCCCCACTTTGCCCATGTACAAAGGCAACAATCTTGATCTTGTGTGTCAGATGATCGAAGATAATAAGACGTTTTGCCAACATGAAAAGGCATTCCGGGGAAGCTGGAGCCTCAGGGGAAAGCTCCGGGAGGTGTTCCCATCTCCTTACTAAATCATAGTTGATGTATCCGACAAGACCGCCCTGAAAAGCAGGGAGTGCCTTTGAGGGCACCGCTTTGAACCGGCGAGACACCTGCTTCAGAATCTCCAGGGGATTTTGAGAACCCGATATCCTTGTCTCCTCTGTCCCGTTCCGTATCTTCACATCGTTATCTCTAATCGAGACAATCAGCCCGGGCTTGTAACCGATGAAACTGTAACGCCCCCATGCCTTTCCATGGGTCGCACTTTCCAAGAGGTAGGAAAAGGAGTCGTCTCTCACCTTAAGGAAAGCGGAAACGGGTGTTTCCAGATCGGCAAGATATTCTGCGTAAACGGGTATCCAGTTCCCGTGGCCGGCCATTTCTTTAAATTCAGATAAGGTGGGCTTGATTTCCAAATTCCATCTCCCAACAAAAAAGGCCGTGAGGTTTCAGACCCCACGGCCATCAAGATTTGCAGACTTAAAAAAACCGCGGGGCCTTCAGGTGTAGCCCCACGGTTTTTTTAAGTTATTTGGTATCTAGCGTGGAAGGCTCACCCCAATGGAACTGAGCCACCACCAGTTGAATGCGACATTTACGGTTCTATTTCGTTTATTCTGAATCATGGCCAAAGCTTTTAGACGGGATTGCAGAAAAATGTCAAGAAAAAAATTTTTGTCTTGACAAAAAAGATCAACTTTGCCTAAGATTCGGTCAACTCAAAAAGGAATGGAATGGTAATGACGCAAAACGATCGATCCTGGCAGTACTTTTACGGTTATTTTTGGGGGACTAATCTGCCCATGGATTGATCTGTCAATATTAGAAATATCAAGCCGTGGGTGGACCAAAACCCACGGCTTTTTTGTTTTTTGGGGCATTGGATCACGGCCTGCTGATTTATGTCGATGAATAATATCGTCCTCATTGGATACAGATGCAGTGGCAAAACGCGCGTGGGTAAACGCCTTGCAGAGCAGTTGGAATGGAAATTTGTGGATACAGATTCGCTTGTTGAAGGCCTTTCCGGTCATACCATTAGAGAAATCGTGCATCAGGAAGGCTGGGAACGATTCCGCAAAATGGAACAGGGGGTGGTCAGTGCGGTCTGTAAGGCAGAGAGAACGGTGATCGCCACCGGCGGGGGAGTGGTGTTGGAGAGTGCGAATGTGGATCGCCTGAAGGAGACCGGGTGGGTTGTGTGGCTTAAATGTGCGGATTCGGTCCTGACAGAACGCATGGTCCGCCAGATGGAACGGGGATCTGTCAGGCCGCCTCTGACTGGGACGGATTGTGTTTCCGAAGTCACGCCGGTCTTGACAGGGCGAAAACCATTTTATGAAAAGGCCTGCCACATAACCGTGGATACCACCCATCTTTCCATAGACCAAACGGTCTCGACGATTGTCACCGCCATGACCGGGGCAATATCAGGGTAAGAACTATGGCAGGGAGTGCATTAGGCAGTCTATTCAGGATCACCACTTTCGGGGAGGCCCATGGAGAGGGTATAGGCGTGGTCATCGACGGATGCCCGCCCCGTATCGGCTTGATGCCTGAAGACTTTGCCGCGGACATGAAACGCAGACGGCCCGGAGCAAGGCCTACGGATACCCCGAGAAGGGAAAAGGACCAGGTCCATATTTTTTCCGGTGTCTTTGAAGGCCTCACCACGGGGGCACCCATTACACTCTTGGTGAAAAACGGGGATGTGGACAGCAGGCCTTACGAAGTCCTCCGTTCTGTGGCTCGCCCCGGACACGCGGACTATACCTATTATAAGAAATACGAACACTTCGATTTCAGGGGAGGTGGAAGGGCCTCGGCCAGGGAAACCGCAGCGCGGGTGGCGGCGGGTGTGGTTGCCAAGAAGATCATGGAGCCTCTCAAGATTCATGTATCGGCCTATACCCTTGAGCTGGGCGGCGTTCGTATCGACAAGGTGGATATGGATGTCATAGACCAAAACCCCTTTTGCTGTCCTGATCCCGTGGCAGCGGAAAGCATGGAGCAGGCCGTCAAGGAAGCCGGAGCAGCGCACGACTCGCTGGGGGGCATCGTCGAGGTGAGAGTCACAGGATGTCCGCCAGGACTGGGTGAACCGGTTTTTGACAAACTGGATGCAGATCTCGCCAAGGCCCTCATGTCCGTGGGCGCTGTAAAAGGGGTCGAGGTGGGAGCCGGTTTCGGAGCCGCCCTTCTCAAGGGGTCCCAGAACAACGACCCCATCACCCCGGAAGGGTTTCGGACCAACCGGTCCGGCGGCATTTTGGGCGGCATTTCAAACGGGGATGACCTTGTCATGAGAGTGGCCGTGAAGCCGATTCCCTCCATCGGAAGAGAACAGGATACGGTTGACCGTGAGGGGAGAGCGACAAGACTTCGGCTTACCGGCAGACATGATGTGTCGGCCATACCGCGCATCATCCCGGTCCTGGAGGCCATGGTCATGATTGTGCTCGCCGATCACTACCAGCGCTTCAAGAGCATATCGCAGGGTTAAAAACAAAAATGGCTTTAGGTATAACTTCAGCCTAGGGGGAAGCCTTGAGAAACCAAAAAAGACATAATAGACATCATGTCGGGAATGGAAGCAACCCAATGAGGAGAACACCGGACAGGGTCTTTTATTACTGGCGTCCCTTTTATTTTTATGCGTGGAGAGGTCCCCCCGACGTGCTTCTTATTCCGATTTATTTTCTTAGGCCGTCGGCGGATAAGCCACCGACGGCCCTTTTTTTTTGGTTGAAGCGATGAAGGATCATTTCCGAAGGGAGCTTCATAAATTCATATTAAGAATTAGGAGGACAAAAAAATGATTGGAAAAGAAATCAGGCTGGAAAGAATCCTAAACCGAAAAACGGGGAAAACGGTCATTGTACCCTTGGACCACGGGGTTAGTGCCGGTCCTATCCTGGGTATAACCAGCATGAGACATACCATGTCCCAGGTCGCCGCAGGCGGCGCAAACGCTGTGGTCGTTCACAAAGGTGTGGTGGCCCGGGGCCATCGGAAAGATGATCCGGATATGGGTCTGATCGTCCATCTGTCCGGGAGTACCTCCCTTTCCCCAGAACCGAACGCCAAGACCCTGGTGTGCACGGTAGTGGAAGCCATAAAACTGGGCGCTGATGCCGTATCTGTTCACGTCAATATCGGAAACGGACACGAAAAACAGATGCTGAGGGATCTCGGCAATGTGGCGCAAACCGCTTCGGAATGGGGCATGCCGCTGCTTGCCATGATCTACCCGAGGGGAGATAAGATCCCTGACGAATACGACCCCCAAGCCGTGAAGCACGCAGCAAGACTGGGAGCGGAATTGGGCGCCGATGTCGTAAAGGTCTCTTACACTGGAGACCCCCATTCCTTCACCCAAGTGGTGGAAGGATGCCATGTCCCAGTTGTGATCGCGGGGGGCCCCAAGATGGAATCGGACCGGGCCATACTGGAAATGGTCAGGGGGGCCATGGATGCCGGAGCGATAGGGACTTCCATAGGTCGCAATGTCTTCCAACATCAAAACCCGTCCAGAATAGTGGCGGCCCTCTCCATGGTCGTGCATGAAGAAGCCAGTGTGGAAGCCGCCCTGGATTTCCTCAATGATAACCCTTTGACCCACATTTGGCAGGAGAAGCAGTCCCATGGACAACTGGCAAACCTTGCATGAATATCGGGAGCGGATTGACCGGATAGACGGACAGGTCCTGTCCTTGTTATCCGAGAGACAACATGCTGCGGTCTCCATTGGAAAAGTCAAGAGACAACTGGGAATTGAGGTTTTTGACGGCGTCAGGGAGAAAGAAATTCTTAAAAGTTTGAGCGCCAAAAGTAATGTCTTTTTATCGGCCAGTGTGATCAGGCGGATTTTTTCAGAGATCCTTTCGGCATCCAGATCGGTTCAGGGACCCCTCGGGGTGGCCTTTCTGGGGCCTGAGGCCAGCTTCTCCCATGAGGCGGGCCTATCCCTCTTCGGCCGGTCCGCCCAATATCAAACGGCGGAGACGGTTGACGGCGTCTTTGATCTCGTTGAGAAGGGAAGCTGCCAGAAGGGTATCGTGCCGGTTGAGAATTCCTGCGAAGGGACCGTGGGAAGGACCCTGGATCTCCTTTTTGAGCACAACCTCAAAATTACCGGAGAGCTTTTCCTCCGGATCAGGCACAATCTACTGGGACGAGGCCGAAGCCTCCATGAGGTCAAACGGATCTGCTCCCACCCCATGGGACTTGCCCAGTGCAGGCTCTGGCTCAGAGAGCACCTTCCGGGGGTCCCCATTGAGGAGTCAAAGAGTACGTCCACGGCGGCCCAGGAGGCGATCAGGGAACCGCACACTGCGGCGGTGGGGAGTCGTTTGGCTGCATCCCATTTCGCACTGGAGGTGATGGCGGAAAATATCGAGGATCACCCCAACAATGTGACCCGTTTCCTGACGATAGGGAAAAAGGATTCCGGACCCACGGGACAGGACAAAACCTCCCTTCTCTTCTCTCTCCCGCACACGCCCGGCGCTCTCCACTCGGCCCTTACACCATTCGCAGAAAGTAAGATCAACGTGTGTCGGATCGAATCCAGGCCCATGAAGCCAAGAAACTGGGAGTACCTCTTTTTTGTGGATTTGGAAGGCCACCAAACAACGTCGCGCATCAGTAAGGCGATTGCGAATATGGAAAGACACTGTGCCTTTTTGAAGCGCCTGGGGTCCTACCCTTCCGGGAGGATGCCATGGGATTAGACAAGCCGACCATAGGAATTATCGGGGGCAGGGGTAAAATGGGCGCTTGGTTTGCCACCTTTTTCAAGAGGCAGGGCCTTGAGGTTATCTGCATAGGGAGTCGGGGCACGCTTTCTCCGGAAAAAATGGTTCCGCGGTGTGATGTGGTTGTCGTATCGGTCCCCATGGAAATGACACCTCAGGTTATCCGCCGGATCGGCCCCCTCGTTTCAGAGGAGGCGCTCTTGATGGATCTCACGTCACTGAAACAAAAGCCGATGGAATCCATGCTTCGGTATTCGCTGGCCGAGGTGGTGGGGACCCATCCCCTTTTCGGGCCTGAAGCCAGGATCAGGGACGGGCTCACGATAGCGATTTGCCCGGGGCGCGGAAAGAAAGGGCTCCAATGGCTTTTCCGGATCTTTGCCCGTTCCCGTATCAAGCCGGTAATCATAGACCCGGAGGAGCATGACCGCAAGATGGGTATCGTCCAGGGGGTAAACCATTTCATGACCCTGGCATTGGCCCGGTGTATCTCCCGGTCGGGGTGGGGCCTTGAAGAGCTTAAAGGGGCGGCAACCCAGAGCTTCGGACAGAGCCTGGCACGCACCCAATCTCTGTTCGATCAATCCCCCGACCTTTTTAGAGGTCTCCTTATGGAAAATCCGGAATCGGCGGAGGCTATAAGATCTTATCTGGATGCGTGTGAGGAAATTCTGGCTATCATAAAAAGGCGGGACGGGGAGAAATTCAAGACACTGTTCGAATCACTGGGGGCTTTTGCGAACGGCAGGGGACCGGTCATGAAAGAGGAGGCCAGCGGCTGAGCCCGGGGCTTAGTCCTCCCAAAAAACCTGTCCCCCACAATGACCCTTTTTGCATCAACACACGAGGTAAGTCATGAAAAAAATCTGGGTCAAAGTGGACCCCTGGAACAAAAAGCTGATCACCACCGCCCTTGAAGGCGGCGCCCATGCCGTGGTCGTCCCCCCCGAGAGGACAGGGGATGTCAAGGAATTGGGTCTGATCAAAACGGTCTCGGAAAACGGGGATATCAAGTGGGACAAAGACGTGGTTCGCGTCGAAATACACTCAGCCCAAGACGAAGAAAGAATCGTCCAGTTGAGCCGGCACAAGAAGGTCGTGGTAAACACCACGGACTGGAGCATCATTCCTCTGGAAAACCTCGTTGCCCGGACGGGGAACATCCTGGTGGAAGTCTGCGACATGGACGGCGCAATGACCGCAGCCGGTATCTTAGAGAAGGGCGTGGACGGCCTGATCATCGATCACCCCGACCCGCTTGAGGTAAAAAAAGTCCTAACGGAGATCACATGCAGCGATCACAAGGTGCCCCTTGTATCCGTTGAAGTAAAGAGGATTCGTCCCGTGGGCATGGGTGACCGCGTCTGTGTGGATACTTGTACCCTGATGCAGCCCGGAGAGGGCATGCTCGTGGGTAACAGCAGCCGGGCCCTGTTTCTGGTTCATGCGGAGAGCCTGGAAAACCCCTACGTATCTGCCAGACCCTTTCGGGTCAATGCCGGCGCCGTTCATGCTTATGTACTCGGCCCGGAAGGCAGGACCCGCTATCTCTCCGAGCTGGGCGCGGGCGATCGGGTTATGGCTTTAAATGCACAGGGCGAGGTCCTGCCGTTGATTGTCGGCCGTGTGAAGATCGAGAGGCGGCCGCTGCTCCTCTTGGAAGGGTCAGGACCCGAGGGTCCCGTAAGCGCCATCCTTCAGAACGCCGAGACAATCCGTCTGGTGAAGCCCGGGGGCGAGGCCATATCCATCGTGAAGCTGAAAACCAGTGACCAGGTCCTCGCCCACGTGGGGGGAGGGGCAAGGCATTTCGGGCATAAAATAGAGGAAACCATCATCGAAAGGTAGGCCGGCTTTGATCTGCGTATCCATCCTTTCTCGCAACACGGAAGAGGCCATCAACAAAATGGCGCAGGCCGCCCCCGTTGCTGATGTCCTGGAACTTCGCTTGGATGTGATGGCATCCTTTAATCTGGAAAGGGTCGTCCGGAATGCACCAAGACCGGTGATGATCACCTACCGCTCCCAAAAGGAGGGTGGAGAGGGGAAAGCGGACTATACGGCAAGGATGGACTATCTCTGTGCTGCCATGGAACTGGGTGCCGATTACGTAGACGTGGAATATTCTCTACCCTTGGAAATCCGTGAAAGACTCTTTCACATGCGTAGAAAATCACGGATAATTATCTCAGCCCACCGGAAAATCGGGACACCGACCAGGGAGGAACTGGAAGTCCTGCTTCAAAAGCAGGCGGCCACGGGTGCAGATATCATCAAAATAGTCACTATGGCCAAACACCCGGCGGACAACCTCCGTGTCCTCGGGTTGACTCCCATGGCTCAGGCCCTGGGCCTGGAAATCATCGCCTTCTGTATGGGACCAATGGGCCGCATTAGCCGCATTGCTGCTCCCCTCTTGGGCGGATACATGACCTTTAGCTCCCTGGATGGGGACCAGGCCTCCGCTCCGGGGCAACTGCCAGCAAAAGAAATGCGGCGAATCCTGAAATTGCTCGGAGGGGACAAGTGAGAACGTGCCTTCTCTGCCTGCTGCGCCCCGAGGGCTCGCGACAACGTCGGGAGAGGGAAATATGAATTCAGAATACCCGGTGAAGAATCATCACCATCATAGAATGAACATAAACCAACACACAGATCTCTTCGCTGTGGTTGGATTCCCGCTGAAACACACCATGAGTCCGGTGATGCATAATGCGGCCTTCGGGGCCACGGGTTTGAATGCAGTTTACCTGGCCTTCGAGACCCGGAACCTGGAAGGATTCATGGCAGGCGTCCGAGCTATGGGTATCAGAGGCCTGAGCGTGACCCTGCCCCACAAGATAGACATTATACCTTTCCTGGATGACATCCATCCGCAGGCAAAGGACATCGGTGCGGTAAATACCATTGTCCATGATAAGGGCCGGTTGATCGGTCACAACACGGATGCATCGGGCGCCCTCAGCGCTCTCCAAGAAGTTACCGACCTGAGTCAAAAGACCTGTTTGATCGTAGGCGCCGGGGGTGCGGCCCGGGCGATCGGCTTTGCCTTAAAGGATTTCAAATGCGACTTGTTCGTCACCAACCGTACCCCGGATCGCGGCATGGCCCTCGCTCATGACCTGCAATGCGCCTTTGTCTCGGGGAAGCAGGCAAACGACATCGGGGCCCACCTCCTCATCCAAACCACTCCGGTAGGCATGTATCCGAATGAAAAGGCATGCCCCTTGCCGGCTGAGGTGTTTAAGCCGGGTATGGTAGTGATGGATGCCATTTACAACCCCCCCGGAACCCGATTCCTGAACCTTGCAAAGGCCAAAGGATGCAAGACCGTAAGCGGACTCAGGATGTTTCTCCACCAGGGCGCGGAGCAATTCAGGTTATGGACTGGTCTTAACGCCCCGATGGATACGATGAAGGGTGGGGATTTTATATTTCGCCAAACTGTTACGCAATAATCGAGAAAGGGTATAAAAATGTATGACGATCCCCAGGAAGGTATTTGTGAAGGTTGTGGCGAGGCAGTAA
>CAZNLL010000098.1:0-15705 GCA_964573885.1 uncultured Desulfobacteraceae bacterium | reverse complement strand
TTTTCTTTTTTTTAAAAGATAAGGATCGCATCCTGGCATGGGTCACCGGATTTATACCCGAGGACCGGAAACTGGCCTCACGGGTGTGGCACGAAGTTGATGTCCAGATGGGAAATTACGTGCGGGGAAAATTTTATGAGATTTTGATCATCTGGGCGGCCAGCTACCTTACCTTTACCTTCCTGGGCCTCCAGTTTGCCGTGCTCCTCGGTTTTTTTGTGGGCCTATCCGTCCTTGTTCCCTATTTCGGGGCAACGGTGATGGCCCTCCCTGTGGCCATGGTGGCGTATTTTCAGTGGGGCCTGTCCTCCCAGTTCACCTATGTATTACTCGCCTATGCCGTGATCCAGTTCCTGGACGGAAACGTACTCGTGACCTTCTTGTTTTCCGAGGTGGTCAATCTCCATCCCATCGCCATCATCATTGCGGTCCTCTTCTTTGGCGGGATTTTCGGCTTCTGGGGCGTATTCTTTGCCATCCCCCTGGCCACCCTGGTCAAAGCGGTCCTCAATGTGCGGCCCCAGCAACCGCTGCCCCAAAAAGAAGAACCTGAGCCATGAGGAGGCCCTTTTTCTTTGACTTCAAAGACAGCATAAAGGTGTATGAAGTCGCCTGGTCAGGACCGGATTCCGGCAGGGACACTGGTTAAGGGAGGTGTGTTGATCGAGTCTACCTGACGAACCGTGTTCCGTGGTCGTGGACATAATCGCCGATCCGGATCATGCGTTCCATCTCCTCGGGATTGAGTGGACCCAGATCCAGGGTCCTTAGGGCTTCATCCATCTGAAGGAAGTCCTTTGGCCTGCATACGCACACATCCACTGAAGGGTTTGTCAGGGCAAGACTCTAGCAGTGGCTGGCCGGGGGCGCGGCCTCCCCAGGGGGCATGGCCTTTTTCTTGAGGAGCTGGCCCCATCGCGTTGCCGTATAAGAGACCATGCCGGGTCTTGCGTCTCCCTGGATATGAGGGAAAATCTCCTGCTCAGCCACGCAAACACCCCGATCTTCTTCAGGCCCATGTAGAACATGACCGCCAAAAAGATGGTGAACTTAAGCCGTTGGCCGGCAAGAAATAGGTGTGTCGCCGGTGTTTCAAAGCAGTTTCTTTTTTTTCATGGCGTGAACCACCAGGAAGGTGTTTCTTTCTCCAAGGATCAAACAACCTTCTTGCCCCGGGCCCCGGGGAAGGGGTTTGCCTGAGTTGACTTGTTTTTCTAAAAAAATATACTGAAGCCCTTTGAAAGATATTGCAGGTTTATAAAAACAAGACAAAGATGTTTTGGGCCCTTCCCATGAATGGATCTTTTGTCAATGAATATACGGTTCTTTATGTTTTTTGTGCCGGGGTCCTCGTCCAAAGCCTTTTCAGCCTTCGAACCCTAAAACAGGTGTTCTGGGCAGTCATCGTGATGGCCGTCTGCGTCATCCCTGCATGGTTTATTCCAGAACCTGCAGACAGGGGTTTTGCAACACCCCTCTGCTGGTCTGTCTTTTACGCCGTCCTTTTTCCCTTCGTCTTCCATAAATTGCTCTTGCCCTCGATCAACATCGGGGTTCTTCTCTTTTATACGATCCTTCTCTATTATGTGCTTTATGTGAGCGCCCGGTCTTCCGGGGTGGACGTTCCTGTCTCGGTCATGGTGGGAGGGATGATACCAGGTATTCTGGTCATCCTCGCATCTCTTTTGGGAATGCTCAAATACAAGGCGTTGAGGGGTTTGTGCTATACCTGGTATCTCATTACCTTGTGCGTGATGCTCGGTTGTCAATGGTCCCTGGAAGACCTGGCCTCAATATATCGAGGGGACGGCTTTTCAATGGAGCTCTTCGTTTACGTTTTTCTTGCAGGCGGGGTTGTTCTGGTATTTTTTTCCAACATGGTGCAACTCCTTCTTCTCATCCCGGTGCCCACCCGCCCCAGTCATAGGATCGTTCTCGATGTGGTCACGGGGCCTTTGACTTATTACAAAGACCAGGCCGACGGCATGGCCCAAAGCCTTATTGGCCGCCGCATAGGCACGTGGGGATGGGTGATCGTTGCCGCATACCTGGCATTACTTGTCATCAATGCAATATACGGATTCATACCCCACGGAATTGTCATTAACCTTTCTTTCCTTGCAGTGGTATGGTTTGTCATGCCCAGGCCGCAGGCACGGGCCCATTGAAAGAAAGAGCAAAAAAGGTCTATCAAATGTGTAGACCCTGTTTTTTATTTTCTGGTATCTCTTTCACCTGAAACATCTGGTAGACGTACCCTGGAGATTACCGAATCAGAGCATGGGCGAGGATCTCCCGGTTTTGATCAAAAGGGGGGATCCCTGGGGCTGTAACGGGGGTGAGGCGAGATGGTCGCGGCCTATTTTTTGAAAGGCTCCTTCATCTTTTCAACCAGGGCCTCGTGGCCCCTTTCCTCCTCGGCGAAATCGGCAAAGATCTTCTTGTACTCCGGGTGTTGCACCCTCTTTTCCAGGTCCACAAAGGCCTCTTTCATTTCCCTTTCCATCTCCAGGATTTGGTCAAAGTAATCCAGGAAATCCTCCTTAGTAAACATCGATCCCTTCTCCCTTGATCCGTTCAATGAGCGAAAGCAAGTAGGCCTTATGCTCCTTGTTGGAATCAATAAGATATTTTAACGACTTCTGAATGCTTGAAATCTGCTCGGCAGGTATTCCACTCCTGGAGATGATCGCAGAAAGGTGCTTCAAATAGATTTGAGTGGCGCTTTCCTCCCTCCTTACCGCCTCCTTAAGATGTTCAATCAGTGTTTCTCGGTCCATTTTACCTGTCCTTGAATCCATTCCTGGGGTCTGGGAATGCCCCGCGCTCGCGGTCTCACGCCGAGCAGGCTTGCTTCCCCCTTGTGCAGACGCCAGTCCTGTTCTTTACTGGCCTGAAACCAGACCCACCCGTTTATCCGCCACTGCTTACAGGTTTCAAAGGCCTCTTTGATCCACCTCTCCCGGTCCCCGCCCTCCCGGACGGTTGATGTCTCAAAAACAAAAAGCGGCTTTTCATGGGCCTGCCGCCGCAACTCGCGGTAGATGGGTTCAAATATCTCCCGGAAGCTTTTCCACCGGCTGTCCCATCCATGCACCTCTTTGGTAAAGCTATTCCCCCAATTATAGCCGTCCATCCCCAGAATGTCCACGTAGGCATCCCCCGGATAATAATTCCGGGCACGGTTCCACGATGCCCCGGGGTCGTACAAGGGGTTGGGAACCGATTCGGCATTGGGGCAAAAGGCCCATAAGACATTGTTTGCGTGGGCCTTTTTGAAGAGCTTGACGATGTATTGATATATGCGCCTGTAGATATAAGGGCTTTCAGGGCCAAAGGCCTCCTTGCTCGTCCCCCAATGGTAGCGCCGGATGTTCATTTCATGGGCCAGGCGGAGAATAAAGGGCTTTCCCCACGCCCTGGCCTGACTTGCAAAGGAAATGAGGTATGGATCATAATCTCCTCCCAGAATCCAGGTCCAGTGGGCGGTAATTTCCTCCCCGTCCTGATAATACATGGGCTCCCAGGTCACACAGGGTATGGCTCCTCGCCTCCAGATAACCTCCAGGCTTTCTCCAGGAAACAGCCCGGCCTCCAGGTGCCCCCTTGGGGGCCACTGAAGAAAAAAGGTGATAATTTCCGGTTCCAGGCCCAACTCTTCCGCCACGGCCTGCAACCGAAACGCCGTCAAGGGATATCCATCAAGGGCCACGCCAAAGAAAGGCCGGCTTTCAGCCGGCTCAACCGCGCCCGCCTGAAGGGGCACCAGGCAAAGGATATAAAAGGCAACAAAGAAGGAGAAAATCAGGAACCACCTTTTTCTCTTTGTCATGATGGCTGAACCCTTTCCACGGGATGATGCCCCCCGGCTCATGCTGACGACGCTTCCGGATTGTTAAAATAAAACACAAAACACAATATGGTGAAATGGTATGCACACCAGATCATGTTCACCACGATGGCCCACAATGGCCCCTGGGCATAAACAATCCTGTTAATACCCCATACAATGGCCGCAAAATTGAGCGTGGCCAGGGAAAGCTGTATCCATAGGGATCGAAGGGGCAGGGCCATGCTGCCTCCTTTCGGGGTGATCCCGAATTTCCCCCTTACCCCCAAAAGGGCCAGTATGGAGGCCCGAATATAAACAGGGAATGTAATGGCCAGCAAAAGCTGCCCCAGAACGATGTCCTTAACGGCATACTGCCTTTCTTTGAGGGTCCAGAAAAAGATGCTTATAGTGAGGGTAAAATAGGGGATAAAGAAAAGGGCGTATATCTCGGGTCTGGCGAAAAAACTCGGGACGTTCAAAAAAAGGTACAGCAGGGGGCAGACCACCATAATGAAAAAAACCAGACCGATCAAATAGTGGGTGCTTGAAAGGAAATACTCCCACCACTTCACGGCAGCCAGAGTCCTGGGGTAACGCAGAAAATGGCCGAAGACATTGCGCAAAAGGCCCACCGTGCCCAGGGCCCACCGGAACTGCTGCCTGAAGTAACCGCCCAGATCCTCAGGCCCCATCCCGAATGCCAGGACCTTGCCCAAATAGGCGGAACCCCAGCCCTTGATGTGAAACTTGAGAGAGGTGGCGAAATCTTCTGTGACGGAACTCTCGTCAAATCCCCCCACATCCATGAGCGCCTTCCGTCTGAAAATGACATTGGTTCCACAGCAAAACATGGCATCGGAAAGGCTCTTTCCCTCACAGATGTATTCGTAAAACACGGCCTGCTGAAGCCCGGCGGCGCGGGCGATCCGGTTGGTCTCGAAATTGGTGTAGTATTGGGGGGTCTGGATAAAGGCCAGTCCGGGATCCGCTTCCATCCTTTCAACCAGCGGTTTTACGAAGTCGGGCAGGGGGTTTTGATCGGCATCAAATACCACGATATACTTGATTGCTTCAGCGGGCTTCTTCCCCGAAAAATTCGTGAATTCAAATCCCTCTCGCATGTTGCCTTCAAGAAAATCCAGAAAGTCGTTGATCATCCCCGCCTTGGCCCCATGCCACCTGCGGCGGAACAGGTTGACCCCAATCCTCTTGCACATATCGTCGATCGATCGCCTGTATTCCGCCATTTCCTGGAGATCCTGCCCCGGGAGGTCATAGCGGGTGTCATCCAGAAAATAGATGTGCTTGTTGGGATAGGTCAGGTTATAAAAGGCCGTGACCGTCTCCTCCACCACGCCCAGGGGCTCCTTGAAGGAGGATACAATGATGGCCACGGGCGGATGCTCCCCCGGGGCGGACCGGGAGACGGTTTCCTCCACCGTCGCTTTTCCATGGCCCAGGACGTGGAAGATCTCCAGGAAATAGCCGATCCCGTGGATCAGGATAAATGATTCAGCGAAAAGGAGCATAAACGCCACCAGCTTTTCGTACCAAAAGTAATCCAGGATGATAAACAGGACGGTCCTCACCATGAGATAAAGCACGGCGAGGATGATGCAAAGAACGGGCAGCAGGAGGATCACATTCCTCGCAGCCTTGGGTTTTCTCTTGTCTTCCATGTCTTAAAACCGGTATCTAAGTTTTATCCACACACCTTCCGCATCCCAGAGCTCTGACCGGTGGATCAATCCCTCGATCTTGAAGGTCCAGTGGTCCAAGAAGTCGTAATGCCAGTCCCCGGTCAATTGAAGGGATGGGTTGTGTTCCGTGTCCGCACCCAGTGCCAGCTTCAAACTGTAATCATTCTTTTCACTGCCGCAGAAAAAGAAGCGGGAAAGATCGTGGTGCCATTCAAAGCGAAGGCCCCCGCCGTAATAATCATCCGGCGTCCAATAAGGGTGGGTGATATCCACGAGCCGGCCCCCGGTATACCGGTAGATATCCTGCTTCCTTGTATCCCGGTGCTCGGTGAAAGCGGCCACCTTGAACAGCCTGGGGTGATCCGTAAGGGCATATCCCGCCTCAAGCAGGTAATGTTGACCTGAATTGTCGTCATTGTAGGAGAGATAGCGGGCCTTGCCCTGAACCTCCAGCTTCCGGGTGACCGGGACTGCGATGGACATCCACCAGGCATCCGCCTGGATTCCCTGCTCGATGCCGAAATAGTTGTAGAGTTCATTGGTCTGGTCGTAGCCTGCCCCCACCTGTGCGTAGTCCCAAAAATTCGCTGACACGTGGACATATCCCGTGTCCTGGTTGTCGAACCCGTCATCCCTGTAAACTTTTTTGGTCCATCCCGCCTCGCCTTTGACATAGGGGTTGAGGACCGCATTCAGGGCCAGCGTAAAACCATCGGCCCCATAGGACTCCTTTGTGTAGCTTGGACGTTCGCCCCAGTGATGGCCCGTAAGTCGGAGATGGAATCGGCAATACACGGGCACATCCAGGGTGAGATCAAACCGGTGCCTGTCTATATCGGTAAGGCCGTCCCTTCCCCGCTCACTCCAGAAGGAATACTCCGGCTCAATGGATGGATTCCGCCGGATTTCCACCCTCTTCAAGGCCCTTCTGGCCAGGCGGTGCTGTTTGTCCACATCCAGGAGTTTTCTATAAGTCGTGGCCTCCCGGTCGCACAAACCCAGGGCGCATTGCACCTGGGCATAATCCCACAGGGCCTCCTGGTTGCCGGGGGCAAAGCGCGTGAGCTCCTTGTAGCCCTTCAGCGCCCGGGTAAAACGGGTGTTCCATGCAAGATGCTTGGCCCTTTTTTCCAGGAAAACCCCTTTTTGGAGGGCGTAGACCGGCAGCAACCGGATCAGTTCCCCCTCAATCCGCCGCTTCGCAGCCGGGGGAAGAGCGGTCTTTACAGCCTCGAAGTCTTCTGAAAAGGCCTCATAGCCCTCATATAATGATCCCTTTTCCGCCCGTTTCGACAATTTTGAGGCCTTTTGCCCGAGCACATCGTTTTCTGAGCCCCTTATGATCGGGGGCAGGGCCGTTGCGAGACTTTCGTCCACAGGGGGTTCAAGCAGTTGATCATAGGTCCGGAGCGCCAGGTTCATGCGTTTGGCCCAGACGGCGGTGCGGGCCTTTTCCTTTTGGGGCACAGGGTCCGCCGGGGCGAAGGCGTGGATCTGATCGTAAAGACCCATGGATTCTTGATACCGCTTGGCCCACCCGAGCGTCCTGGCCCATCCGATCAGGATCTTCCGGTTGCCCGGAAACACCCCGGCCAGGTCCTTAAAATGGTCAACGGCCCGGTCATACTGGTGATCGATGGCCAGGGCCTCCGCAAGGCCTATCTGGGACGGAAAATATTGAGGGTCCCTTTGAAGGGAGGCCTCGTAGAACCTTACGGCTATGGGGTAATCCCCTTGGGATACATATTGCCTCGCCCAATCCTCGAGCCCCGCGGCGGAGGTATCCGGTGCCTCTAAAAGGGCGGCCACAAAATTCTCTGAATGCCTCCTTTCAGGGCCTGCTTCATAAAACCGGGCCTCCACATTTTGAGCATCCAGGGCTAAGGCCCGCCTGAAGCAGCCCTTTGCCTCCTCCAAATCTCCCTGCTCCAGCCTTACCTTGCCCATGCCCACCAAGGCCTGGCCCGAAGGAGAGGAAACCCCGGCCAGTTTTGTGTATATCTCCAGGGCCCGGTCATATTGTTTGTCCAGGAATGCGATCTCCGCCTTCAGGAGAAGCCCCTCCGGATCGTCGGGCCTGATCCTGAGGAACCGGTCCACATACTGTTTTGCAGCTTCAAAGGCCTTTTCCTTTTGTTTCACCTTTGCCAGTCCCAGCAGGGCCTGATGGTTATCCTGCGATTCAAAGAGCAGCTTTCTGTAAATCCCTTCCGATTCTTCGTATCGCTCACAGCTCCCGAGAAGAGAGGCCAGTTTCATCCACATCCCGGTATCACCGGGATGATCCTTCAGGTAGCGGCGATAAATCGCTTCTGTTTTATAGAAGTCCCCCCAGCTGTTCATTTGATCCGCAAACCTCAAAAGCACGTCTTCCTCTTTCCGGTGTCCTTTCAGAAAACCCACATAAAGATCGCGGCACTTTCGGGCATGGCCCAGTCCCGCCTCTACATCGGCCAGGGTCAAAAGGATCTCGGGGTCATCCGGGGACTTTAACGCCAGCTCTTTGAGCACGGACAGGGCCTCCCGGCGGGCCCCTTTTTTCAAGAGCACTCCCGCCATTTCCAGGCGGAGCAAGGCCTTCTCAGGCCTTTGTTCACAGAGAATCCTATACTGCCCCATGGATTCATCGAGCGTGTCTCTGTTGTAGGACAGAACTCTTGCCAGGGCCCACCGGGCTTCGAAATCCGTGATCGCCCCCTGGGGAGGGACAATCATCCCCCGCACCCCTGAAGGCCCGGCTTGACCGTTCGAGGCCCAGGGACTTCTAGGGGGGTAAAAATTCACGAGGAGCGAACACAGAAAAGCGATCAGGAGGCAACCCACCCCCAAGGACCGTCCCGGTAAAAACCCACCCGGTTCCGCTTCCCTAATCAAGGGTTTTCTTGAGCTCCCTGGCCGCCTTTTCATGTCTGCCCGCCCAGATAAGAACAAAGGCATACCTTCTCCTCACTTGAATGTCTTCCGGTCTCTTCTTGAGGATTTTTTGGTACTCTTCCAGGGAGGCATCATATTTTTTGACCCAGCTCAACATCTCGGCCAATTTGAGCCGCACCCTAAGGTCTTCCGGGTGTTTTCGCAAGTGGGCCCTGTAAATGGGTTCCGCCCTTTCGTAGGCCTTCTTGGCCACATAGATTTCGGCCATGAGGAGCCGGCTGTCTTCATCCACCTCCTTGGGAGGGATCTTTTCCAGAATTTCTATGGCCTTTTCTCTGTTCCCCTTCCAGAACCAGACGTTGGCCAATTCAACCCTGGCTTCGGAGAGGTCCGGCTTTTCTTTGAGGAGTTTCAGGTATTCTGCGATCGACTCATCGTATTTGTCTGCATAGCTGAGTACCCGTGCAAGCTCCCAGCGGGCCACCCAATCCGGGACCTCCTCTCCTTGCTTTATGGGGATGGCAGGTCCCGGTTTTTCCTTTGAAGGGGCTGCACCACCCAGGGATTCCGGAATAAAGAATTTTTTTTCAGGCTCTTGGGAAGCCACCATGGAATTCCCGGGAAAAAGCAACACCCCCACAAGGGCCACCCCAAACACGCCTCCTAAATATCTTGACATTTTCATCTTTCCTCCCCCAAGGCTTTCCTGTATTCATGGATCGCTTCTTCAAGCCGGCCGGACCAGGATAAAGCCCGGGCCAGACGAATACGGACAGACCGGGCTTTCGGGTCACTCTCAAGGATGGCCCGATAAAGTTGCGCAGCCTCCCCGAACCGGTCGAAGCCTATATACAAGGCGGCAAGTTCCTTCATAGCCCAGAGCCTGTCCTGCCTTTGGGCTATGAGCCTTTCGAAAACCACCCGGGCCTTTCCAGGATCTCCTGTTGCCAGGTAGCAACTTCCCAGGTGTTTCAGAAGGGCAGGGTCCTGAAAACCTTTTCTCAGTAATTTCTCGTAATACGGAATGGCTTCGGAGAATTCTTCCTGGGAGAAATGGGCTTCCCCTCTTCGAAACATCACCCATTCCTGGTTAAACCAATGATAGGTCAGGGTGGTCAAAACCCCCACGGCAAAAAGGAACAGTATGAGACCGAGTCTTTTCATGGGCTGAATGATAGGTTGGACGAGGGACGCCATGCCTGCCCGCTGTTGTTTTAAACCATGTTGTGGCCATTTAAAGGTCCTGTCAAGCCTTATCCCGGACGGGGGCCATCAAATTGCTTTGGAAACACCGGTTTTTAACTCCCTGGTTGACTATATTAAGCAATTCCGGTAATATCCTTGTTAAGTCAAACCTCTTGTTTTGGGATGGGTTGCCATTACTTTTCCCACAACAAGGGGTTTGTTTTTTGGGTCCCTAAAAGAATACAGGATACACCCCATTTATCGGAGGTGCACATCTTATATAATGGGTCTCAGGATAAAGAGGAGGCCCATTATGATACTTATGGATGAAGAAATAAAAAAACAAATCATGGACCGGTTTTATAGTGACAGCCGGATTGACTCCTCCAGTATCCAGGTCTCTGTAAACAACGGGGCTGTGACCTTGAGCGGAACGGCGCCCAGCATCCTCTCCCGCCGGGCCGCTTACCATGTTGCGGGGACGGTGCCCGGCGTGGTCTCGGTGGACGATCAGATCCAGGTGGCTCCACCCCCCGAACCCTCGCCCGAAGGAGATCAGATCCAGACCAGGGCCCAAAAGATACTGGAATGGAATGCCGACCTCGACGGCGTCCACATCGAGGTCACTCTCAGCGGGGGGAGGGTCATCCTTGAGGGGACGGTGGATTCCTATTGGAAAAAGGCCCATGCAGAAAAGCTGGCCTCCACAGTAAAGGGCGTAACCGGGGTCACCAACGAGCTCTCCGTGGTCCCCACAAAGAGCGTCATTGACGAGAATCTGGCCCGGCAGATCACAGAGGCCCTTGATCGCAATGTGGCCGTGGAGCCCGGCTCGGTGGAGGTAACGGTGGAAAACGGCGTGGTCACGCTTTCGGGCGCCATAGAAAGCTGGGTTGCCAAAAACGCCGCCTTTTTTACGGCGGTCTATACGGACGGCGTCACCCATGTGAACGACAACATCACCCTGAAGCGAAGATAACATGAAATCCTTGATGAAACTCATAAGGCCAACCCCGAAGAAAGAGGAAAGCCCCCAGGGGCAGACCATTCAGGTATCTCTTGACGCCCCATCCTATGAATCGCTTAAACGCTTGAGGAAAAAGGTCCGGCACCCCTCACAGGATGAATTGGTGGGGCTTGCCTTGAGACAGCTCGAGGGCAAGGTGGATCGGCTCATGAAAAAGAAGGCCAAGAGAATTATCCACAGTGCTCAAGAACGCCACAGGAAGGAAGGCCCGGGAAAAACCTCGGCCTGATCTCTACCCCCCGGTGTTTAATACGATAAGCAACGGAAAGTGGTCGGAGGCGAAAAGCACATCTGAAGGCTCCTTGACCACGGTACACTCATCGAGGGCGTGTATACGCTCAGAGGGCAGAAACACATAGTCCAGCCGGATGTGGGGAGAAAGGGTGGGAAAGGTATATCCCTCTTTTCCGGGATAAAGGGTGCAGTACCCGTCCACATACCCTGCCTTCTGTAAGGTCTTCAACGCCCGGGGTTTGGTGGGTCCGCCGCTGATGCGGATGAACATCTTCATCCACAAGGGCATTTGATCGATTCGGAGTTCCTCCCCGGAGGCCACTGTATTAAAATCCCCCACCAGGGCAGGTGGAGGGCCGTCCTCTTCATCCTTCCTTATAAGACGCAGCAAGGATACCACCTCATGGTGTCGCAGGCGCTCACCCCACTGGGAGAAATGGGGACTGAGATGGGCTCCTATCAATCTCAAGGGGGGCTCACCAAACCGGAGATCCAGAAAGGCGTTTTTGACCCTCGGGCCCTTGTGCCAGCGCCATTCTGAAAGGGAGAGCCGGCTTAAAAACCCCAGAGAATATTTCCTTCTTGCCCCCCAGTAGGCGATATCCAGATCCCGGGCCAGTCTTGCAATGACCCTTGGATCCGAGGCCTCCTGAAAGACCACCACATGGGGATCAAGGGATTCAATGACCCGGGAAAGCAGCCTCTCCCTTCCTTTTCCGCCGAAGCGGATGTTATAGCTCAGGATTCGAAGGGATGACTCATCCATATCTCACGCGTCCAGGTACAGATAAGGCATGTTTAAAAGGCCTCTGCGCAATTCCAGGAACCAGTGGGTCATGGCCTGAAAGTGAACCGGCCTTTCCACCAAGTTCTGCAATTCCCGCCGCACAGTCTCCAGCCCTGGGGCGAATTCCGGGTGCTCATCACTCAGGGGCATGGTCAACACTTTTGGGATGTAAAAGGCCTCCTCGGCCCACGCCGCCAGGGCCACCTCTCCCACAAGGACCATATCCAGGTCGCTTGTGCCCGGCCCCAATGCATCAAAAGGGTCCCCGGTGACGTAATTGAATCCTGTCACCGTGCTGCCCCGAATGGCCACCCGGGTGTCCACCGGGAGAACGGCCTGGAGTTTTCTCATGAAATCCGTGAAAAGGGACCAGTTATCCTGAAACCCCCGGGTCACCACCGACTGGAGGCGGCTAGCGGCCTTGGGTTGCTCCTCACGGATCCTTTCCAGGAGATTGGCGATCTGCTCCTCTGAACCAAAGGGAGGTCCTGTAAAGAGGGTCCTCACCCCGGAATGGCGGGCCTCGAGTTCACGGAGCCGCTCCAGGATGTCCAGTTGGGGACCGTAGGTCCTGTAATCCATTTCCAGGGCAAAGATGAGGGGCACCACCAGGATTTCGGTGGCCCCCTCTTCAATGGCCGTGAGAATGGTGGCCTCAACAGAATCCAGGTCATTGAGGGAATAAAGGACCTTGACCTCCTTTTGATTGCCCAGGATCCTCTGGGCCACTTTTTTAAAAGGCTCATGGGGCTCCTGAAGGATGCCCTGCAAGGTCTCGGAAAGGGCCGACGCCACCTGTTTCCAGCCCTCGTCGTCCGGATAGGACCAGGCCACGAGGATCACATTTACGGTGTTTTCCGGATGATTCAATACGGCTCCCTCAGTGGTGGGGGTGCTCATGTCACGCATTGCGGTCTTCGGATTCCACACCCAGAATTTCGTCTATCTCTTCTTTGGCCAGGGACTCGCTCTCCAGGAGCCCCTCCACCAGGGCATCCAGTTCCTCTCGATTTGAGGTAAGAATTTCCCTGGCTTGGTCCTCCATTTCCTGGATGATTCTTCTCACCTCCTCATCGATGAGGCGTGCCGTTTCTTCGCTGAAATCTTTGTGTTCGGCGATTTCACGGCCCAAAAAGGGATGGGCTTCTCCCTGCTGAAAGGTGACCGGACCCAGTTTGTCGCTCATGCCCCATTGGCAGACCATTCTCCTGGCCAACTGGCTCGCCTTTTTCAGGTCATCCCCCGCCCCTGTGGTGATGTCTTCAAAGACCATTTTCTCTGCGGCCCGTCCCCCCAGCATGACCGCGATCCGTCCCAGGAGATAACTCCGGCTCATGTTGTGCCGGTCCTCTTCCGGGACCTGTTCCGTGGCCCCCAGAGAGCGGCCCCGGGGGATAATGCTGACCTTTTCCAGGGGATCCGCCCCGGGATACAGCTTGGCCACCAGGGCATGGCCCGCTTCATGATAGGCGATGATCTTTTTCTCCTCGTCCTTGACCACATCTTCCCGTTCAATACCCATAATGATCTTGTCCCGGGCCCGGTCAAAATCCGAGGCCGTTACCTTTTCTTTTTCCTCCCGGGCCGCCAGCAGGGCCGCCTCGTTGACCAGATTCTTGAGGTCGGCACCGGAAAAACCCACCGTCCTGCCTGCGAGTTCACCCAGGTCCACATCCTCTCCCAGGGGAACCTCCCGGGTGTGAACCTTAAGGATCTCTTCCCGCGCCCTCCGCTGGGGGAGTTCCAGGATGACCTGCCGGTCAAAGCGTCCCGGTCTGACCAGGGCCGGATCAAGCACGTCCGGGCGGTTTGTGGCGGCCAGGACGATCACGTTTTCATGCCCGGAAAACCCATCCATTTCTGAGAGGATCTGGTTCAGGGTCTGCTCCCTTTCGTCATGTCCTCCCCCGACACCGGTCCCCCGGACCCGGCCGATAGAGTCCAGCTCATCCACAAAAATAATGGATGGGGCGTCCTTTTTGGCGTTCTTAAACATATCCCTCACCCTGGAGGCCCCCACGCCCACGAACATCTCAATAAACTCGGAGCCGCTGATACTGTAAAAAGGGACATCCGCCTCCCCGGCTATGGCCCGGGCCATGAGGGTCTTTCCTACGCCCGGGGGACCTACCAGCAGGATCCCTCTGGGCAGTTCGCCACCAAGGCTCCTGAACTTGGCGGGTTCCTTCAAAAAATCGATGATCTCTTCAAGCTCCTTTTTGGCATTGTCCAGGCCGGCCACGTCCTCCAGCCTCATCTTGCTGGTCGACCGGGTGTAGAGTTTGGCCTTGGACTTACCGAACCCGAAGGGGCCACCGCCCCCCATTCCGCCCATGCGCTGCTGAAACTTCTTGCTTGAGTACACAAAGAACCCGATGATCAGCACCCAGGGGAGGATGCTCAACACCGCGGTCCAAATCCAGGAGCGCTCATCAGATTCGGCCTTGACCACCACATTCTTTTTCTCCAAAAGCCCCATGAGCCCGGGATCCTCAAAGGAAGGCATGGTGGTCTTAAAGGTCTTGTATTCCGGCGTTTGCTTTCCCCCGAATAAAGTCTTCTGGGTCTCCCCCTTCATGGGCTCCTTGAATTGCCCCGTCACCTGCTCTCCTTTTACCGTGATCTCCGACACATTCTCCTGTGTGATGTGCTTCTTGAAATTGGTATAGGAGATCTTCATGTGACCCGAGGTACGGTCAAACCTGAAGAAGAAAAAGGCCACCAGCCAAGAAAGGGCGATAATGAGCAGAAGCCGTTTCCAATTGGAGCCATTTTGAGGTTGAGGTTGTTCCCCTTTTTCCATGGTCTAAAACACCTGAGGTTTCTTGGTTAAAGCCGGGTCTTGATGCGAGCCCAGAAACGCGGGACTTAGGAGGGGAGGTAGTGGATGAAAATGACCACCACCAGCACAAGGAGGAGTACCCAGAAAAAGATATTCAGCGTGATATAGGTGAACTGTTCTATCTCCTTTTCCTGCTCGATCCGCTCCAGCATGTCCAGGGTCTCGTGACGGCCTCGCGGGGGACGCCCTGGAGAAAAAACGGCGAGAATCAGCGCAAAAATCAATCCCACCAGGAAAAAGGTCACCCAGTGAATCCCCCACAGGGTGGGGCCGAAAGGTCTTAACCACACACCCCCGGCCCAGGTGGCCATAAAGATAATAAGAAACAACCAGAAAAGCCCTGTTCTCTTGCTTCCCCTTCCTGTGGCCAGTGCGAATACGCCGCTCAGGACAAAGGCGACCACCAGGGCCATCACAAATTGCAGTAAAATCACCAAAGAAAATCTCCCCACTCAATCAAGACCTGAGCTTTTTTTGCTTTTATATCAGGCCCCTGCCGACGGGTAAATGAGGTGAATCATGTATATTCCCCGCTCTGGGGCCTTATAACCGGACCCGGGCGGTATCATCAGTCCTTTTCATCAAGCATTTCCCGGTATTCCACCCTATAGATGTAGAGCATGACGCTTGCAAACCCCAGGATCAAGGGCCCGTAAAGGATCCCCACGATCCCGAAATAATTCACGCCGCCCACGATGGCCAGGAACACGTAAAAGGGGGACATCCTTCCTTGCCCCCGCATGAGAAATGGACGGAGAAAGTTGTCAATAGAACCTACCAGCACAATGGACCATAGCAGGAAGAACACGGCACTTTTCCATGCCCCGGTCAGGGCGAGGTAGGCGGTGGCCGGGACCCAGACCAGGGCCGTTCCCACCACCGGCATGAGGGATGAAAAACCCAGGAGCGTTCCCCAGAAAAGGGGGGGGATGCCCACAATGGCCAGCCCTATGCCCCCCACCACACCCTGACAAAGGGCGGTCAGGAAACTTCCCAGGAGTACCGACCGGGCCACACCCCTGACCTTTTCCACGATGCGGTTTTCCTGTTCATCCTTCAGGGGCGAGAGGTCTTTCACGCCCCTCATCATTTTCTCCCCGTCACGGACCATGTAAAAGAGCACGAATATCATGACAAAAAAATAGAAGATCATTGCTGTGACATTCTTGAGCAATCCGGCCCCCCGGGTCAAGAGCACCTGTCCGAAATCTTTACTCATTTTCA
>CAZNLL010000097.1:6492-15723 GCA_964573885.1 uncultured Desulfobacteraceae bacterium | reverse complement strand
TTAGGACAGTAGGATTCAACTTATTGTAATTATTTAATTAATTTAGAGATTTACAATCTCTCAGGGGAGGATTAAACCCTCAAAAGGAGGTGAATCTGGTATGGCAAGCTTAATTCCTTGGCGCGGCCGAACCGAACTGGACCGTTTCAGGGGCGAGATTGACAGGCTCTTTAATGACTTTTTTACCAGGAGCCCTTTCGGCCGTTTTATTGAAGGGGCGGACTGGGTGCCTGCCATAGATCTCTCCGAAACCGGTACAGAGATTGTAATCCATGCGGAGATCCCTGGCATGGATGCAAAGGATATTGATATATCCTTAAATGGGAGGCTCCTTACGATCAAAGGGGAAAGAAAACAGGAGCAGAAGGATAAAGACAAGGACTATCACCGCGTTGAAAGGAGATATGGATCTTTTTCCCGATCCTTTGAACTCCCTGCAGACGTGGATGCAAACAAAGTGAAGGCGGAATACAAAGACGGGATACTGCGGCTCAACTTGCCCAAAACGGAAGAACAGAGCGTTAAGAAGATCGAAGTGAAAACAGCATAAGCCCGGCCCGTCTCCTTTACAATAGGCCTACTGATAGTCGGCCTCTGTAGGGGAGGACCTGCAGTTTCAGCGATACTTATCAGTGGACCCAGCTTCCTCCGGTGGCGCAGATGGTCTGGCCCGTGACATACTCCCCTTCATCGGAGCACAGGAAAAGGGCGATGTTGGCGATATCCCGAGGCGTCCCTTTTCGTGCGTAAGGGATGGCGGCATACATTCGTTCTATCTCTTGAGGCGGATAGATCCGGGATAAAAATTCGTTGTTGATGAACCCGGGGGCGATGGTATTGGCGGTGATGTGATAGGAGGCGTTTTCCAGGGCCACGCAACGGGTCAGTGCCATTATTCCGGCCTTGGCCGCGGCATAATGGGCCTGTCCGTTGGCAAGCCCCATGAAGCCGGCCACAGAGGCCACATTCACGATTCGGCCGAATTGTTGGCTGATCATGCCGGGGAGCACCGCCCTGCAGGTATAGAAGGTTCCCCTGAGACAGGTATTAATGACCATTTCCCAGTTCTCATCCGTCATTTCTACAACCGGGGAAAGCTTGTTCACACCGGCGTTATTGAACAGGATGTCGATGCGGCCAAATTTTTCCAGGGCTTTTTGAACGGCCTCTTCCACCTGGTCTTTGCTCTGAACATCACACTGCATGCCCATGGCCTCGACCCCGAATTGTCTCCCGATTTCCTCGGCCAGGGCCGCCGGTCTTCTGGCATGGGCGTCGGTCAAGACAATCTTGGCCCCTTCCCGGGCCATGACCCGGGCCGTTTCTGACCCGATTCCCGCTCCTGCCGCGGCTGTGAGAAATGCCACCTTGTCCTTTAGTTGCATGGGCGTCCTCCTTTCGGTGTCCAGGAAAAAAATTTCCGATAAGAAAAATTATCCGGTCCGCCTTCATCCTGTCAAGAGAAAAGGCTAAGACCAGATTAGACAATAAAGGGCTTCAATACTTGCTCTGTGGCGTTCGGGATTTCCCTTGACATTTTTTCTTTTTGTAAATAATTTTCCCTTATGTTTTTAGGATCGGATAACCTAAAAGACCCATCCATCGAGAGTATTGTGGGGGGGATCGGGGAACGGGTGCGGGCATGCCGCAAGGAAGCCGGCCTCACCCTGAACCAGTTGGCCGGTGCTGCCGGTGTTTCCCCGGCGGCCATATCCAAGATTGAAAAAGGGGGTATGATCCCCAGCATCACCGTCCTGATGAAGATTGCCCGGGCATTGGACAAAAGCATCGGCTTTTTCACACAGGAAGACACCAATCACTTCGATTTTAAGGAGCGCGTGGAAGTGGTCCGGAAAGACACCCGGCGCATTCTGACCAGTCCCTCAGGTGCCCAGATGGAGGTTTTGGCCATGTGCCTGGAGCGGGGTGAGATGGAAGCCTGCATTTTCACCTTCGGCCCGGGGGCCAGGAGCGGGATCCGATCGGAGGCCCACCAGGGAGAAGAGCTCTTCATGGTGTTGGAAGGGGAAATGTCCTTTGTGGTGGACGAGAACCTCTATGTGCTGCGCGAGGGGGACAGCATCCATTTTAAGTCGGAGAGTCCCCACCGGTGGGACAACTCCGGCGGGGGTGACCTGAAGTTCTTGTGGACCATGACACCCCTCCCGGTGTCTTCCCTCGAACGCTGGATCCCCTGAACAGGAACTGGAGAAGCCGTGCGGCCATTTCAAAGGGATCATGGTCGGCAGGCTGTTTTTGGAGGGTCTCATGGAGTTGGGTCTGGGGGGAAAATCGGTCCTTGTCACAGGGGCCGGCCGGGGTATCGGACGGGCCATAGCCCTGGGCTTTGCCCGGGAGGGGGCCCGGGTGGCCGTCAATGACGTATCGCCGGAACGGGCCCTGTCCGTGGCCGAAGAAGCGGCCCGTCTTGGAGTCGAGTCCTTGTCCTGTCCCGTGGACATCACCCGCTACGAGGACGTGAAAGCCATGGCGGTGGAGGTTGTGTCGCGATTCGGGGCTATCCATGTGCTGGTAAACAACGCGGGCCTCGGTGACAGGGGGAAACCCTTTCTGAATCAAAGCGTTGAGGACTGGGACCGCGTGCTCGGGACCGGCTTGAGAGGCACACTAAACTGCAATCATGTGGTCTTGAAGCACATGACCGCCCAAAGGGAAGGATGCATCATCGCCATTGCCTCGGATGCGGGCAGGGTTGGAGAGGCCCGAATGGCAACCTATTCCGCGTCCAAGGCGGGTATCATCGGCCACTGTAAGGCCCTGGCCAAGGAGCTGGGCCCTCTGGGCATAAGGGTCAATGTGGTATCTCCTGGCGCCACGGAAACGGAAACAACCCTGGAAAGACGAAAGGAGCGGGAGCGTACCATGGGCAAAGAGGCCTCGGCGGCCCTGACCTTGAAGATCCTGAAGGCCTATCCCCTTCGCCGCTATGCCAGGCCCGAAGAGATTGCAGACATGGTGGTCTTCGTGGCTTCTGAAAAGGCCGCGTTCGTTACCGGCCAGGTGATCAGTGTGAGCGGGGGATACTGCACGGCCTGAGCAGGCACCGGTGCCTCCCCACCAGGAGAATTCACTGTGATCTTCGAACTCACCGATGAACAGAAGATGCTCAGGGAGAGTGTCTGGAGATTTCTTCAGAAGGAGGTCGTCCCTCTTGCTTCCCAACTGGACCGGGAAGGGCCGCTGGGCAAGGAGCGGGTAAAGGCCTTCCTCAAAAGCCTTATCCCCTTCGGGTACCTGGGCAGCACCATCCCGGAGGAGGCGGGTGGGGCCGGGCTTACCTACCTCACCTACGGCATGCTCATCGAGGAACTGCGGCGGGCCTATGCATCCCTGGGAGGGGTCGTGGGGATCACCGCCAGTTCGGCAAGGACCATTTACGAGGCGGGAAACAGACCCCAGCAGGAAGGGTACCTCCGGCCCCTGCTCGACGGGGAGATTGTCGGTTGCTCGGGAATCACCGAGCCCGACGCAGGATCCGATGCGGGGAGCATCCGGACCCGCGCTGTCAAGTGCGAGGGCGGGTACCGCCTTAACGGCACCAAGATGTGGATTTCCAACGGTACCCTCGCGGATATCATCATCACCTATGCATCTACGGATCCAAAAAAGGGTACCCGGGGGATATCGCGCTTTATCGTGGACCGGAGGGAATCCCCCTTCTTGAGCCGCGATATTCGAAAAATGGGCGTCCGCTCCTTTCCCACCTCGGAGATCGTTTTTGAGGACTGTTTCGTGCCCTCCTCTGCCTTGCTGGGCGAAGAGGGCCGGGCCTTCAAAGGGGCTCTTCGGAACATTCAGATCGCCCGCTGCCTGGGGGCGGTCAGTGCGGTGGGGATCGCCCAGGCCTCCATTGACGCCTCTGTCCATTATGTCAAGGAACGGGAACAGTTTGGCCGGCCCATTGGATCTTTTCAGCTCATCCAGGCCATGATCGCCGAGATGGTGACCGAAACCGAGGCGGCCAGGCTCCTCGCCTACCGGGGGCTCGACTGTATCGACCGGGGTGGTAAATTTATTCAGGAGGCCTCCATGGCCAAGTATTTTGCCACGGAAACGGCGGTGAAGGTGACCTCAAAGGCGGTCCAGGTTCACGGTGCCTACGGGCTGTCTGAAGAGTTCCCGGTGGAGCGCTTTTTCCGGGACGCCCGGATGTATACGGTGCCCGACGGGACCACGGAAATCCAGAAACTGATCATTGGACGGGAGATCCTGGGTATATCGGCCATTACCTGAGCCGACCCCGGGCCTGAGGTCGCGTGTAAAGGACTTGAACGGCCCCGTCAACCCTTGTGAGACATCTTCCATGGACGAGGAAAGCGGTGTAGAAATGGGGCAGGTTCCGGTCAGGAAAGGCCTTTTCCCCTGGCCCCTGGCACGAACCGAGATTCCACCCCTTTTGGGATCCCGGTGCCGGGGCTGCAGCCGGAGTTTTTTCCCCAGGCGGGAGCGCTGCCCCTTCTGCCAGGACAAGGGAAGGATGGAGGAGGTCCCTCTGAGCCGGGAGGGCAGGTTGTACACCTACGCCATTGTCCGGCAAGGGCCGGCAGGGTTTGATCCTCCCTATACCACGGCTCTGGTGGATTTGCCTGAGGGTGTCCGGATCTTTGCCCGGATGACCACCGTTGATCCCCGTGATCTGCGTTTGGACGGCCCTGTGGCGTTGACTTATGGTCCCATCGGTCGCGACAGGGAAGGAAATGTGATCATTTCCTACCTCTTTAGACCGCTAAAGAAGGAGAATGCCCCATGAGAGAAGTCTTTGTCGTGGGAATCGGCATGATCCGCTTTGGCAGGTACCCGGATACGTGGATCGAGGAACTGGGCCGGCAGGTCATTCTTCAAGCCATAAAAGACGCGGGCATTCATTCCCGCCGGCTCCCGATGGTATACTGCAGCCACTCGCACCAGGGCCGGGTGGCGGGGCAGCGGGCCCTCAAGCAGGCGGGAATTGTGGGCATAGAGATCGTGAATGTAGAAAACGCCTGCGCCGGGGGGGCCACCGCCTTCCGACAGGCCTATATGGCCGTGGCCGGGGGATGGGTGGACCTGGCCATGGCGGTGGGTATGGAAAAAGTGGCCGCCGGTCTACTGCCTCCCAACCAGGAAGACCTGGACGCCCTTCAGGGGCGGGTCCTTCCGGGGCATTATGCCATGAAGGCCGTCCGGCACATGCATGAATACGGCACCACCCTGGAACAACTGGCCCTGGTGTCGGTGAAAAGTCATGAAAACGGGGCACGGAATCCCATGGCGCAATACCGGAAGGCCGTGACCCTTGAAGAGGTCCTGAACTCCCGGATGATCGCCGATCCCTTGACGCTGCTTCAGTGCTGTCCCACTGGCGACGGTGCGGCCGCGGCGGTGCTTTGCTCCAGAGAGGTGGCCAAAGCCCTGGGGAGGCCCCTGATCCGGGTGGCGGGCTCCGTGGTGCGGGGAGGGCGTTTTGCCGGAGCAGACCACAATATCCTTGCCTCACCCCTGACCCGGGAGGCTGCGGCCATCGCTTACGAGACGGCCTCCCTTGGGCCGGAGGAGGTGGATGTGTGTGAATGTCACGACGCCTTTACCATCGGCGAGCTCCTTCACTATGAGAACCTGGGGTTCTGCCCGGCGGGCGAGGGGGGAAGGATGATCCAAGAAGGGGCTACCGCCATCACCGGGTCCATCCCTGTCAATCCCAGCGGGGGGCTCCTTTCAAAGGGCCATCCCCTGGGTGCCACGGGTATCGCCCAGGTTGTGGAGATCGTCCAGCAGCTCCGCGGGGAGGCGGGCAGGCGCCAAGTCCTGGATCCCCGGGTGGGCCTCACCCATACCATGGGAGGGGCCATTCCCGAACTGGAGGCCGGAGCCTGTGCCGTGCATATACTGATCAAGGAATAGTAGCGCATCCTTTGTGCTGAGAAGGCTGGGGTACAAAGGCCGGAGGCTACCATGAAAGGGTATGAGGAAATCCTCCAAGGCATGATTCCTCTCCGCAGGGATGAGGGATCGAGCAAGATCCGCGCCCTCAAAGAGATGGTGGCAGAGCACATCGAACCGGGCATGATGATCCACTTCGGTCAGGCCAGTGTCCGGTGGCCCACGGCGGCCCTCTATGAAATCGCCCGGCAGTTCTGGGGCCGTGCTCCCGGGTTCACCCTGGTGGGCGTGGGAATGAATCATCCTGCTGCGGTCTTCCTTCACGGCGGACTCGCAAAAAAGCTCATTGTCACCTATTGTGGGGACTCTTATCCCACCCCCGGGCCGAATGCCGCCTTTCAAAGGGCCTATCGCCAAGGTACGGTTGAATTTGAAAATTGGTCCATTCTTACTCTGCCTCTGCGGCTTAAGGCCGCAGCCATGGGGCTCGGCTTTCTGCCCACCCAGTCCCTTAGAGGCAGCACCATGGGCCGGGAAAATCGGGAGGACTTCCTGGAGATGGATGACCCCTTCCACCCCGGAGAGACCGTGGGTCTGGTCCGTGCCCTGGTGCCGGATATCAGCATCCTTCACGGGGCCGTAGCCGATCCCTGCGGCAACACCATTTTTCTCCCCCCTAATGTGGAGAATGTCTACGGCGCCATGGCCGCCCGCAAAGGGGCCCTCGTCACAGTGGAACGGATTGTGTCCACAGAATTCATCCGCCGCCATTCCCACCTGGTGAAACTGCCCGGGCAGTATGTGCTGGGCCTTTGCGAAATACCCTTCGGCGGCCATCCCAGCAAGCACCCACAACAGGGTCTGCCCGGATTCGAGGGATATGGCGAGGACTATGAATTCATTGCAGCGGCCAAGGAGGCGGCCAAGGAAGAGGTCTCTCTGCAGGCTTGGATCGATCACTGGGTACTGGACTGCGCCGATCACACAGCTTACCTGGCCAAGGTGGGCAAGGACCGGCTGCTCCAGCTCAAGGGAAAGATTCAGGAGACATCCTGGGAAGTGGAATTCCGGGACCTTCAGGGGGAGCTGTCGCCATCTAAGGACTATACGCCGGCCGAGATGGCCATTGTTACGGCGGCCCGGTCCCTCATGGAAAAGGTGCGGACCTCCGGGTATCGAAATATCCTGTGCGGGGCGGGACTGGCCAACCTGGCTGGCTGGGTGGCCTTTTATCAGCTCCGGGACGAGGGGGTTGATCTGGATATCATGGCCGAGGCGGGTATGTTTGGATATGCCCCCAGGCCCGGGGATCCCAGTACCTTCAATACCCGGAATTTCCCTTCCTGCAAGATGCTCACGGATATCCACCATATCATGGGAATGATCATGGGAGGTGCACAGAACCGCTGTATCGGGTCTCTGGGAGCCGGTCAGATCGATCGCTTCGGAAACATCAACAGCACCGCCGTCCCCGAAAAGGGCCTTTACATGGTGGGTTCCGGTGGGGCCAACGACATCGCCAGTTCGGCCAGGGAAATTGTGGTCACCGCCCTGCAGCGTCCCGGGAGCCTTGTGGTTCGACTCCCCTATACCACCAGCCCGGGAAAGCGTGTCCGAAGGCTTGTCACCGACTTGGGGGTTTTTGACAGGCCCGGGGAATCGGAGGAATTTGTCCTTATCGCGGTTTGTCACCAGTCGGCCCGCACCACCAAGAAGGATGCGATCGGTCATATCAATTCACTCTGCGGATGGGATCTCAGGGTTGTGGATGAACCCCTGTGGGTGGATCCCCCCTCACCCCGGGAGCTCCGGTTACTCCGCATTTTTGACCCGAAACGGTATTTTCTTGGTCCCCTTGAATCCAAAAGAGGAGCTACGGGGACACCACAAGAAAGAAAGGATAGCGTATGAAAGCCATTGACATCCATGTCCACTTTTCAACGGCGGAAGGCCGCCGGAAGTCCGGCTTTTATGGTGATGCCTTGGAGACCTACTTCAAGACGACCCTAGAAGTGCTCAGCGAAGATGAGATGGCGAAGGTCTACCGGGATCTGGATATCATGGGGGTCCTCCTGCCCACGGACGATGAAACCGTGTCCGGGATTCCCCCTATTTCCCATGCCTATGTGGCGGATATGGTCCAGAGGTATCCGGAGACCTTTATCGGCTTTGCCGGGGTGGATCCCTGGAAAGGGAAGGCGGCCATTAATGAACTGGAGAGGGCGGTCAAGGAATACGGGCTTCGGGGGGCCAAATTTCAGCAGGCAGCTCAAGCCTTCTTCCCCAACGACCACCGATTCTATCCGCTCTGGGAGAAATGTACTGAACTGGGAATCGTGGTTCTCTTTCATTGCGGAACCACGGGTCTGGGTGCAGGAATGCCGGGCGGGCTGGGCATAAAGCTCAAGTACGTGGACCCGCTTCCTATTGATGACGTGGCCGCCGACTTTCCGGATCTTACCATTATCTGTGCCCATCCGGCATGGCCGTGGACGGACGTCTCCATTGCCATGGCCATCCACAAGGCCAATGTATACGTGGACCTCTCCGGTTGGTCTCCCAAGTACTTCCCCCCACAACTGGTCAGGGACATCAACAGCCGGTTGCAGAATAAGGCCCTATTTGGCACGGATTATCCGTTCATCAAGCCGGATAGGTGGTTGAGGGACTTCTATACCCTTGAGCTGAAACCGGGGGTCCGGGAAAAGATCATGCTTGAAAATGCCAAAAGGGTGCTGAAGATGGTTTAAGGGCGCGAGTAGGAGGATTGGGGATGAAACGGCTCCTGGAACATATTTGCGTGCTGGACCTGTCCCGGCTTCTTCCCGGAGCTTACTGTACCCAGCTCCTCGCGGATCTGGGAGCCCGGGTCCTAAAAATCGAGCAACCGGGCCCCGGCGATTATATGCGCCGACTCAACCCGGCCCTCTTCGGGGCCCTGAATCGGAACAAGGACAGCATGACCCTGAATATCAAACTTCCCAGAGGCAGAGAGATCCTGCTTCGACTGATCAAGGAAAGCAACGTGTTTTTCGAGTCCTTCCGACCCGGAGTCATGGATCGCTTGGGCCTCGGGTATGATGCCGTGTGTAATGCCAACCCGGAAATCGTCTATTGCTCTCTCACCGGGTATGGCCAGGCCGGGCCGGGCCGGGACCGTAGTGGTCATGACATCAATTACCTGTCCGTGTCCGGGGCCCTCAGCCTCAATGTGGATCCTGGAGAAAGGCCCATGCCTCCCCCCATGCCGCTGGCCGATCTGGCCGGGGGGCTGGCGGCCAGCCATGCGGTTCTGGCCGGCCTCCTCTCCCAGCAGCAGGGGGGCGGGGGATGTTATATCGATGCGGCCCT
>CAZNLL010000097.1:5213-6392 GCA_964573885.1 uncultured Desulfobacteraceae bacterium | reverse complement strand
GATGCGGCCCTTTCCTTCATGTCTCCCCGGCTGGTACCCGCACTGCACACGGCAAAGGCAAGACGGGAAGACCTTGTTCGAGGCGGGGCCTATGATGTGTACAGGACCCGGGACCGTCGATGGGTGTCCCTGGGGGTGATAGAAGACAAGTTCTGGCAAAACCTCTTGAGGGCCTTGGGTCGGGAAGAGCTGGGGCAGGATGCCCGGTTTAAAACGGACCAACTCCGGTGCCAACATCGCCGGGATCTGCGATTTATCCTTGAACCCCTCATGGAACAACAGGACCTGCAGGTGTGGATGGACCTTTTTAACCGGGAGGATGTGCCTGCGGCCCCCGTCAACCGGTTGGACGAGGTGGAGCAAGATCCCCATGTTGGTTTCCGGGGTATGGTATTTCAATTGGAAGACCACCAGGGAAGGGGTTTTAAGCAGGTGGCCTATCCGGCCTCCTTTCCCGGTATCCCTTCAGATCGGGACCGCCCGGCCCCGGCCCAAGGCCGGGACACCCGCTCGGTGCTCGGGTCCCTGGGTTTTGGGGAAGAGGATATGCATGCCCTGGAAAAGGAGGGGGTCATCGGAAGCGGTAGCTTATAGATTCAGGTCCCAGGATAAGGGATTACAAGAGAGAGGTGTTTCATGGATGTAAAAGAGGCTGTTGCTTCGAGGAAAAGCATTCGGGTCTTTCGCCCGGCACCCGTGCCCCGTCACATGATAGAGGACATCATGGAACAGGCCCTCAGGGCCCCGTCCTGGGGCAACACCCAGTCCTGGAGATTCACGGTTGTGGGCGGAGAGACCCTTGATCGCATCAAGGAGGAGTGTGCAGAGTTGGCTGCCCGGGGTGCGCCCACAAACCCGGACGTGGAGGTCCCCCTCTCTTTCAATGAGGCCCAAACCACTCGATATAAGGACCTGGGAAAGGGTCTCTTCCAGGCCTTCGGAATCCAGAGGGGGGATGAAAAGGCGAGAGCAGGGTATTTTCTTCATGCCACGCGTCTCTTCGGGGCACCGTGTGCCGTCTACCTCCACTTTGACGAAGGCTTCAACCCCTACGCATTAATGGACGGAGGCCTCATCCTCCAGACCATCGCCCTCCTGGCCACAGACCGCGGCCTGGGGACGTGTATCATGACCCGTTCCATCAGCTACCCGGAGGTGGTTCGCAGACATGCCGGTATT
>CAZNLL010000097.1:0-5203 GCA_964573885.1 uncultured Desulfobacteraceae bacterium | reverse complement strand
GACCAAAAAGTGGTCATGGGGATCGTCATGGGCTATCCGGACGAAAACCATCCCGGCAACCGGTTTGCCAGCCAAAGGGAGAGGGTGGAGGATGTGGTCCGCTTTGTGGACATAGCATAAATTCATTTGAGGCGCCTTTGAGGGGAGGAGACCCGTGGATGAAGGATTAAAAGGGAGACGCCTTGCTGTGCTCAGGGACCGGGATGACGAGGCCAAGGTCCGGGGCACCTTTAAGGCCGTGCTCCCTTCAAGGACGGGTTGAGGGATCAGACCAAGGGCGTGAACGGGAGCATCGCCATGAAACATTACCAAACCATCGTGGTGGAATTCTCCGACGGTGTGGCCGTGATCACCCTGAACAGGCCCGAGGTCATGAACGCCCTCAGCTTCAGGCTGAAGGGAGAGGTGGCCGGGGCCTTTGATGACATGGAAACGGATGATGGTGCGCGGGTGGTGATTCTCACGGGCGGAGAAAAGGTGTTTAGCTCCGGGGCGGACATCAAGGAGCGGCGCCAGGTGAAGCTCACTCAAAGCCAGTTTTATTCGGCCCAGAAAAAAAGCCAGGCCTTTTACACCCGCATTCGGGAATTTGAAAAGCCCGTCATCGCCGCGGTGAGCGGCGTGGCCGCGGGCGGGGGCTGCGAGCTGGCCCTGGTATGTGATCTCCGGATCGCATCGGAATCGGCCCGGTTCGGATTACCTGAAGTAAAAATCGGGGTCATGCCGGCAGCGGGGGGAACCCAGCGGCTGCCCCGCCTTATCGGGGCCGCAAGGGCCAAGGAAATGCTCTTTACAGGGGATTTCATAGACGCCCGGGAAGCCCTTTGCATGGGCCTGGTGAACCGGGTGGTCCCTGTGGAGCGTCTCATGGAGGAGGCCCGGGCCCTGGCAGACAGACTCAAGGACAGGCCGCCCCTGTCCCTTAAATATACCAAGCGGGCCGTAAACGTGGGACTGGAGATGGATATGGCCTCGGCTTTGGATTACGAGGCCCAGTGCGCCTCCATCCTGTACGCATCCGAAGACCGTCAGGAGGGCATGAAGGCCTTTGCGGAAAAACGCAAACCCCGTTTCAAGGGGCGGTAGAATTCCGGGAGGTCCTGTGTCGAATGACCGGTGATTCAAGGTTTAATCCCGCACACCACCACCTGGGTTCCCAGCATGAACCGCGCATACCGGATGTCCTCAAGACCGGCGTTTTTCATGACCAGGGCAAGCTCATCAGGGCTCATGAAGGTCTGGGTCGAGGTGGGCAGATACTCATAGGCGGCCCGATTTCCTCCTATCACCTGCCCGATCAAGGGGATGGCTACCCTCAGGTAAAAAAGGATGAAGGGCCTCAGTAGATTGGGGGAGGGTGGAGAGGTATCCAGGCAAACCACCCGTCCCCCGGGCCTGGTCACCCGCACCTGTTCTTGGAAGGCCTGATGGGCATCCACGACATTTCGAATCAGGTATCCAGAGGTGACCGCGTCAAATGCGTTGTCGGGAAAAGGCAGGTGCAGGGCATCGGCGTTGCACCAAAGGATCTTATGACCTCCGGGCCTTTGACGGCCTACGGCCATCATTTCCAGGGTGTAATCGGCCGCCACGATGCAAAGGGTCGGATCGCGGCACAGGGCCTCCAGGGCGATCCCTCCGGTGCCGGATCCCATATCCAGGAGCATGCCCCCGGGTGGGGGGGCCGCCTTCTTTACCAGATGCCTCCGCCAGGCCTGGTCCCGGCCAAAGGTCATGAGCCTGTTGAGTAAGTCATAGCGCCTGGAAATGCCTGCAAACATACGGCGGATGGCCCTGGACCGGTTTTGGTCCGACTGAGGTTGTATGTGCTCAGCTCCCATCCGTCTAATCCCCTTGATCCAAGAAAAGAGATAGGCCTTTTTCCTCAAACCACCCTCAAGAGAAGGCCGGGCAAAACGCCCAGATCCGCGCGAATGCTTGTCCTGGGTTGTTAATACGTTCCAAGGGGGACATCAAGGAGAAAATGATTTGAAAAAGGCCCCTGTTGACACCAGGGGACAGGATCATTAAAATTCTGATTTAAATCAACCCATTGGCAAAGGGAACCATCCAGGCTGCATCAAAGGAGCCGGTCCTATGGCTGGTACCCCATTTAAGAAAATGAAAGGAGTACCCATGCGCTGGAAACAGTTGGTAACCCCTGTGGGCAATATGGAGGCGGAAGAGGTGAGGGCTTATATGGAAGGGCACAAGGAGGGCACCTACACCTTGCTGGATGTCCGCCAGCACCGGGAGTATGAAAAGGGCCGGATACCCGGGGCCATGCTGATCCCCCTGCCCGATCTTACGGACCGCAGTGATGAACTGGACCCGGAAAGACCTGTGATCACCTACTGAGCCATGGGAGGCCGCAGCCGGGCTGCTGCGCAACTGCTTTCGGGGAAGGGCTTCAAGGAGGTCTACAACCTTAAAGGAGGCATTAAGGCCTGGCAGGGCGAGGGGGCCGCAGGTCCTGAAGATATGGGCATGGCCCTTCTCCAGGGGGATGAAACCGTTGAGGAGATCATTGTGCTTGCAGGCTCCATGGAGGTGGGACTGAAGGAGTTCTACACGATTTTGGGGGAAGGCTCCCAAGATGAGGAACTGAGAGAGCTTCTCCTCAAGCTGGCTGAAGTGGAGGAGAAACACAAAGGGAGGCTCCTGGACCTTTACCTGAGAGAAAATTTGGAAACAGGCAGGGAGAAAGTGGAGGCCCGCATGACATCCGGTGTGATGGAAGGGGGCTTCACCACGGAGGAATTCATTAAGAGGTACAAGGAGGCCTTGGAAAATACGTCGGGTTGTTTGAGTGTAGCCATGATGGTGGAGGCCCAGGCACTGGACCTTTATATGCGCTATTCCCGCAAGGCCGGTGACGACAAGGGCCGGCAATTGTTTCAGCAGATCGCAGAGGATGAGAAGGGCCATTTGAAGGCATTGGCCATGCTTATGGAAAAAAGGGCGTAAAGGGGGTCGACGCTTAGCTGAAAGTCCTGCCATTTCGGCGAGACCCGGGCGAGGGGTTATGATTAGGACAAGAGCCGGCCTATTTTCCTCCTCCCATGGGCTAGTAAGAAAAGGAAACGGTCACTGAACCGTATTGCTGCTCCTTCCTTTGGATATCCTCCGGGCCGTACATGTTCTGGCCCAGGGAGAAGGAAATATTTCCCTGAAACCTGGGCTCGTTCACAAAGGGGAGTTCTTCAATAATGGGGTAGCTCCATTCAGGGACCCTGGGATCCTCCCGATAGCTGCTCAGGTCCTGGGAGATCCAGGTCAGCTTGACCCCGTTCGTATATTCCCTGTCGGTGCCTCTAAAGATATCGTTTTCAAGAAAAAGGTCACGGTCCTGTGTTCTTGGGGTCCTTTCTCCGCAAACGATGGATGATGGAGAAACACGGATACTGTAACGAAGAGAGCAACAAGGAAATCTTTTAACGTCGGCCATTTGTTCGGCTCTGCTAAGCACGCCATAGAGCCTTACCTTTGCTTCATATCATTGATCCTCTGAAGGATTTGCGTCAACCGACATGGATGATTCGCCCCGCCTGTGTTTGCCCAAGGCCTTTTCGATCAAAACATAGAAAAGCGGCACGAATAAGGTCACGAGAAAGGTGGCTGTCACCACCCCACCCAGCACGCCGATGCCGATGGCATTTTGTGCTCCGGCCCCGGCGCCGGTGGTCACGGCAAGGGGCAGGACGCCGAAACCGAAGGCCAAAGAGGTCATGATGATGGGACGGAATCGTAATCTGGCTCCTTGCAAAGTCGCCTCGATCAACCCCATCCCCTTTTCCACGCCCGCCTTGGCGAACTGGACGATCAGGATGGCGTTTTTGGTGGTCAAACCCAGGAGGGTCAGGAGGCCGATCTGGAAATAGACGTCATTGGGCAACCCCTTGAGTGTGGAGGCTATTACACCGCCGATGGCCCCCAGGGGCAGGGTCAACAGGATTGAGATGGGGATGGGCCAGCTCTCATAGAGGGCCGCCAGGCAGAGGAAGATCACGAAAATGGAAAATGCATACAGGATGGGCGCCTGAGCGCCTGCCATCCGTTCCTGGTAGGAAAGGCCGGTCCAGTCAAAACCGAAGCCCTGAGGCAGTTTCCTGACAAACCCTTCCATGGCCTGCATGGCCTCTCCGGAACTCCTCCCCGGTGCCGCCTCTCCCACGATGTTTATGGAAGGAAAGCCGTTATACCGCTCCAGCTTGGGGGAACCGTACGTCCAGTGACCCGAGGCAAAAGAGGAAAAGGGGACCATTCTGCCCACCCTGTTCCGCACATAGAGTTTTTCCAGATCTTTGGGCAGCATGCGAAAGGGGGCGTCCGCCTGCACATATACCCGTTTCACACGGCCGCCCTGTATGAAGTCGTTTACATAGGCACTGCCGAAGGCCGCCGAAATCGTATTGTTAATGGACGCAATAGGCACCCCCAGGGCCCCGGCCTTTTCCCAGTCTACGTCGACCCGGTACTCGGGGACATCTTCCAGGCCGTTGGGCCGGACCTTGGTCAATGCCGGGTCCTTTGCCGCCATGCCCAGGATCTGGTTGCGGGCGGCCATCAGGCGGTCGTGGCCCAGACCGCCCCGGTCCAGCAACTGGAAATCAAAGCCCCTGGCCACGCCCAGTTCGATCACCGCAGGCGGCGGAAAGGCATAGATCATGGCATTGCGGATTCGGGAAAAGGCCCCCATGGCCCTTCCGGCCACGGCGCCGGCCCTTAATTCGGGGCGGTCCCGGAGCTCCCAGTCCTTGAGATGGATGAATGCCATGCCCGCGTTCTGTCCCTGGCCGGAGAAATTTCTGCCCGAAAGGGTCATGCAGGATGCCACTGCATCTTTCTCATTTTCCAGAAAATGGTTTTTTATCTTATCCATTACCTTCTTGGTCTGCTCTAAGGTGGCGTTCGCCGGGAGCAGGACCTGCACCATCACGATTCCCTGGTCTTCATCCGGAAGATAGGCTGTGGGCATGCGATGGAACAAAAAACCCAAGGCCGCGACGATCAAGAGAAAGACAAAGAGGTAGCGCAGTTTTTTGGAGAAGGAATGACGGACCAGGCGCACATAGAGCTCTCTTGATCCACAGAAGACACGATCAAACCCCCTGAAAAAGGGGCGCATAAAAAAAATGGCGTTTTCCCCGGGTTCATGCCCCGGGGCCACCGGCTTGAGAAGCGATGCGCAGAGGACCGGGGT
>CAZNLL010000096.1:0-16121 GCA_964573885.1 uncultured Desulfobacteraceae bacterium | reverse complement strand
TCCACTGAGCACGGCCTTGTTGAGGCTCGACCGCTTCTGATCCGTGATAATATCTCCGATCCCATCACTGACCCACTGACAAACCCCTTCATCCAGCCATCTCGGAAGAACCGGCTCCTTGATGTGATGATGAAGGAGGAGGTGGCAGAGCTCATGTTTGAGGGTTATTCCCAGGCTGAAGGGCCGCCGGTTCACTCTGGAGTGGTCCATCACCACCAGGCCTTTGGAGGGCATGGCAAAGGCAACGGTCAGGGGGCTTTCGGCCATGCGTTGGAAACGCGCTCTGTTCTTGACCAGGAGCACGGTTGACCGCACATTCATGGCCCATCCCAGGAGGGACTCGAGGGCTTGGACTTTTTTTGGATACAGGTGAAGGACCTCTTGTGCCGCCCTCTCCAGGCCGGGCTCATAGAGTACGGTCACATCTCTTCCCTGGAGGACATGGACCTCTTGCGCACAGAGCCCCCCTGCGGTCAAAAGCAGGATAACCACAAAGGCAAAAAAGCCCTTTATATTGATTACGCCTCTGGTTCTGTTGCCATCCCGCCACATGACCGGTCAACCGCTCTAAAGGGTTCTTTTCTCCTCATCCTCCCCGCTCCCCTATAATGCCTTGAAATAGACCGGGGAATCCCTTAGGATCACCCAAAAGTACACGCAAAAAGGCCTTCAATCAAGGGACGTGGGGGTAAAATGAATCAGATCCTTACCGGGCTTGACCGCCTTGGGGCGGGGGAATGGAAAAGGCTGAAGGGGTATCATCTGGGCCTCTTGGCCAATCCGGCTTCCCTGGATGCCGCCCTGAACCCGGCAAAGGAGGTCATAGCCCGGGTCCTTCCCGGTCAGTTGAAGGCCTTATTCGGCCCCCAACATGGGCATGATGCCGAAGATCAGGATAATATGGTGGAAACCGGTCATGCCTATGACAAGGCCTTGAATGTGCCCGTTTTCAGCCTTTATTCAAATACAAGAGAGCCCCTTCCCCAGATGCTTGAGCTATTGGATATTCTTATTATCGACCTCCAGGATGTGGGGACCCGGGTCTATACCTTTGCCTCCACAATGCTCCTCTGCCTCAAGGCCGCGGCAAAATACCACAAAAAAGTGTTGGTGCTGGACCGCCCCAATCCATTAGGGGGAGACAGGGTAGAAGGGAATATCCTGCAGCCGGAGCTTTTTTCATTTGTGGGCCCTTACAGCTTCCCCATGCGCCACGGCCTTACCATGGGGGAAATGGCCCTGATCTTTAATGACGCCCTCGGCCTGGGATGCGACCTGGACATCATCCCCATGCAAGGTTGGCGCCGGGGCATGTTGTGGCACGAGACAGCACGACGATGGATTATGCCTTCTCCCAACATGCCCCTTCCTGAAACCACTCAGGTCTATCCGGGACAGGTCATTTGGGAGGGGACAAACCTTTCCGAGGGGAGGGGGACATGCCGTCCCTTTGAGATCTTTGGCGCCCCCTTTCTGGACCCACGGGCGGTCAAGTCCGCATTGGACCCCGAGGCGGCCAAAGGATGTGTCCTCCAGGAATTCGCCTTTCGGCCCACCTTTAACAAATGGGAAGGCCGGCGGTGCCGGGGATTCTTGATCCATGTTCTTGAGCCCCGCCTTTACCGGCCCTATTTTACCTCCGTGGCGCTCCTCAAGGCCGTTATAGAGACCCATGCCCATGTCTTGGAATGGAAAAAACCCCCCTATGAATATGAACACACAAAAAGGCCCATCGATATTATCGTGGGCGATTCATCCCTTGTCCGTGAATTGGAATCAGGGGCATCCCTTGCTTGGGTACAAGAAAAATGGCAGGCAGACCAGGGGTCTTTTCTTGAGAGGAGAAGGCCCTACCTTTTATATGAGTAAGCCTTTCCTGAAACGGGCACCCTCAGGCCCCTTTGGTCCCTGGGATTTGTAGGTGTTGCTCTACTGTGGGCGGTGTTCTCCAAGAGCTGATCAGGTTGGCCCTCCCATGGCCTTTAAGAGTTTTTCTCCAATATCAACATACTTGCTGCCGAGCCTTTTGATCAGGTAGTCCTTTATGGTGTCAGAGTGCATGGTCATGACCAGGAGTTCCTTGATCAGCTTCCTCTCCTCCTTATTGAGCATCAACAGGGCGCCTGTTTTATCGCTCAAAATAAGGTCTGCATTGTCCTTGCTGTCATCTCCGCCCATACCTTTACTTCTTTTGCCCTCCACTAATCCATCGGTCAATGGCCTCTTTATCAAACCGCCAGACCCTTCCGATCCGGATGGCAGGGATTTTACCCTCCGCTGCATACTTGCAGATCGTTATCTCATGAAGCTTTAGATACTTTGCGACTTCCTTGGTCGTCATTATCTGTGGCATGATAAACTCCTCTATATTCTTATAAATACAATGGAATTCTCTATATGATGAGCGCTTTCAGGGAACCATTGCTAATTATTTTTAATACCTAAAACCTTCAAAGTCAATAACAAATCTGTTAACAGTAAATAAAAACACATTAACTTTTATTATTTAATTTTTATTGCTTTTTTACAAGATTTATTCTGTAAAATTAAGAAAGAATCATCCCCTGGGTTTGAACTTGACGGGGCCCGGTCCCCAATATATAAGAGCCCCAAAAAACAGTCTAAAGCCCTTTTCCCGATCAATCTACCCTGGACTGGATTTTCTCAAGATGAAACAAATTTTTGCCTCTATCTGGCCCGACACTCACTCCCTGAGGACGGGCACCAGCCGCATTACACTCGCCGGGAAATGGATGCTTTACTATATCCTCATCGGCCTTATCGCCGGACTGGGATCCATCGCTTTCCAATACCTTTGTCAGCTGGGCCTTCATTTTTTTCTGGATTTGATGGCCGGTTACAGGCCCCCGGCACCGGCCGGCGAGGCCCCCCTTCTCCCCCATTCCGGGTCTCCTTTTAACCGTTGGATCCTTCTCTTCCTGCCTGCCATGGGGGGAATCCTGAGCGGATGGCTCGTGTACACCTTTGCCCCCGAAGCGGAGGGCCATGGCACAGACGCCGCCATAGACGCTTACCACAACAGGGGCGGGTTCATCCGGGGCAGGATTCCTTTTATCAAGACCGTGGCCTCCGCCCTGACCATCACCTCGGGGGGTTCAGGAGGCCGTGAAGGTCCCATAGCCCAGATCGGGGCCGGTTTCGGGTCCTTTCTGGCCACCACATTAAAGTTGTCGGACCGCGAGAGGCGCATCATGCTGGCGGCGGGCATCGGTGCCGGGGTGGGAAGCATCTTTCGGGCCCCTCTGGCAGGCGCCCTTTTCGCGGCAGAAGTGCTCTACCGGGATCCCGAGTTTGAATCTGAAGTCATCATACCCGCCGGGATCTCCTCTGTGGTGGCCTACTGCATCTTCTGCCTGGTTTTTGGGTGGGGATCCCTGTTTCAGTCCCAGGACTTCCTGTTCCAAAATCCCCTGGAGTTGGGCCCTTATACCCTCTTGTCCTTTGTCCTGGCGGGGGCCGGTATCCTCTACGTCAAATCTTTTTACGGAATCCAGGCCATGGCAAAGGCCGTCAAGATCCCCAACCATTTCAAGCCTGCCCTGGGGGGATTGTGTACCGGGATCATCGGCTTTTTCCTCCCCCAGACCCTCGCCTTTGGATACGGCTTTGCTCAGATGGCCCTTGACAATCAACTCCCCACCCTTTTTCTCCTGGGCCTGGCCTTTGGGAAGATACTCACCACCTCCTTCTCCATAGGTTCTGGGGGAAGCGGGGGCGTGTTCGGCCCCTCCGTTGTCATCGGCGGGGCCTTGGGAGGTGCGGCAGGCCGGATATTCCACGCCCTCATACCGGGCATTGTCACCCAACCCGGGGCCTTTGTGGTGGTGGGCATGGCCGGTTTCTTTGCAGCGGTTTCCAACGCCCCCATTTCCACCATCATCTTTGTAAGTGAGATGACTAATTCCTACCACCTGCTCCTCCCCAGCCTGCTGGTCTGCTCCCTTTGCTATTTGCTGACCCGGAAATGGACCATCTATGTGAAACAGGTCCAGACCAAACTCGACTCTTATGCCCACCGGGGGGACTTCTTTGTCGACGTCCTCGCCGCTATTCGGGTAAAAGATCTTTTACCCCAGTTGCGGGGAGTCAAACTCATCCCGGAGCAGATTACCTTTAGACAGTTTCGGGAGATCTTTCGTTCGAGCCAGCAGCACTATTTTCCCGTGGTCAACGGGCAAAACAAGCTCACGGGCATTTTTTCCATTAATGACATTCGGGGCATCCTCTTTGATCGGGAAATCGGGGACCTGGTCCTCATGAAGGATGTGGCCAATCCCGACATCATATTCACAACACCTGACGAGGACCTCAATGAGGTCCTCAAAAAATTTACCATCCGGAATCTGCACCAGCTGCCCGTGACAGAGGCCGATGATCCCGCTGACTTGCTCGGCATGCTTGACAGGCGGGAAGTCATCCAGTTTTACAACCAAAAGGTCCAGGAAATGAAGTCCCACCCCGATCGAAGAAGGGCCGGAGCGGACCGGGAAGTGACGGTCCTCCAAAACATCCTTGTAAAGGATGCCATGAAGAGAGACATTGAATCCGTGCTGGCCCATACGGCCCTGGAGGAACTGAAACAATCCGTCTTTGAGAGAAAGTTCAACAGCTTTCCAGTGGTGGATGGGTCAGGAAGGCTTGTGGGCATGCTTGCCCTTTCCGACTGCCGGGAGGCCTTTAGAAAGGGGGATACGACAATCCGGGTAAAAGACATCGCCACCCGTCGAATTGTTTCCGTCCGGGAAGAGGACACCCTTTTTGCGGCCCTCACCAAGATCACCGCGGGGGACTTCGCCATCCTCCCGGTGCTGGCCTCCGAAGACCCGGAAAGGCTTGTGGGCGTGATCAGCCGCAGGGATATCATGTCGGCCTTGAATGAGATTATCCTCAAGAGGCGGAGCGGGGACCAAGCGCCGTAAGGGACGGCCCCCTTTTTTTTGATAGGCTTTGGGTTTTTAACACAGCCCTGCTTTCATTCAGTTGGCGCAAACCTGAGGGCAACGATACCTCTTCGCTGGTGACTGGCGGGAGGCCTTCGTCCTATCAGGGTGTTACGGATGGGGGACCCCCTGGCCCCGAGCCAAGGCGAGGGGAACAGGGAGGGGGTAGGCATCCCACGTTCGTAACGCCTTGATAGGACCAGGCCGGGAGACTCGGAACCAAAGAAGAGGTATCGTTGCCCGACGTCGCAGCCCTTTTATAAAAAGGCTATGACAAGAGGAATCCATAAAAAAATCTTGCAAGAACATACCAGGAGGGAGTCGATCAAAGCATCATGAAAGATGACATCATTATTGTATCAGGATTACCCAGGTCAGGGACGTCCATGATGATGAAAATGCTCGAGGCCGGAGGCCTCGAGGTGTTGGTGGATCACATCCGCAAACCGGATGAGGATAACCCCAAGGGCTATTATGAACTTGAAAAGGCCAAGAAGATCAAACAAGACGCCTCTTGGCTTCCCGAGGCCCAAGGCAAGGTCTTTAAAATGGTTTCCATGTTGTTACGGGACCTCCCCCTGGGAAGGCGTTACAAGATCATCTTTATGAAGAGGAACATGGAGGAAATCCTGGCCTCTCAAAAAAAGATGTTAACACGGCTGGGCCAGGACAGTGGCACCCCGGACGAGGAGATGGGCCGGCTCTTCGGCAAGCACCTCAAAGACATTGAGAATTGGCTTGAGGGGCAACCCCATATGGATGTCGTTTATATAAGTTACAATGATATCCTCGAGAACCCCCAGGAGAACCTTCACACCCTGAATCAATTCCTGGAAAATCGTCTGGATGTCCAAAAAATGGTCGCCGTGGTGGACCGGGCCCTTTACAGGCAGCGGAAATGAAAAGAGATCCTACGGCCGGGATGAAATCCGGGTTTCAAAGAGATCCAGGGCCAGATGAACCACTTCATCCATGTTGTAGTACTTATAATGGGCCAAGCGGCCTAAAAAATAGATGCTCTCAAGCCTCTCAGCCTCCGCCCTGTATCTGTCATAGAGCCCCCGGTTATCCTCCCTGGGAATCGGGTAATAGGGATCACCCCGCTCCGAAGGATATTCCCTCACAATGGTGGTCTTTGGATGGCTCTGTCCCGTGGCATGCTTGATCTCCACAATCCTTGTAAAATCATAGTCATTGGGGTAATTGACCTGCGATACGGGCTGGTACCATTCTTGATCCAGGGTCTCGAATTCAAACCGCAGGGAACGGTAGGGAAGGGGCCCGAATTTCTGATCAAAAAACTCGTCAATGGGTCCGGTATAGATCATCTTGTTAAAGGGGATGAATTCCACCACTTCACGGTAATCGGTCTTCAAGAGCACATGGATATTGGGATGGGAAATCATCCGCCTAAACATCTCCGTGTAACCGTATTTGGGCATGGCCTGATAGGGATCTCCAAAGTAGCGTCCATCCCGATTGGTCCTGACCGGTATCCGGGCACATACCGAGGCATCCAGTTCCGAGGGGTCCAGGCCCCATTGTTTCCGGGTGTAGCCGCGGAAGAATTTCTCATACAGGTCCACCCCAACCTGGGACACAATGACCTCTTCTGAGGTTTGGATATGGGTCAGGGGCTTTCGCACCCCTTCAAAAAAGGACTCCAGTTCGGAACTGGATAGATGCATTCCATAAAGGGCGTTCACCGTATCCAGATTAATAGGGAGGGGAAGGAGCTGGCCTTCTACCGAGGCCAATATCCTGTACTGGACATAGTGCCATGGCGTGAATTGAGAGAGATAATCAAAGACCCTCTTTTGGCGGGTACGAAAATAGTGGGGACCGTATTTGTGGACCAAAAGGCCCGCCTCATTGTAGAAATCATGGGAATTACCGCCTATATGAGCCCTCTTTTCCACAATGAGGACCTTCTTACCCAACCCCGCCGCAATCCTCTCGGCCAGGACACATCCGGCAAAACCGGCACCGACAATCAAAAAATCAAACATGGGCCTCCTTGCGCATCCAACAAACAGTGTCTTTGTAGACCTTGGCACGCCTCCATGAAAACGGCCTGGGCCGGTGAAACACCCCTTTCCGATCCCTTCAAGCGTCCCGTCCCTATTTGGTAAATTCAAGCAGGATCTTGTAGCTGTACTTTCTTAAAGGGGGAAAGGCCGTGTAGATGGTCCTGTCCAGCCCATTCAAAATGAGGGATACAGGCTTGTGCCGTTGCTGAAAAACCTGCCTGTCAAATTTACCAAAAAAACGAAACTTAGGATAGCTTATCCTACAGCGGTTTTGGAATATGAAAGAGAGGGTCTCCACCTCATCCCGGGTCAGGGGGTGCTCGTCGGGAGTACCGAGCTTCGGAATCAGCTGAATTTTGCCGATCACATGTCTCCTGAAAAAGAGCAGGACAGGATTATTGGCGCTGAGCTCATAAAAGATGGCCCGGCCCCCTGTTTTCATGACCCGCCGGATCTGTTCTCCGGCATCCCCGATCTCCGGGATATGGTGGAGGATGTTTTTCCCCACCACAAGGTCAAAAAATTCTTCCTCATAATCAAGGTCCTCAAAGGCGGCCACCCTCACGTGGATCTTATCAGCAACCTCATTGATGGAGGCCCTCTTCTTGGTTATTTCAACAGAACTGGGCGAAAGATCAAAGGACCAGACCTCAGCGCCTATCTTGGCCAAAAGCACGGAAAAGAAGCCGTTGCCGCTCCCACATTCAAGCACCTTTTTCCCTTCCAGTCCCTCTTCAAATCCCCAAAGCTTCAGGGTCTCTTGTTCCTCTGCGGGATCTACCAGTCCCTTTCCCTGCTCAAGATCCTGCAAATATAGACGCGATTTCTCGTCAAAATAGGCCCGTTCTGAATCATGTATGGCCCCTTTAGAAAGGGCCTCATTTGCGGATGTCTTTTTATTCTCCATGGCAAGGATTCTCCCTTCCTATTCCAAATAGCCAAGGGCGCGCAGACGCTCCTCAATCTCCCGGCGCTCCTTTTCGGTATATTCCCCGGATTCCGGGGCGTATGGCTCCTCGTGGGTAACGGTGTCCTGGGTGGTTAAAGAATGCCCGTCAAGAAACGAGGTCTCGAATATCTCGGTCAGGACCTTCCCGTCCATATCCGTGGGCAAGGGGACATCCATCTGGTAGAGCAGGGTGGGGGCAAGATCCATAATATGAGCCCGCTCCAGCCTTTGCCCTTGCTTGATGGCTTTGCCCTGGGCCATAAAGACCCCTTCCAGCCGGTGGTCCCCGCTGATAATATTAGGATCTTCGCCGGGCACAAGGGGGGCCCCCTCTTCAAGAAAGGGGGGCAGGGTTCCGGCACCCTCCCCGAGATCCAAACCATGAATCGCTTCATCCTCTTTCCAGCGTATGAGGAGATCCGGCGCCTTTTCTACAAAGGGACCCGAATACAATTCATCCCGATGATACACCCCCTGGACAATGAGCCGCCCGCTCCGGTCGTCTCGACACTGACCCAGAGCCAGGCGCAGTTTTTGGATCACCTGCGCATATTCCTCACCCGGTTTTACAATCCCCTCCGGTTCTCTACCCATCAAGTTGACGCGGATATTGGGAAAAAGGGTGTCCGAATAGGCCTGGGTCCGCGACCAGTCGATATTGGCATAGCACAACCTGCTCTGCACCCGATCCCTCAGCCGGGGGAACCACCTGGCGAACCGCTCTTTGACGGAGCGTGAGGTTTTTCTCACAAATACCTTGAAGGCCAAGGCCACCAGGCGGGTCAAAAGACGTTGGAACGCGGGTTGACGGGCCCCCACCAGATAGGTCAGAAAACCATGGCTGGCCAGCCATTGGTTGAGTTGGTGATTGGCCGGATGGCGCCTGCCGAAACCATGGTCCGACATGACCATGAAGAGGGTATCTTCATCCAGTTCGCTCCGAATAGAGCCCAGGATGCGGTCAATCTGCTGATAGGCATCGAGAATAACCATACCATAATCCCGGGCGTCATCGGGGTTATACTGGGGGTGGAGAGGATCCATATACTTCCAGAAACAATGCTGGACCGCATCCAGACTGCGAAAAACCACCATAAAAAAATCCCAGTCATGGGTTTTCATCAAGTAACGGGTAATCTCCTCCTTTTGAGCCAGTTCCTCCTTCAATTTTTCCACGGCCAAATCCGGTCTTCCGTTTACCAGGTATCCCGTCAGGCCCGGCTCCAGGATATAAGATCCGAAACGCCCCTCCAATTCCCTGCTCAGGTCCGGCGGGTAACAAAAGTCGGGACTTTGGGGACCGGGGGCGTCCAACCCCGCGATGAGAAATCCGTTGACGGCCTCGGCCGGATAGGTCATGGGCACATTGATGACGCCCACACGGAAGTCCTTTTCACTCAAAATGGTCCAGAGCGTCTTCCCATGCCTCATTCCGCCTTTAATAAAACGGACGTCATAGCTCTGGGCAATGGGCTCATAAAATTCCAGTACACCATGCTTTCCAGGATTCTTCCCGGTCATAAAAGAGGTCCAGGCCGCAGGGCTGCGCATATTCGGGGCCGACTCCAGGGGGCCCCAGCTTCCCTGGGTCAAAAGCCGGTTGAAATTGGGCAGTTTTCCCTCTTTTGCCCATGGCAGAATAAGATCAAAAGTGGCTCCATCCAGGCCAAATACAAATGCCTTGGTCATATTATGTTCCTTCTCCTACTCCTTCATTCAAAGACGCAGCAGGTGCCTGGAATAATCCTTTGCCAGGTACCGTATGATGCTTTTGATATGATCCCTTATCCGCCGATGGAACAAGGTCTTGCGCTCCCGTTCCAGGAAATGGATCACCTCCGCCTGGGGGATATAGAGGACCTTCATGCCCAGACGCTTGGCTCGAAAACACAAGTCGACATCTTCATAGAGATAAAAAAATCCCTCGTCAAACGGTCCAAGCCGATCCAGGATACTGCGCCGCAGGATAAGACAGGCCCCATACATCCAATCCACCTCTCTCAAGACGGCATGATCCCATTCCTCCATGGTGTAGGCCTTCACAAACCGGCTCTTGGGGAAATAATCTCTCAGGAACGTCCCTTCCAAAACGATATTAAGGGGCGATGGAAAGGGCCGACAGGAAAGCTGCAACGACCGGTCCCCGTATAGGAGCTTGGGGCCCCCGATGGCTGCGTCAGGGTGTTCATCCATAACCTGCACGAGGGTCCGCAATGAACCGGCAAGGACCTGGGTATCCACATCCAGGTAAATGAGATACCGCCCTTCTGCCTTGTGAAGAATCTGGTTCCTGGAAGGAGATACCCCCCGGTTCACAGGATTCTCAATGACCCGCACATGGGGGTATGCCTGCCTAAGCATCTCCAGGGTCCCGTCACCAGAGGCATTGTCTACAACCCATATCTCGGCGGGTAGGCCGTCCAGGCCCTCTTCCAGGGAATCCAGGCACTGCCTTAAGAGCTCCCGGGATTTCCAGGTCAATAATCCAATGGTCACATCAAGTGTCATGGGTCATCCTCATCAAAAAACCTTGCCCTGATCGCGCTCATGCCCCTTCTTTTTTGGTAACACTTTAGGTGTTTCCAGTGCCTATGAGGATCATGACCTCCTTTCTGGTGTGACTGACGGGAAGGCTTCGTCTTTTCCAGGTTTATCCATGGGGGAAACCCCTGGCCCCGAGCGAGAGCGAGGGGAACAGCGGGAGGGGGCAAAACTCCCCCGTGGATAAACCGTAGAAAAGACCAGCCTGGGAGGCTCGGAACAAAAGAAAGGAGGTCATGATCCAATTTCATAGAGCTAAAATGATACCTTTTTTGCAATGGCCAGGATTTCATACTCTCTGTGAAAGAGCTGTTCCGGCAAAGAAAGAAACCGAACGGCCGCTCTCTCCAAGGGTTTTGCCCTGGCCTTGTTCAAGGGGATGGGTTTCCTCTCCACGTATACCGGAGAAAAACCGTTCTTATTCAAGAGCAGGCTCAGCGTATGGGCCGTGAAATAAAAGAGGTGGAATTCATGGTAGAGTTTTTCCACCGGATAGACGATCCTTCCCCGGCTCGATTTAAAGATGACATGGGCCAGCAGGCGCAACAGGGCCTCTTGATTTGGGGTATTCAAAAAAAGGATCCCGTCGTCCTTCAGGATCCGGTGCAGATGATGCAGTTGGAAAGAGGGATCTGAGAAGTGTTCCACCACGTCCCAGAGGGTGATCACATCAAAAAACCTCTCAGGGAATTGTTGCTCATGCACTTCCCCGGAAAAGACATTCAGCCCCAGGCTCTCCCGGGCGTAGGAGGCCGCATAGGGGGAGATATCCGTACCCCAGCACTCCCAGCCCCGATCTCTGGCCAAAGAGAGAAATACCCCTATGGCACAGCCCACATCCAGGAGGATGCCCCCCTGTTTGTATCTTTCTATGAGGGAGAGCCCTTTTTGAAAATCCCGGATATTGGGTCCCTCTCCGGGGGCTTCCCCGGGCCCTTTGAAAAAATATTGATGCCTTTCCTGGAAGTAAGGGTCCCCATACATTTCTTCCAGCTTGGTCCGATTGACAGGGAGGTCGGTGCACACGAGGCCACAGCGCCTGCACTGTAAGACATTGAAGTGCTTCAAGGGGTACAAGATCTTCATGTCCTGTGCGTTGCAGACATGACATCTCCTCCGCTCTCCCGTGCTGGTGGACCCCATATTCTTCATGGAGGTTGCGCTTTCCCGCCTCAAACCTTCTCCTTTAGTCGTGGTCATTCAAGGCTCTGGTAGGCCTCCAGAAAGACGGGCTCAACCGCTTCCCAGGTATACCTTTCCCGGGCCGCCTTCAAGGCATTCTCGGCCATGCGCTTACGCAGTCGGTCGTCCATGGCCAGCCGCTCTATTCCTTGGCATATACTATCGGGATCCCTTTCATCAACAATGACCCCGCAGTCGTTTTCCTTTAAAATGCGGCCTACCTCACCAATATCATTCCCCACCACCGGGACCCCGTTTACCAGGGAGTCAAACAACTTGGTGGGGGTGACGTTTCCAAACCAGCTCTTACTGCGATAGGTCATTATAGAAATGTCAATATTTCTATAGAGCCGGGGAAGATCATCCACCCGGTAGGCCCCCAGGACCTCAACATTCTTTCCAAGAGATTGCACCAAGGACTCAAAGGTCCCCCTGTAAGAATCATACACCCGGCCTGCGAGGAATAGCTTATACTTTACGGCTGGAGGCCCTTTGCTGGATTTGTCCAAAAGGCGCTGGAAGGCCGCGATCAATTCTTCAATGCCGTTGTCCTCATATATGGTTCCCAACCGACCCACGGTAATGGTTGAGCCCTTCCCCGCCTTCACCGACCGGGCCAGCATGGAGCGATTCGGATAGGATCCCACCTGGCTGATATGGCTTATTCCATAGGATCGAAATTTATTTACCTGATAGGCATTATGGACGATCAGGTGATCAAAGCGTTTGGCCAGGGTCTTTTCCAACCACCGGATGCCTCTCAAGAGGAAACCAAAGCGGGGGTCCCAAAACCCATAGTACTCGGGCTCACAAAGATCCAAAACCGCCTTCTTCCTGCGCATCTTGGCGGCAAAGAGACCCGCCACAATGGCATCCATATTGAAGCAGTGAAGGACATCAAAGGGGTGACTCCAAAGGGTGCGCAGGACCGCCCAGTTAAACCTTGCCACGTTGATCCCGTTTCGGGGCCCCTCACCCACACCGGCCCTGATCCAGAAACGGATGATGCGTATTCCCTCGAAGATCTCCTCTTTGGGGTACCGGCACTCCCTGTCCCAGGCCACCAGGGTAACGTCGTGCCCACGGGCCGCAAGGGCCTTCGCCTGGTTATAGACACGAAGATAACGGCCTTGAAAGGGCTGGAAACTCATGGAAAAGAGCATGATCACCCTGGCCCTCACCGCCTTTTTATACTCCGGCCGGGACATTACAGAAAATCTCCCTTTGGATTGATTCCTCCGAGCCACTCGCTTTTCCCCTGTTCAGAATGGATAAAGGCCAAAACGGCTTCTGAGGCGTCAATAATTCGGTCTGTCAAGAAATTGTAGCGGAAAAGGCCGGAGCGGCCGAAGGAGACCAGGTTATCCATGCCGTACAGGAAAGCCGCAACCCCCTTCAAGTGCTCCAGGTAGCCTGTTTCATAGATCGCATAAGCGAAGGGGGCGTTAAGCGACAAGGACGTGGTAAATTCCTCCGGATAGAGGTGATAGAAGGAGCTGAGTTGCTGTTGAACCAAGGAGTTCTGCTCCGGCCCTGGAAGGTCTTCCTCTTGACCTGGACCATAGCAGACCTCTGAACAAAGGGCCGTTCGATCCGTGGGGGTCATATGAACCGAAGGATCTTCATAGACCCGTTTAAAGAGGTACTTTTTCTCCGGAAAATAGATTTGCATCTTGTCCATGAGGCAAGGTCGCCGAAGGCCATGAAAGTGGCACGATAGATCGCGAAACCTCAGGCGATTTGCCGCACCCCTTACACTTCCGGGGGCGGATATCATGGCCTTGATGAGTCCGGGCAGGGGAATGGTGCTGATATAGTAATCCCCCTTTGCCTTATGATCCTTGCCTTTATGGGAGAAAACCACTCCGCTGACCCGCCGCCCCTTGTCCAGGAGAACATCCTTGACCAGGGCGTCCCTACGGACCCTTCCCCCCTTCTTTTCGATGAACCGGCAAAGGTTATCCGTGATATGCTGCGCCCCTTTGGGGGAATAGTATAAAGTGAGACGTGATTCCTCCCCCTCCTTTCTTCTGAGGAGACTCCCTAAGAGGGCCAGAGATTTTTTCCAGATATTGTGCTGCTGGTAAAAGCGTTCCCGTTCTGTGGCCCAATCCGGGGAAACCCTGTGCGGGGGAAGGCCCGTCACCTTTGGAATATAGTGGCGGAAGAAAAAACGGTAGGCAAGTCTTCCATACTTGGCCGTGCACCACTCTTCAACATTTACCGGCACCCTACGGGAATCAAAAAGCCTGGTCCATCCCAGACTGGCTGTGACCCGGAGTACATCAGACAGGGACATGCCGGTCAGCAGGTTACGGGGGCTCAGGGGGGAACGGATTTGTCTTCCTCGAAAACCGAAGCCGTAGTAAACCCTGATTCGTTGCAGGGGCTCGGGAAGAAACCGTTCATAGTGGTGCCTATGGGAATCGAAGTAGATGTGGGGGCCCAGATCGAGGCGGAAGTCGTCACACTGAACGCTTTGCATCAGGCCTCCTACCATGGGTTCCTTTTCAAGGACCTCAACCTGACAGCCTTGCTCGACCAGCCGGCAGGCCAGCCATAGGCCTGCAAATCCTCCTCCCAGAATGACCACGCTTTTAATGGACATGAATCTCTTGTGTTTCTTTACGTTCAGGTCTCAACCCAGGAGACCGGGGCCGGGCTTCAGGTCAAAACCCTTTACATATACCACCCACCATTGATCCGGATAACCTGGCCCGTAATATATCCCGCCTTCTCGGACAGCAAAAAAGACACGAGGTGGGCCACTTCTTCAGGCCGCCCCGGTCGGCCCAGGGGGATCTCACGGATGAACGTCTCCCCGGGCATGCGAGAGGTGGTCTCCGTGAGGATATACCCGGGGGCCACGGCATTTACGGTAATGTTTTTAGGGGCCAGTTCATCGGCCAGGGCCTTTGTAAAACCGATGATGCCTGCTTTGGCCGCGGCATAATTGGTGGAGTGGGCAAAACCCCGTTCTCCCCCTATACTGGTTAGGTTAACGATCCTGCTTCCCTTCTTCTTACCCGCCCAACTCCTCAAGACGGCCCGGGTACAATGGTAGGTCCCGCTCAAATTGGTGGTGATGATATCCTCCCAGTCCTTGTGGTGCATGCGCACAATGGGCTGGTCACGGATAATCCCGGCGTTGTTGACCAGGGCCTCAAAGGGCCCGAATCGCTCGGTCAGGGCTTTGATCGCCCCTGTGACCTCCTCACGGGAGGCCACATTGAACCCGGACACAACCCCATCACCTCCCTCTCGGGTGATTCCCTCCAGTACCTCTTCAGCCGCGGTCCGTCGTTCCAAATAGTTAATGATCACAAAAAAACCGTCCCTGGCGGCTTGAACGGCAATCGCGCGGCCGATTCCCCGGGATGCACCTGTGACCAAGGCGATGGGTTTATTCACGGGCGCCCCCCTTTGGATCCGCCTCCGGCCGGCACCCGACCAGGGCCTTGATACGCCCGGTAATGGGGGTCTCACCCCTCTGGTTTTTGATAAGGAACCGCAGCCCCAAAAGCCCCTTTCCTCCGGGGATCTTTTTGGTTTCCAAAATTTTCGCTTCTACGTGGATGGTATCCCCAATCTTGACGGCGTCCACGAATCGAATCTTGTCCATTCCCACAATAGCGATCGTCGATTTGGGCAAAAGGGCGAACCAGTGGGGCCGAAAAACAAGGGGTGTGCCCACGACCAATGTGAGCATGCCGTGGGCAATGCGCTCACCAAAAGGGCTTTTTCGGGCAAACTCCACATCCGTATGCACGGGGTTCCAGTCCCCTGTAAAGGCCGCAAACATGACCACGTCCGTTTCGGTAATGGTCCGGCCGGGGCTGACCAGGGAGTCACCCACCCGGCAATCCTCAAAATATTCTTTGTAATCCATGCCTTTCTCTCGTCAGGAGAGATCCATCCAGCAAAGGGGGCGTTCCCGGAAATGACTCAAGGAACGAGGACGACCTTCCCGATAACGTCACCGGATTCGAGCATATTGAGTCCCCTCACAATATCCTTCAGGGGCATCACTTCTTTAATGACAGGCCGGATCTGCCCTGTTTCCACGAACCGAATCGCCTCGAGCACCTCCGCGGTGGTGGCGCTGTGGGAACCCAGGTAGTTCTGCTGTTTGTTCCACAGGAAACGAAGGTCTGTGACGGCCTTGAAACCCGTGGTGGCCCCGCAGACCACAAGGGTCCCCGCCCACCTGAGGGCATTGATGCTGGTCTGCCACGTCGTCTCCCCCACATGCTCGAAGACGATGTCCACACCCTTGCGTTTGGTGATCTTTCTTATCTCCCGGAGTACATTTTCTGTCTTGCGGTTAATAATGTATGGAGCCCCGAGTTCTTCCAGGGCCTCGGCCTTCTCGTCGCTTCCCACCACCGCGATGGCCCGGGCGTGAAACAGGTTGCAGATCTGGACCGCCATGCACCCCAGTCCCCCTGCACCTCCCCA
>CAZNLL010000095.1:0-16142 GCA_964573885.1 uncultured Desulfobacteraceae bacterium | reverse complement strand
CATCGACCTGGCTGAAGATCATAAGGTCGGACATCTGGAAAGCATCCTTCAGAAAGAGGACCTGTTCAGTTTCGATGTGGGTACTGAGGCGTGTCTGAGCATTTCCGGCATGGTTGAATACGCCAGAGAAGGATACAACGGCGTGGTCAATGTCTATCCATTTACGTGCATGCCCAGCACCATTACCTCGGCCATTGCCAAACCTCTCATGACAAGATTCAGGATCCCTTATCTCGATACCCCTTACGACTCCAGTTCCCAGCCCGGGAGAGAAGCGGCTATCAGGACCTTCATGTATCAAGCTCACCAGCACTTTAAACGCCACGGGAGAAGAGACCATCATTAGAGAGACCCTGCCCGAATTGAAACTCCCCCCCACCTTCAGATGCAAGAGCGGCATCGGTCTTGCGGGTTGTTTTCTTGGACCCGATCGGTTCCACTTTTTCTTTGTAATTCTCCCCAAATGCGGTGTCGTGCAAGGACTTTTGGGCTGAAATATTGGGGTTCCTTACAGAAATCTATGGGTTATATAAATTTGTAAGAAGCGTTTTTCACCCACGAATTCTTGTAAAGGGAAGGGGTTTATATGCGGTGGGAGAGAAGCGATCCGTGAGCAGGGATCGCCGAAGAGAGAGGATCAGGTATGACAGCAAAAATGCTCATTAATGCGGTGGAGTCCGAAGAATATCGGATAGCCATAATAAAATCGGGTCTGCTGGACGGATTCCATATTGAGACCTCCGCGGCAGAGCAGAGGATCGGGAATATCTACAAAGGGGCTGTGGAACGCATTGAGCCCAGTTTACAGGCCTGTTTTGTCAATTTTGGGGCGGAGAAAAATGGCTTTTTACAGGCCAGCGACATCCATCCGGAATACTACCAGGAGCATTTTGACCCTTCTAAAGAGCAGGGCCTTCCCCCGATCGAGAAGATGGTGAAGAAAGGCCAGGAAGTCCTGGTCCAGGTCACCAGGGAGATGCCCGGGCGCAAAGGGGCCCGGTTGACCACCTACATCTCTCTGGCCAGTCGGTATCTGGTCCTGATGCCCGGGAGTACGGGCGGTGTATCCAGGAAGATCGAGGATGAGGCCGAGAGGGCACGTCTGAAGTCCATCATGGGCCAGATGAAAATCCCGGAGGGTATAGGATATATTGTAAGGACAGCCGCCCTGAAGCAGAATAAAAGGGAACTTTCCCGGGACCTGAACCGGCTTTTGAGGATGTGGAAGAACATCAAAGAGGAGGTGAAAAAGGCCCCGCCCCTTTCCCTGGTCCACAAGGAACAGGATGTGTGCCTGCGGACCTTGAGGGATTTCTTCACCGGAGAGATCAATGAAATACTCGTAGACGACCGGGAGACCTTCAGCAAGGTGAAGGCCTACATGAAAATTATCTCGCCTAGGCACCAGAGGCGGGTCAAACTGCACCGGGAAGAGCGCCCCATTTTTGCCCAGTATGAGGTCGAGAAACAAATCGAGAGTATTTACAGCAGTGAAGTCCCCTTAAAGTCCGGAGGCTCCATTGTCATAGACCCCACAGAGGCCCTCATTTCCATTGACGTGAATTCCGGACGGGGAAAGGGCGGTAAAGATATTGAGAGTACGGCTTTTAAGACCAATATGGAGGCAGCAGCCCAAATTGCCCGTCAGCTTCGTCTGAGAGATATCGGGGGCCTGGTGGTCATCGATTTCATTGACATGAAGGAGAGAAAGCATATCAGGGATCTGGAGAAGTTTTTTCGGGAGGAAACCAAGGAGGATCGGGCAAAAATAGATGTATCCCACATATCAAAATTTGGTCTCCTTGAGCTATCCAGGCAGCGGCTGGGACCCTCCATTGAAGCCAGAAGTTACCACAGATGCCCTTACTGCCAGGGGAGAGGACTGGTATTATCCGTTGAGTCGGCGGCCGTGTCCCTTTTGCGAAGGATCTGGATGGGGGTGTCGCGCAAAGGGATCATCCAGGTGAAAGGGGTTTTTCCCCTGGAGGTGGTGAACTACCTCCAAAACAAGAAGCGAAAAGAGCTGGCCGAGCTTGAGAGTCGATATGGGGTGAGCATTTTCTTGCAGGCGGATCCTCAGCGCGCCCCGGGAAGTGGTGAACTGGAATTCCTGAAGGAGGGAGACCTTGAGGATTAAACAGCCGATGACTCGCCGGAAAGCGCGGGTTCTGCCTGCGGGATGGAGGGCCCTTCTCTTGTGTACTGGCAATGGTTTTCAATAACATAATCTATTTCATTGTTGTTCTCCTCATATTCAATATCAACTACCCGGAGGGGGTCCCGGACAACTCCCTCTTCTGGTCTCTGACCTTCCTCTGCATTACATGGTTGGTTTTCGCCGGTTATTGCCGCTGGGTATTTCGGGCCCTCCAGGGCCGCATCAATCAAAGGGGGCAAATCACGGGCCGGTATCACCGGCTTGTGACCCGGCTCTCCATCTTGGCGGTCTTTCTCTTCGCCCTGGACGTCTATTTCTTTAACCTCAAATACTGGCTTCAACTCATCCCGGGATTTGAAAGGTGGTCTTTTCTCCAGGGGCTTTCGGCTCTGGCCCTTTTTCTTTTTTACCTGTGCACCATCTGGTATTTTGCCTATCCCGCATACAGGGTCCTTTTCCAGTCCGCCCTCTCCAGGACCTCTTTTACCCGGTCCAACCTTAAACTGAACCTCCCGGTTCTCTTTCCATGGATGATCCTCTCCTTCCTCTATGATCTCTTGACCCTGACCCCTCTGGCCGGACCCGGGGCTTTCTTAAACCGGGTGGAGGGGCAGATGGTCTTTTTTGTGGTCTTTCTGATCCTTTTGATGGTGTTTTTGCCCTGGGCCATCCGGTATTGGTGGGAGTGCAAGCCCATCGAGGCATCAGAAAAGAAAGGGGCGCTCCAGGGTTTTCTCCGGGAAAAGGGCTTTAAATACCGTGACCTCTTGAGGTGGCCCATCTTTGAAGGGCGGATGATGACGGCGGGTATTATGGGAATTATCCCCAGATACCGGTATATTTTGGTGACAGACTCCTTGTTGGAGGTTCTCTCTGTGGAGGAACTCAAGGCGGTATTGGCCCACGAGATGGGTCACGCCAAGTATGGCCACCTCCTCTTCTACCTGGTCTTTTTTGCGGGTTTTATGGTGATCTCCTTTGGACTGTTTGATCTTTTTTTCTATCTTTTGTATGCCCACCCCTACTTCTTTGGGATGCTTTCAAGCCAAAACGGACAGGGGGTGAACTTCTTCTGCCTCGCCCTCTCCCTGCCCATGTTGGGTACCCTGCTCATCTATTTTCGGTTTGTCATGGGGTTTTTCATGCGCCATTTTGAACGACAGGCCGATCTCTATTCCGCTGTAACCATGGGCAGCCCCATCCCCACCATTAATTCCCTTGAGAAGATCGCCCTTTTGAGCGGGAAGATCCGTGATCTCCCGAGTTGGCATCATTTCAGTATTCGTGAGAGGGTCGAATGCCTGTGGAAGACCTTGAGGGATCCGGGATTAATCAGGCGGCATAATCGATTCATGCTCCTCTCTTTCCTGACCTATGTTTTTCTTTTGGTAGGCGCAGGGTATTTGCTGAACTTCAGTCCGGTAAAGACGCGTCTCACCTATGACCTGGCCGAGAAGGTCATGAACGAACAGCTTCTCAAGGAGCCGGAAAACACCACCCTCTATCAGAATTTGGCCACCCTTTACTATCAACAGGGCAGGTATGAGGAGGCGATTGAGGCCTATGAAAAAGTGATCTCTCTGGAGCCCAACCACGCCATGGCCTTGAACAATCTGGCCTGGTTTCTGGCCACAGTTCCGAGGGAGGAGCTGAGGGACGAGAAGCGCGCCCTGGAGCTGGCCAAGGGGGCGGTAGCCCTGGAAAGATCCCCCATGGTTCTGGATACGCTGGCCGAGGCCTATTATGCGAACGGTTTTGTCCCGGAAGCGGTGGAGGCCATACAAGAGGCCGTTAGCCGTGCCAAAGAAAATAAGGGGTATTATGAAAGTCAGTTAAGGAGGTTTCTGGCCGGGAAGGATTAAGGGCAGGACAAGGTACTTCTTAACCTTTCCAAAGGCTATCCGGGTGAGCACATAGAGGGGGATGAATATGAAGGGGTACCCCACTCCTTCTCCCAGACCGGGGATCTCAGCGGGGAGCGGGAAGTCAATGCCTGCAAACCGGCTTTGCATCCAGCCCAGGGCGAAGGGCACCGGCCAAAGGGAGGCCGCCGCCATGGAGACCTGCAGGAAAAAGGTTTTTCCAAAGGCTTCGTTGGCCAATTTATTGATGGACTTATAGGCCCCCCGATCACCCGCCTTAAGGGCATTCATGGACTGATCATGACGCTGGCCCATTTCCCGGACCACGGCTTTGATATGGGATCGGTTGGCCCGAAAGGCCAAGGCCATGGTGAGTTCGCCCAATAGGGTACACCATAGGCAAACAAGGGTCGTCCCCACCCACCAGCCCAGGATCGGATCTGAGGGCCAGCGGTAAGGGGCGATCAAGACAGGGTCGATGAGGGCCACGAACCAGGTCAGGGATTCCACCATAGGCCCTCCTCAGATTCAGCCCGCCCCATCCGGTACAGGCGGATAGGGCGCTGTGAAGGCCACCGGCCTTTTTTGCTAGAAGGGCGGGACAATGCTGTAACCCAAGAACCCTTTCGTGACATAACGGATGCCCACATAAAAGGCGAGAACCACGAAGATCCTCTTGAGCCAGACGTCCGGTATGTATTTGGACGTTCGAGGTCCGATCATGGAGCCGATAAAGATGCCCACGAGCTCCGCGCCGATAAGGCCCCAGGGAACGGGAATCCCTTTCCCCACCATGTAACTGAAAATGGAGACGATCATTCCCACGAGGACGACCAGTGCACTGGTGCCGGCCACCAGAAACATGGGTAGGCCCGCTACAGAGGTCAGGAAAGGAACAAACAGAAACCCTCCCCCCACACCAAGGAAGGAGGCCAGGGCCGCGATGAAAATCCCTCCCAGCATGGGAACATAGGCCTTGAAATTGAATTCCACACCGAAGAAGGTAAAGCGGATGGTCCCGAGGAAAAAGGTCAGGAACCAACCGATCAGGGCCAGAAGATAGGCCACCCACTTGGCGCCACCTGCAAGGTTGGCCCACAGGGCGCTGGCCACCACAACACCCAGGGCGATAAACATAAGTGCCCAGCTTCCCTCCATGATCTTGACGCCCTGGACATTCTTTCCTCCTTCCTTTTGCTGCTTTTCAAAAGCCGCTGCCGCCTCTTTGGCCTTTTTCCGTTTGGCCTGGCCCGCCTTGGTGGTTTCCCGAAACAGGATGATTCCCAGTAAAAGAACGGCCAGACCAAAATAGCCGATATAGGCCTTGAGGTTTATCTTCCCTGCGGTAAGATCAGGAATGAGCCACGATCCTCCAACCCCGCCTATGGCCAGACATATTCCTAAAGGGGCCACCAGCCGACCCATTCTATAATAATTGGTACTCGAAATAATGGCGCTCAATCCTACCAGCCACTGGTTGGAGACGCGGATGGAGTCGGTAACAAGCTTATTCAAAGGAGAGGCTTTGCCAAAACTCTTGGCATAATCTCCAAGTCCGAAGATAGTGATATGGCCCACCCCGGCCATAATCCCGCCGAAGGCACCAACAGTGGAGAAAATCCAGCCCACCCAGATGGCCCACAAGAAGCCGATGATATAGTTCATGCTGGGGGCGCCCGGGATGCCCAAGAAACCCGGTTCTGCTTTTTTGTCGATTTTTCCGGCTTCAACGGCCTGCGAAATGGCGTCAGATAATTTGTCCGCAGACGCGGAAGTTGTCATAAACAATGGACTGGCAACCACGCCCAGAAGCACCATCATACATATAAATCCTTTTAGGCCTCCTTTCATTCCGCACCTCCCTATTGAATTTAATGAATGTGAATCGATAAACACATAAACTAACTTATTGTTAATAGTGCATCAAGGAAAATTATGGGGGGAGCTCGGGGCGGTGGCAGATCATTTACGCCAATATTCGGGGGTGAGAAGCACCAGGACCGTATAAATCTCCAGCCGGCCGAGGAGCATGCACAGGACCAGGACCCATTTCCCGGCCACGGGAAGGGCCATGTAATTCTTAACCGGTCCCACCATGCCCAGCCCGGGACCGATGTTACCTATAGAGGCTGCTACAGAGGCAAAGGCCGAGACCATGTCAAGACCGAGGGAGGCCATGAGGAGGGTGGCCACGATGAAAAGGCCTATGTAAAGGGAAAAAAACCCCCACACGCTGCTAAGGACCTCCTGGGGCACGGGTCTCCCTGCCAGTTTCACTTTGGTAACCGCATGGGGATGGATGATACGAAAGATCTCCTGGTAGCTGTGCTTCACCAGAAGCACGATTCGCAGGGTCTTCATGCCTCCCCCGGTAGATCCGGCCATGGCGCCGAGAAACATGCAGCCCAAAAGAATTTGTCGGGAAAGGGCCGGCCATTGGTCATAATCAGCGGTGACAAACCCTGTGGTGGTGATGATGGAGCTTACCTGGAAGACGGCATAGCGAAAGGCACGGGCAAAGGAGTCAAACATGGAACCGTAGAGATCAATGGAGATAATGAGAACAAATGCAGCCACCATAGAAAGAAAGACCCTGCACTCCGGATCTTTGCCAAAAATCCCCGGATCGCCTTTGATGAGTTTGTAATGGAGGGCAAAGTTGATCCCGGCGATGAGCATGAAAAAGACAAAGACGGCGTCAAAATAGGCGCTGTTAAAGTGGGCCACACTCGTATTCTTGGTGGAAAACCCCCCTGTGGGAAGGGTGCAGAAGGCGTGGCACAAGGCGTCAAAGGTGGGCATCCCACCGGCCATCAGGAAAAGCACCTGCATGGCGGTGATCACCAGATACACCTTCCATAGGGTCTTCGCTGTTTCCGAAATCCTGGGTTTTAACTTGTCCACGACGGGGCTGGGGATTTCCGCCTTGTAGAGCTGCATGCCCCCGACCCCCAGAAAGGGGAGGATGGCAATAGAAAAGACAATAATCCCCATGCCGCCGAACCACTGGGTCTGGCTCCTCCAGAGAAGAACCCCCTCAGGAAGGGATTGCACATCCTCAAGGATGGAGGCCCCCGTGGTGGTAAACCCTGAAAGGGATTCAAAATAGGCATTGGTAAAATCCGGAATGGCGCCCGAAAAGATGTAGGGAAGGGTTCCGAAGAGGCCGGCGGCCACCCAGCCGATGGTGACGATACCAATCCCGTCCCGGTGGCTCAAGGTGATCTCTTCTGTGGATCGGGTAAACAGGTAAAAAACAAGGCCGGTACTCGCCGTGATGAGGAAAGAAAAAAACAGGGCTTGAGACGCACCGTCCTTGTAAAAAAAGGAAACCGCCAGGGGTGCGACCATGGAACAGCCCAGACATAGAATCAGAATGGCCACAAACCGGATGATGACTCGGGGGTGCATTAGAAGTATTCCAGCTTCACGGTGAGGAGCTTTTCCAGTTTGGGCACCACCTTCTGAACGGCAAAGATAACAAGGTGGTCTTTGGGCCTGATCACGCTGTCTCCCTTGGGGATAATGATTTCGTCGTCCCGGACGATGGCGGCCAAGATAGCACCCTTTGGAAACCGTATTTTGTGAAGAGGCAGGTTGACGAGATCGGAGGTCTCCAGGGCCTCGGCCTCTATGGCTTCCGCGTGTTCGCCCTTTAAAGGGGCAACCGCAATGATCTTTCCCCGCCGTATATACTGGAGAATGGCGCGTACCGCGGAAAGCCGCGAACTGACCACCGTGTCTATCCCGATGTCGGAGATGAGGGGGATATAACTTAATTTACTGACCCGGGTGATGGTCTTTTTGGCACCCAGGGCCTTGGCCAGAAGGGAGATAAGGATGTTGTTTTCTTCATCACCGGTGAGAACGGCCAAAAAATCCACATCCCGGACGTTTTCCTCTAAAAGAAGATCCCTGTCCGTTCCGTCGCCGTGAATGACGATGACCCGCTTCAGCTCTTCCGCCAGAACGGCACACCTCTCACTGTCCCTGTCAATGATCTTGGCGTTGACCTTACTCCGGTCCAGGGCCTTGGCCAGGGCCGTCCCTGTCTGGCCGGCCCCGACAATCAACATCCTTCGCAAGGTTTTCCCTTTGATACCGAACAGCCCAAGGACATGATCCAGTTCATCGCTGCGGACAACAACATAGATCAAGTCATCCGCCTGAATGGTGTCATCACCACGGGGAATCAAGACCTGATTTCCCCGTACAATGGCCCCCACCAGGAATTTCTCACCCATTTCCTTGAGACCAAGGAGTTGTCTGCCGGTAAAGGGGGAATCCTCAGTGATGGTAAATCCAATGAGCTTTACCCGGCCACCCACAAAGTCAATGACCTCAGAGGCGCTCGGTACCTCCATAAGGCTCAAGATGGCGTCCACCATTAGAGATTCAGGATTAATGATATGGTCGATACCCAGGAGCTCTTCCCCGAAAAGGGCCTTCTCCTGCAGGTACTCGGTGTTTCTTACCCGGGCCACTTTGAGCATATAAGGATTAAGATTCCGGGCGAGGAGGCAGGAAATGAGGTTGACCTCGTCGCTGTCGGTGGCGGCGACCAGCATATCCGCCTTCTTGATTCCCGACGCTTTGAGCAGGCGCGGACTTGTGCCCGAGCCCAGGAGGGCGTGGACATCAAGGTTTTCCGTGATCCTCCTGATCATCTGAGGGTCTTTGTCAACGAGGACCACATCCTGATTTTCTTCAGAGAGCTTCTGGGCGATATGAAACCCGACCTCACCCGCCCCCACAATGATGATTTTCACGGCCCTTTCTCCGGGAAATGCTGTGACTGCCTATAAATGCTTAAATCGTGCGTCATGATTAGTCAATAGAGAAGATAAACGTCCCTTTTCCAGAAGAGCCATGATCCACCATCCATCTTTTTCCAATCCACTTGCCTGTGGACAAGCACTCCCCACAATGATATAAAACGGCACTGATTGTCCAGGACCCGGGTGATTGAAAAGCCCCTTTTCTCGGTGACCCTCCACTTTTGGTCCCCTTCCATCACGGCCGTGGCGAAGAACAGATGGGTTTTACCGGGGCCCCCGGGAAGGTCGCAAATTGAGGGCTGAGAAGCCGTGAAAGACGATTAAGGCCGAGTGCTGAATTCGGGATGAAAACGATTGGACACCGATATGAAGGAGACGCCCTGAAGCAGTATGTGGACCGGTTTTCCCATGCCAGGGTCCTGGTGGTGGGTGATATCATCATGGACAAATACGTGTGGGGGGAGGTATCGCGGATTTCACCGGAGGCCCCGGTGCCGGTGGTGGAGGTCAAGGGGGAGTCGAAGATGCTCGGCGGGGCGGCCAACGTGATCCGCAATATTGCCGCTCTCGGCGCCAGGCCCCTCCTTTGCGGGGTGATCGGGGCCGATGCAAACGGCGAAGAGATCCTGGAGCACCTCCAGGGCCTGGGACTAAGGACCCATGGCACCGTGGTTGAAAAAGAGCGGCCCACGAGTATAAAGACCCGGGTCATCGCCCATAACCAGCAGGTGGTCCGCATCGACCGGGAGACCCGTCGGGATATCAGCCCCAAAACCATCGAAAGGATGCTCTCTTTTATCGGCGAAAATCTGGAGGACCTGGATGCGGTGGTGGTCTCCGATTATGGAAAGGGTGTGGTGTCATCCGAGTTGATGAAGGGGCTCAGGGGGTTGGTCCGGTCCAGAGAAAATAGATCTATCATTATTGCCGTGGATCCCAAAACCGGTAATTTTGAATCCTATCACGGGGTGGATGTGATTACCCCCAACCACCATGAAGCAGGGCTTTTTTGCCGCCTTGAGATCGTGGATGAGGAGACCCTGCTCCGGGCGGGGCGACAGATCCTCAATGAACTGGATTGCCTTTCCGTGCTGATTACCCAGGGCAAGGAGGGGATGACCCTCTTTGAAAACGGAGGGGAAGTAAGCCATATTCCCACCACGGCCAAAAAGGTCTATGACGTCACTGGGGCGGGCGACACGGTCATAAGCACCTTCTCCCTGGGCCTGGCTGCGGGTCTGGACCTCAAGTCCGCAGCCATTTTGTCCAACCTGGCGGCCGGCATCGTGGTGGGGGAGGTGGGAACCTCTGCGGTGAGTGCAGAGGAGCTGAAGCGGGTCATCGGGGATTGACTTTTAAGGAGCTTTTTTTGAGGCTACTTTCAGGGGGATCTAGAGGGAGGTTTTTTGAATGAGCCTCCCTCGTGAGCCGGAGCCTGTCAAGCTGGTTGCCAGTCTGTTTTCACCGGAAAAAGGCCTCCCGGAACATATGGCCCATGCGCTCAGCCAAACCTATGGGCCCATGGACCGGATCAGCGAAGAGCTCCTTTTTGATCGAACCCGTTACTATGCACGGGAAATGGGTTGGCCCCTCTACCGGCGCTTCATCTCGTTCCGGGAACTGGTTCACCCTGAGAATCTGGTTGAAATCAAGATAACCACCAATCAAGTGGAACAACAGCACCTGAGGGGGGAGAGTCGAAGCGTTAACATCGACCCGGGTATTTTGTCCGCCGAGAGGCTGGTCCTGGCAACCGGGAAAAACTACGTCCATCGGGTCTATTTAAGGAAGGGGATCTACGCGGATTTGACCCTCCTTTATCGTAAGGGCAGTTTCAGGCCCCTGCCATGGACCTATCCGGATTACAAGGATCCCCAGATTATTTCATTTTTTAACGGGGTGAGAGACCTCTATATGGAACAGTTACGGGAGAAACGACGCCTTGATTAAGAGTATGACCGCCTATGGGAGGGGAGAGTGGGAAGGGGAAGGGGGCCTGTTCACCGCGGAGATCAAGTCCGTTAACAACCGTTACAGGGATATTATCCTTAGGATTCCCAAAAATATACAACCCCTTGAAGATGAATTGAGGTCCTGGGTCAGTTCCAAGGTCAGGCGCGGGCGCATCGAGGTCTCCTTACAGATCCGGCATAATGGATCCGATAGCTCTTATAGGCTGGACCTCAATGTCCCCCTGGCCGAGGCCTACTTCAAGATTTTTGATCAGGTGGCCCGGCAATTTGGTCTTGATCGCGACATCAGGCTGGAATCCTTGTGCCAGCTCAAGGATGTGATCTTGGTCAAGGCCGAAGAAATCGACCTGGACCGGGTCAGGACCGGATTTCATGAGGCCTTGGAAGCGGCCCTCGATTCCCTGGATCAAATGAGGCTCAGGGAGGGTGAGGCCATCAAGGCCGATTTCCTCAGAAGACTGGACCTTTTGGGGACCTACCTCAAGGATATTAAGGACCGGGTCCCCCATGTGGTCCAGGCCTATGGGAAGAGACTCCGTGAAAACCTCAACCGCATGCTGGCGGAGGTGGAGGTGGACGAGGCCCGTGTGGCCCAGGAAGTGGCTATCCTGGCGGACAGATCCGATGTGACAGAGGAGATTGTCCGGCTCAGGAGTCACCTGAGCCAGTTTCGAGTTTATGTCTCCCAGGATGAGGCCCTGGGCAGGAGGCTGGACTTTCTTCTCCAGGAGATGAACCGAGAGGTCAATACCCTGAGCTCAAAGGCCTCTGACGCGACCATCTCCAGGATTGTGGTGGAGATGAAGGCGGAGCTGGAAAAATTGAGGGAACAGGTGCAAAACGTTGAGTGAAAGGAGCTTTGTCCATGAATTCCAAGCTTATCAGCATCGGTTTCGGAAATTCCGTGGTTTCCAGGCGGGTTGTCGCCATTGTTTCGCCAAATGCCGCCCCCATTAAGCGACTTAGAGACGAGGCCCGCGAGGACAGAAGGCTCATAGACGCCACCCAGGGCCGGCGAACGAGATCGGTCATCATCACAGACAGTAACCATGTCATCCTCTCCGCCATCCAGTCTGAGACCATTGCACAACGCTTCAGCCCCAATTGCACCCTGAGCCGGGAAGATTTGGAAGGATAGGCATGTCAGGCCACCTCTTTGTCTTTTCAGCCCCTTCGGGTGCGGGCAAGTCCACCATTCTCAAGGCCCTCATGGGAGGGATCCACGGTTTGAGGTATTGCGTTTCCCATACGAGTCGAAGCCCAAGGGGTGATGAAAGGAACGGGGTTGACTATCATTTTGTGGACGAATCGACCTTCAAGGAGATGATCGAGGCCGGGGCTTTTGTGGAATGGGCCCGGGTTTACGACCATTATTACGGCACCGCCTTCTCCAGCCTCCAGGACAAAAGGGCATCGGGTCTGGACGTGCTCCTGGATTTGGATTTCCAAGGGGCGGGCAATATCAGGAAAGCCTTTCAAGACGCTGTGCTCACGTATATTATGCCGCCCTCCCTGGAGGTGCTTGAGAGGAGGCTCAGGATGCGGGCCACGGACCTGGAAGAGGTGGTTCGAGCGAGGTTGGCAACGGCCAGGGAAGACATGAAGAATTGCACCTGGTATGATTATATCATCATCAATGATGACCTGGAAAAGGCCATCGGTGAGGGGCAGGCCGTCATCATATCCACGCGGTGCCGGACCCCTTCAAGAGCGGCCAGGGTCAAGGCCCTTTTTGATATTTCTTTCCCCTGATCATGAAAAAAGACCGTGGTGCACCTCCGCTGATTCCCGTCTCCGGTTTCCATGGGGTCCGGGAGGCCCTTTTCCATAAACGGATGAGAATCAGGGAGCTTTGGGTCCAGCATGGAAAGACCTCCCCCCGGGCCAGGGAGATCCTGGGTCTTGCGAGAGACCAGGGTATCCCGGTCTTTTCAAAGCCGGCCGGGGAGATCACCCGCCTCCTGCCGGATGTGACCCACCAGGGCATTGTCGCCCTGTCCGAGGGGTTTGCCTATTCGGATCTGGATGAGCTGCTGGGGATTGCCCTGAGGGCGGGAGAAAAGGGACTCTTGGTGGCGGCGGACCATATCACGGATGAAGGCAATCTTGGCGCCCTCATCAGGACGGCGGGTTTTTTCGGGGCCCATGGCCTGATTATTCCCAAGGATCGATCGGCCGGAGTGACCGCTAAGGTGCTCAAGCGTTCTTCAGGCACCCTCGCCTCCTTGCCCGTTGCCAGAATTGTGAATATGGGCAGGGGGTTGGATCGTTTGAAAGCGGAAGGCCTTTGGATTATTGGGACCTCCGGGGAGGGCCCGGAGTCTGTGTATGCCTTTGACTGGAAAAGGCCCCTGGTCCTGGTTCTGGGCAATGAACAAAAGGGCCTGACCCGGACGATCAAGGAGCGGTGTCACCAGGTGGTGCGGATTCCTATCCAGGGGCCCGTAGAGTCACTGAATGTGGCCGTGGCAGCGGGGGCCATCCTCTCCGAGATCATCCGGCAGAGAGGGTGCCCCTGAGCCGGGAAGGGCGGGAAGAAACGCCTTGGACCTAAGGGGCCATGGGAAAGCCCGCCAGGGCTCCGGTGGCACAAAGGCCCTTGATGAGGGAGCACACGGGAAGCCCCACTACATTGCTGTAAGACCCTGATATGGCTTCCACCATGAAAGAGCCGATTCCCTGGATGGCATAGCTCCCCGCCTTGCCGAAAGGTTCACCCGTGGCCAGGTAAGCCTCGATTTCGCGGTCAGTGAGCGCCTTGAACCAGACCCGCGTGGAAACCGCCTCGCAAAAAGCCGTCCCGCCCCCGGGGTGGCGGACACAGAGGCCGGTAATCACCCGGTGTTCTTTGCCGGCCAGGCGGGTAAGCATGTGCCGCGCCTCTGCGGCATCACCGGGCTTTCCCATGATGTCGCGGCCTATGACCACAAGGGTATCGGCCCCTAGGGTCCAAAGGCCCCCGGTCCTGACTTGGACTTCTTTGGCCTTTGCCTCGGCCAGAAACCGGCAAAGCCTTTCAGGCTCGGCCATGCCCAGGTCCTCATTCACCCGGCTCGGCACGGAACGGAAGGGGAGTTGAATTCGGTTAAGCAACTCCCTCCTTCGAGGGGAGGCGGAGGCCAGGATCAGAGGGTTTTGGGGATTGATGACGGAATAAGACATGATCTAAGGGAGCAAGAAAAGGCGTTTGGCGTTTTCGGAGGTTTTTGCGGCGATCTCATCCACATGCGTATGCCTGAGGCGGGCGATTTCCTGGGCCGTAAAGGTGACAAAAAGGGGCTCATTTCGCCGGCCCCTCTTGGGAACCGGGGCCAGAAAGGGACAATCCGTTTCTACAAGCATGGTGTCGAGAGAGAGCCGGGCGGCCACATCCCTGACCTGTTTCGCCCCTTTGTAGGTCACTGTGCCGGGGATGGATATGAGATATCCCAGCTCCGTAAAGGCGGCGGCCAGATCAAGATCACCCGAGAAACAGTGAATGACCCCTTTTCTTTCTCCCTTTCCCATTTTTTTGAGGGCGGCATAGACGCCATCATGGGCCTCACGGTCATGGATGATGACGGGGAGGTTCAGTTCATGGGCCATGTGGAGCTGTTTTTCAAAAAGCCCCTCTTGTGCCGCATGGGCCGCATAGTCGCGATAGAAATCAAGCCCGATCTCACCCCATGCAACCACCTCCGGCTTTGAAGCGACCTGGGAAAGGCGGTCCAGGTCATGGGGGCCATACTCCTCGGCATTATGGGGGTGCACCCCCACCGAACTGAACACCATAGGGCTGTTTCGGCTCAATTCCAGGGCCCGGAGAGAGCTGTTAAGGTCTATTCCCACGGTAATGATGTGGCTCAGGCCGCCTCGAGCAGCCCTATCAAGGACGGCCTCCCGGTCCTTGTCAAAATCGTGCATATCCAAATGGGCGTGACTGTCGATCAAATTCTGCAAAATACCCTCCGGGGCATAAAGGCATGCTTTCTTTCTGGACTCCCCTTTTACTTTATCCTGACGCGTTTCGCAAACAGTATCACCAGATCTTCAGAGGCGGCCTTTGCCAGGGCTGTTTCAAGAGGTCAAGAGGAGGGGACGAATATTTATGTTGCATATTTTGTGAGATTTTCTAGAATTATTTGATTATCGGCCTTGCAGGGGGCGGTTGGAAGCCTCCGGGGCTTTTAGGAACACCATGAAACAGGCAGGTTTTTGGGTTTCTCCATATGGCGGCTTTTCCCAAAAGTATCCCCGTGTCTTCGGTCAAGGAAAAAACCCTTGAACGGGAGCTGGATTACCAGAAAAGGCTTAACAACATCACCAACCGGATCCATGAGGCGTCGGACACCAATGACATCCTGCTGAATCTTCATGGCGAGATCTTGAGCTTTTTTGATGCAGACCGCATGACCGTATACGTGGTTGACGGCATCAAGAAACAGATCGTCTCCAGGGTGAAGAGCGGGGAGGAGGTCAATGAAATAAGGGTTCCCATCAGCAATTCAAGCATCGCCGGGTATTGCGCCTCAAAGGGCAAGGTCCTTAATATCAAGGACGTGTATAATGAGGAAGAACTCAAGGTCATCAATCCCGACTTGAGATTTGACAAGACATGGGATCAAAAGACAGGGTATAAAACCACCCAGGTCTTGGTGGCCCCCATCTCTTATAACAAGTACCTCCTGGGCGTCATTCAGTTAATCAACAAGAAAGGCGGGGACCGCTTCACCCGGGAGGATCAGACCTCTGTCCTGGACATTGCCAGGATATTGGGTATCGCCTTTTTCAAAAACCAGAAGGCCGCTCAAAAGTCCAGACCCACCAAATTCGACTACCTGGTCACCAACAATATCGTTACCGCCAAAGACCTGAATGAGGCCATGTCCCGGGCCAGAAAGAGCAAGAAGACCGTGGAAAAGGTCTTGACGGAGGATTTTCATGTATCCAAGTCCGACATCGGGAAATCCTTGTCCATCTTCTATAACGCCCGTTTCATCCCCTATGACGACAAAATGGTCATCCCGGGTGAGCTTTTAAAAGGGCTCAGGATAAGTTACCTAAAAAGCAATTATTTTGTCCCCATCGGACAGGAGGGGGAAAAGGTGATTGTGGCCATGGAAAATCCCAATTACCTTCCCGCAAGGGACGCCATCAGAAGGCTCATCCCTGCCAGGTCCTATGAATATTGCGTTGCCTTGAAAGACGATATCTACGAGATGATCAACCTGTTTTTTGATGTGAAAAGAACAGGGATGCTCACAGATACTGGGAGTATTGAGGATATTTTGGGGCAGCTTGAAGGCGGGGAAGAGGACTATGAGGAAGACATCGAGGGCATGACAGAAGAGGACAGCGCCATTGTCCAGCTGGTCAACAAGATGATTGTGGA
>CAZNLL010000094.1:0-16298 GCA_964573885.1 uncultured Desulfobacteraceae bacterium | reverse complement strand
CGTTAAGAAACGGCTTCCCTCATCAGGACGGTCCCTTGATTTTGGCCTATGAAGAAAGCAAGCGCTTTATCACCTATATTGTGGATGAGTTCGGCACTCAAGGGTTGCTTCAGGTCTTGGAACGCATGAAAGGGGGTGAAGGAGCGGAGAGCGCCTTTTTGAACGCCCTTTCCGTGCCTTTAGAGAAGCTGGAGGAGGCATGGCAAGCCTCCCTGAAAGGAAAGATGACCTGGTTTACCTATCTCTCCTACCACCTCTATGAAATTCTTTTCGCCCTGGGGGCCCTGCTCATCGTGTGGGCCTTTATCCGGGCGATCTTGAAGAAAAGGGCCTATATGAAAGAAGAGGCCCCCCAAGACTGATTTTCCAGGCGATACCGCGCGATGCTGCAGCCTTGGTGCATCCATCCGCCCGTGTAAGAGCCTAAACTAAAATGATACCCGCCCGTGAAGGGCTCGGAGAAAAACCCCAAAAAGAAAAGGAGTGGATCATGGAATTTCCCTATCTGTTTTCCCCCATCACCATCAACACCATGAACCTCAAGAACCGTATTGTCATGACGGCCATGCACCTGGGATATACGCCTCATGGAGCGGTGACAGACCGCCTGGTGGATTTCTACACCCCCAGGGCCAAAGGCGGGGTGGGACTGATCATAGCAGGGGGTTGCGTCATTGATGACTATGCAGGCATGGACAGTATGGTATCCATCAGTAATGACCGCTTTATCCCGGGCCTCAGAAGGTTGACAGGCGCGGTGAAGGAGGGAGGCGCCAAGATTGCGGCCCAGCTCTATCAGGCGGGCCGCTACACCCACTCCTCCATGATGGGCGGTCGGAAGCCCTTCTCGGCCTCGGCCGTGCGCTCCCGCTTTACGGGCGAGACCCCGAGGCCCCTTGAACGGGAAGAGATCCCCATGGTGCAGGACGCCTTTGCCCGGGCCGCCCTGAGGGCAAAAGAGGCGGGCTTTGATGCCGTGGAGATTCTTGCAGCCGCGGGATACTTGATCAGTCAGTTCCTCTCGCCCCTCACCAACCTCCGTGAGGATTCCTACGGCGGGAGCCTGGAAAAGCGGATGCGCTTCGGCCTGGAAGTGGTGGAAAAAGTAAGAGCCGCGGTGGGTCAGGAATATCCGGTACTGATGCGCATTGCGGGCAATGATTTCGTGAAGGGGAGCCACACGAACACAGAGTCCAGGGCCTTTGCCGCAGAGGCCGAAAAGGCCGGGGTGGATCTTTTTAACGTCACCGGAGGATGGCATGAAACCCGTATCCCCCAGTTGACCATGGGGGTGCCTCACAAGGCCTATGTGTACCTGGCCCAAGGCATTAAATCCGCCGTCTCCGTTCCGGTTCTGGCGAGCAATCGAATCAACGACCCGCGGGCAGGAGAGGAGATCCTGCGTAACGGACAGGCCGATCTGGTTACCGTGGCAAGGGGCCTCATCGCGGATCCCGATTTTGCAAACAAGGCCAAAGAGGGGCGATCCCACCTCATTTATCACTGTATCGCCTGTAACCAGGGCTGTTTTGACAGCATCTTTCAACTTAAACCCGCCGCCTGTTTGGTTAATCCCAGGGCCGGGAGGGAAGGCGAACTGGAGGTGGTGCCCGCCGATAAGGCGAAGGAGGTGCTGGTGATCGGGGGCGGACCGGCCGCTATGAAGACCGCTTGCACCGCGGCGGAACGGGGTCACAGGGTCACCCTGGTGGAGCAGCACCGGAGTCTGGGAGGACAGCTCCTCTTGAACCGGCTTATCCCGGGCAGGGAAGAACTGGTTACAGCCGCCCAAGACTTGGAAAACAACCTGAAGGCCCTGGGTGTGGAGATCATCCTGGGAAAGAAGGCGGATGCGGCCCTGGTAAAGAAGCGGTCCCCGGACGCGGTGGTCCTGGCCACAGGGGCCCGGCCGATTCGCCCGGACATGCCGGGCGTGGACCGGGATCATGTGGTCCAGGCCTGGGAGGTCTTGGCCGGCCGCATAGGACTCCAGAGAAGGGTGGCCGTTGTGGGCGGCAATGCCGTGGGACTGGAAACAGCCCTGTACCTGGCCCATCAGGGAACCCTGGATCCGGAGGTCCTGCATTTTTTGATGGCAAACCAGGCCGAGTCCATGGAGACTCTCACGGCGCTCTTGAACAAAGGAAACAAGGAGGTCACGGTGGTGGAAATGACCGGAAGGGCCGGGGTAGACATCGGCTTCAGCACCCGGTGGACCGTGATGGCGGAATTGAGACGTCTGGGTGTGACCGTCATGACAGGGACCAAGGCCGTGGAGATAACCCCTGAGGGCCTGAAAGTGGAGAAGGGAGAGGAGATCAGGCTCCTGCCTGCGGATTCCGTTGTTTTGGCCGTGGGTTCAAGGGCCGAGGACGGCCTGGCCGGTGAACTTGAAGGGCTGGTCTCGGAGCTCTATGTTATCGGCGATGCCAAAGGGCCTCGAAAGGCCCTGGACGCCATCCATGAAGGCTTTTTGGTGGGATTAAAGATTTAGGGGGGGCCCTCACAGGGGAAACCCCTGTGAGGGAAACGTTATGGTCCTTTGGGCCTAATGCCCTTCCCTAAATCCGGGGGGCATGCTTATGGCCGCCAGGTTCGGGAATATTGAGTTCAAGATGGCTCCCACCATGGCCGGAGTGAGGGCCGCGGCCGCGCTGGCTGCCGCGGTCGCCGTGGCAAAACTCAGGGACAGGGAGCCCACGATCTGGGTGCCTCCCACCGCGCCCGTGAAGGCGACCGTGGTGTTTGCCCCGGTCACCACCATGGTCATGGCGCTGATAACAACCTGGGCGTAAGCCTTACCCACCACGAGAGGCTGTAAGAAACCGGGCAGGGCCGAGGTCTCCTCAAGCTCTGGAGTAACAGCCAGGGCGAAATCGGATCCCCTCACGCCGCACACCGCAGTGGGTGTCTTGACCTGGTATTCCGAGTCTCCACTGATCTTGGCCACCACAAAACGGGCCTTTCCCCAGAGGAGGCTCACGAAAGAGGACCTCTTGTTCTTTTCCGGATCATAAATGGATTTATCAATGACCAGCTTGGACTGGGGCGCCAGGCCGATCACACTCCGGTCATTGAGTTTGATGCTGGCCCTTGAGGCCTCCTCGCTGATGAGGATATCTCCTGTGAAGACGGGCAGGTTTTTATCCAGTTTGTAGGCCGCTGATTCACCCTTGTGAACCACCAGCACCTGGCCGGTCACCATCTGGACCGTTCCAATGGGCACCCCTTTTCCAGGTTTGAAGCCCGGTTTGATCTGAACGCCCTCAGGGACCAAGGGCTCCACCGGTTTGTGTTCTTTCTTGAAGTTTCCAAGGAGCCTGTCCAGGAGGCCCCCCCCTTCTGAAAGAGGAATATTAGACGTTATGAACAAGCCCGTCAAAACCACCAAAACCAACACCAACGTTTTTCTTCCCCTGCCTTTCATGGCAAACCTCCTTTATCCGATTAGCACCCGTGAAAACATGGCATCAAACCCTATGAAATGACCGGGACATGACTATCCCTGATCCGGGGCCATAGCCCCCTCCACCTGCATATATTCAAAGAATTAAACCATACCCTTTTGGAGTAAGGAAATCAAAGGAAAATTAACCGGCGGGTGACATTTTTACCGGTTCCTTTGTCCCCTTCCCAAGCCGGCTCACAGCCCGGAGAAACCCCGCCTTCCAGGGCAATTGCCTGACGGTTTTGGCCAGGGCCCTTGAAAGCACTTTTCCCATGGCTTCTCTTTTTTGGTTCCCCGTCCAAATCACGGGGCGGGAAAAGGCGCCTCCCTCGAGCTTTCCCCGCCACACAGGGCGGGTCATGTCCCGGGGATACAAGGAAAGGGACAGGATGACGGCGGCGGAAAAGCAGTTGTACCCATAGGGCGCGAACCACCTGATTTCCACCTCCAGTCGTCCTTGACCCTCTGAAGGCCTCTCACAGGGGGTGATGCCCATGCACCTAAGCTCTTCGGCCAGGGCCTCTTGAACAATCAATGAGGGCGTTTTTTCCAGATACCAGGCCTCCTCGCCAAGTTTGTACCACAAGGTATGGTCATAACCTGTGATGGGTCCCAGATACAGGGTGAGACCCCTTTGCGGAGGGAACACAAAGGTGGGGGCCTCGGGAGGCTCAAAAAAAACGGACACGGTGGGAGGCGTTGCACAGGCCCCCATCAAGAGCACAGCCCCCATGCCCATGATCACCATGCTGAACCGCCATTTAGAGGTTCGCACCGGAAAAATTCCTCCACCGCCGGGGGTTAAATGGGATACCTCGGATAGGAAGGTTCTTTAAAGCCTCTCCCATAGTTGAGGGCCTGTTCCCCGAGCATCCGGTCCAAATCTTGGCCGCTCCTGAGGCCCATGTCCCAGAAATCCCTGCCCCGGCCGCAGAAGTACTCGCCATGGGGATAGCTGCCAAGGGCCGGGTTATAATGGGTAAAAAAGAGACGGTACGTGGAGTCCACCAAGTACCAGGAATCCTCCAAGAAGACCTCGATAAAGCTGTGTCCCTCGGTCATGGAAAGGCGATCCTGCTGGTACTGATACATCCAGTCCACATTGGCCGTAACCACCATGCGGGCAGGGATGCCCAAAGCCCGGAAAAGCGTGATCTCGGCCAGGGCATAATCGCTGCACCCTCCCAGAATCCGGCTTTTGAAAAGCTCGTCTGCGGTCCGCTTGAATTTCTCCGTGTTAAGCCGACGGTCATAGGAAAAGACCTTCCACACATACTGCATGGCGCGAAAAAGGCGTTCCCGCCGGTTATCTCCTGAGATCTTTTGAGCGACTTTCTTTATGCGGGTTGTCACCGAACTCTGCTCCCCTCCTTTAAGCCAGGGGGCCACATCCTCCGGGATGGGCTGGTCCTTGAACCGGTTAAAATCAAAGGGAAAGGGCACATTGCTCCAGTGGGCGCAGGCAGGGCAGAAAGAGAGGGCGCCCAAGAGGAGACCCAATAAAAGCAGGGCCTTAGGGTTCATAGACGCGGTCATCGCTACAACACAAAAATATCCTTTTCACGGAGCAACACTTTTAAAAAGCCAATTATATGAAAAGTCAAGACATTCGAAAAGGGCAAAAAGCAGGCCGGTCCACAAACGCACGGTTGCAATCGTCCTTATTCTTCGGTATCAATAAAAGGAGAGCAGCGCAAAATATAACGCATGGAAAGATATTTTAAAGAACGATTTGATGCCCAGCGTCGCATGGCTCAGAAGATGGCCCCTTTGATGGAGGTGAACGATATCCTTGAGGCCATGCGGGGGGAGATCAGGGACGTGATTCCCGATGCCATGGAGTGCTGTATCTTGCTTCTGGACCCCCAAGCCAGGGAGTATACCAGGCCCTTGCAGTGTGCCCTCTACGACAGGCCGGTAAACTGCCTGGTTTGCAAGCGCAGCCGGCCGGCCATTCAGAAGGCCGTTAAGAAGGGAAAGGGGGTTGTGGTCTCCAAAAGCCAGCCCGTGAAAAGACACGACGGTTCTCAGGTCCAGATCGGGCCCGAGGCGGCCATGCCCGTCTTCGTGGGCCGTGATGTCCTCGCCGTGGTGAGCGTGGTGGCTCGCCCGGGGACACGGTTTACCCGAAAGGCCTTTTATTTGCTCAAGGATTTTTCAGAAACCATTAGTCATGTCCTTTTTCATGCCAAAAGGCACTGGGAAATGACCCAGGATAAGATCAGGATCACCCAGATGCTCGCCCACCTATCCCCCTTTGTCCCCCAATCGGTCCGAAACCTGGTGGAAAAGAATCCCGAATTGCTTAATCAGGAAAAAGAAAAGAGAGATGTTACCGTATTATTCCTGGACCTGGAAGGATATACCAAGCTCAGCACCAGGCGTTCCGAGACGGAAGTGAACGACATGGTGGAAAAGGTCTTTTCCAGATTTGTGGACCCCATTCATCGGTCTCACGGGGATATTAACGAGACCTCGGGAGACGGATTGATGATTATTTTCAAGGACGACGACGCCAGGACCAATGCCGTTAACGCGGTGAGAACCGCCTTTGACATTCATGACAGGACCCTAGAGATCAACCGGGATCTGGGGCCTGACTTTGAGGAAATCACCGTGAATATGGGCATCAATTCCGGCACCGCCCTTGTGGGCATGACCCGGTTTGAGGGGGTCCTGGAAACCCGAATGACCTACACGGCAAGTGGACCGGTCACCAATTTGGCGGCCCGTCTGGCGGCCCACGCCTCGGGAGGAGATATTCTTGTCGGAGAAGAGACCAAAAGAATGATCCAGGGCCTGTGGTCTATCTATGAACGGGGAAAGGCCCAGCTCAAGGGGATAGAAGAACCCATAGAGATCTATTCCCTCCTCAAGGCCGGTTGATTTTTGTTTTAGACTGGAAGGAGGGCAAATTTTGGGAACCAATAAATATAACCCTTTTGCGAAGCCCCGGGGATCGAGCACCATGATGAAGCTTAGGTTTTTTTGGAGATCAGTCTTTTTCCTTCTGTCATTTTTGGCCGTCCTCTTCCTGGTTCAAGACCTTGGCCGGGCCGAGCGGCCTTTCCCCAAGCCCCGGGGCCTCGTCAATGATTTCGCCGATGTGATCCCCAAGGCCTATGAAGAGAAAATCGGCCTGATCTCCAAGGAACTCCTGGATAAAACCGGAATCCCCGTGGTGGTGGTGACCATGCCGGATATTGGCGGGGCGGAATACAATGATTATACCAGCCGCCTTTACAGTGCGTGGGGGATCGGGAAAAAGGGGGAAGACAAAGGGGTCCTCATATTTGTCACCCTTAAAGAACGGAAAATGCGCATCGAGACCGGATACGGGGTGGAAGGGATGCTTCCCGACGGTCTGGTGGGAGAGATCCGCGATCGATACATGATTCCCCATCTCAAAGAAAACAAATTCGGTGCCGGACTGCTCAACGGGACCATTGCCGTGGCCAAGGTGATTGCCGATCATGAGGGCGTCAAATTGACCGGTGCTCCCTCTAAAAAGGCCCCCCAAAAGGGGCGTTCAACCCTCTTCTCCCTTGTTCCCATCGTTCTGATTATCATTGCCTTTTTTCTCTTTTCCAGGGGCCGGGGGGGCGCCTGGTTTCTCTTCCTGCCCCTGCTCTTTGGGGGAGGAGGCTACGGAAGGGGCTATGGAGGCGGAGGGGTCGGCGGCGGCTTTGGCGGCTTCAGCGGCGGCTTTGGCGGCTTTGGCGGCGGCATGAGCGGCGGGGGCGGGGCCGGCGGCGGTTTTTGATCTCCCAAAAGGAGGATTTCATGGGAAAAAGTCCACAGGATCCAAAGCAAATATTTGAAGAAATCACTTTCGATTATAAAGGGCTTTACGGAGAAGACCTTGTAAGCATCCTTTGCTATGGAAGCGCGGCACGCGGGGAATACCGCCCCGGCAAATCGGACATCAACCTCATGATTGTCCTCTCGGAAAAGGGAATAGAAGACCTGGATCGCTCCCTGAAGGTGGTCAAGAAATGGCGGAAAAGCAACGTGGCCGTTCCCCTGTTTGTAACCCGGGGATATGTGCGTTCTTCTCTGGACGTCTTTCCCATCGAATACCTGGACCTTCAGCGGTACCATACCCTTGTTTACGGGGAAGACATCCTCCAGGACCTGGTCCTGAAGCCGGAGTTTTTGAGACTCCAGTGTGAGCGGGAGATCAAGGGAAAGCTTTTGCTCCTCAGAGAAGCCTTTTTAAATACAGACGGCAAGGCAAAGGCCTTGCACGCCCTTATCAGCGATTCCATCCTTTCCATCCTCGCCGTGTTTGAGGCCCTCCTTGATCTCAAAGGGGAGGCGATTCCTGAAAAGCGGCGGGACCTGATTCAGCGAACTGCGGAGACCTTTGATATTGATGGCCCTGTGTTTGAAACCCTCCTCGCCGTGAAGGAGGACAAAGTGAAGATGAAGGATGATGAAATGCGGACCCTGTTCAAGACATACCTTTCTCAGGTAAGGGCGTTGTCAACTCTTGTGGATGAATTTGGAGGGTGAAATGACTGGAACCCAGAAGACGGGACTCATCATTGCAGGCGTGGTGGTCCTGATCATTTTAATCCCCTTTTTTTACCTGAAATCCACTTACAACCGTCTGGTGGCCATGGATGAGTCGGTTAAGGCGGCGTGGGCCCAGGTGGAAAACCAACTGCAGCGGCGCTATGACCTCATCCCCAATTATGTGGAGACGGTCAAGGGATATGCAGCTCATGAAAAAGAGGTCCTTCTCAAAGTGACCGAGGCCCGTGCCAAGGTCGCGGGCGCGGGCACCACCGAGGATAAGATCGAGGCCAATAATCAACTGACTTCGGCCCTCTCCCGGCTAATGCTGGTGGTGGAGCGCTATCCGGATTTGAAGGCCAATACCAATTTTATTCGTCTCCAAGACGAACTGGCGGGGACGGAAAACCGGATCGCCGTTGAAAGGCGGCGTTACAATGAGACGGTGAGGGCCTATAACACCACCATACGATCCTTTCCTACAAACATGCTTGCCGGCATGTTCGGTTTTGAAAAGGCCACCTTTTATGAAGTCCCGAAAGAACGGCAGGAGGCCCCCAAAGTCAAGTTCTGAGGGCGGCCGCCAAATGGGATAAGGTGATGGATGAGGAAACGTTGGAGTTACCCATCAACGGCATTCTGGACCTTCATACCTTTGATCCAAAGGACGCCGCCTCGGTGGTAGAGGAATATTTGGAGGCCTGCCTCGAGCGGAAGATTTACCAGGTGAGGATCATCCATGGAAAAGGCAAGGGCGTTCTCCGCCGCATCGTGGAATCGGTTCTCAGAAAACATCCCAGGGTTGAGGCCTTCGGCCTGGATTCGGGTCCCTCCAGTTGGGGTGCCACCCTGGTGACCCTGAGGCCGGGGTAAACCGGTCTGGTTCATCCGGTCTTTACCCAACCTCCATGATAAAAGGAATGCGATCATGAATAATCTCCGCTACAACAATCCCTATGTCATAGGCGTGTTATTGGGGCTCCTCTTGTTATTCACCTTCTATACCATGGGCCGGGGGCTGGGGTCCTCATCCTCCTTTGCCAGGATCGCCGCTGGAGGGATCAAGGCGGTCGCCCCGGATCACGCGGAGGAAAACCGCTACTTTTCTAAATATATTCGTGGAGGCCGGTCCCCCTTGACGGCCTGGCTCGTATTCCTCACCATGGGCGCCGGCCTTGGGGGGCTTTTTTCCGCGTTTATTTCCAACAGGGTCCAGGGCCAGGTCTCACGGGGGCCCTCTATCGGGGTTTCAGCCCGGCTCTGGCTGGCTCTAGGGGGAGGGGTTCTCTCTGGATTTGCCGCCAGGCTGGCCAGGGGTTGTACGAGCGGTCAGGCCCTGACCGGAGCCTCGGAGCTCGCCTTTGGGAGCTGGATCTTTATGTTCTGCATCTTTGCCGGCGCCTATGGAGGGGCCTACTTCTTTAGAAAGGAGTGGCTCTGATGGGACCCCTGTATAAATTGGGTTGGTTTGATTTTGCTTACAGCCTCCAAGTGGCCGGTCTTATCGGATTCTGCTTCGGTTTTCTCCTGGAGCGGGCCGGATTTGGCAACCCGAGAAAACTGGTGGCTGTTTTTTACCTGAGAGATTTTGCGGTCCTCAAGGTCATGTTTACCGCCATTGTGGTCTGCATGCTGGGTCTGCTTTATTTCTCCGTCTTCGGCTGGATCGACTTAAGCCGGGTCTACCTTCTGCCCACCTATGTGTGGCCCCAGATCGTGGGAGGGCTTGCCCTGGGCGTGGGTTTTGTGATGGGGGGGTACTGCCCTACCACCTCTGTGGTGGCCACGGTCTCGGGCCGGCTGGACGGGCTCGTGTTTATCGTGGGTATGATTTTAGGTTCCTTTGTCTTTGCCGAATTTTTCCCCGTGTTGGAAAACCTCTACAAGGCCGGGCATATGGGGCAGGTCACCCTTTCCCATGTCCTGGGGCTCCACTCCGGTTTGATCGCCCTTTTCGTCTGCCTTATGGCGGTGGGGGCCTTTTGGTTGGTGGAAGGGGTGGAAAAGCGGTTCGGCCGGCCTGAAGCTCTCCCCAAGGGATCTCGAAAGGTGAAGGCAGGAGCGGCGCTCATCTTGATCCTCTTGGGTCTTATCCTGTCTCTGGTCAATCCTGATCAGGCCATCCTAAAAAGGGCATTAATTCAAAAGCGGCTCATGGAGATAAAGGAAGAGGTCAAGGAGACCCGGCCCCAGGCCGAAGAAGAACAGCCGACCGGCTTCACCATTGTGGAGGATGAGGGGTGTTAGGGCGCCTCAAAGGTCCATAGGGGGTGTACCCCGGCCGGGCTGGAACAATTCCCGGGCCGCGGCGAACATCTTTTCCCTGTCCACGGGTTTTACCTGTCTTACGATCCACGCCCGCATTTTTTGGCCCGCCGGGGTGGACTGCTTGTGGCTCATAAAATCCAGCTTGATTCCAAGGGCGTCTGAAACCCTGAGGGCCAGGACGGGCCATACCTCCCCGATGTCTCCCACAATAGGAAGGCTGCCCGGGACCCGGGCAAACCCTGACATCTCCATGCGAAAGGGGATGCCCATGAGCTTGGTTTTGGGAAGCCCCTTGTCAACGGCCTGGCTCACTGTGCCTGACTTGCGCTCCTTGACCCAGGCCCGCTCCAGGTTGGGATCCAGGTCGATACGAATGATCCGCTTCCGGGCCAGAGAATAGGTCCAGCTCCCCTCCCAATCCGTCCAGATCCCGTGCCCGGTAAAGCGTTCAAAGGGCCCGTCGTGGATCTCCTGGGAGAGGGCCAGGGCCGATTCAATAATCACTTCTGCACTGTCCATAAGCCTGGCGATGCGCTGACAGCGTTCTGAAACGGGGATGGAATCACCAATGGCCAGTCCCACCTCACCCCCTCCGATCAACTGGGGCACGGTGACCAACACGGGGAGCCGGTACTTCACTCCTGCACCGATCATGGTGTAGGGATCCGCGCCGTAACCCACCATCTGTTCAAAGGGGATACCGTAACGCCTGGCCAAACGGAGCACGTCCCGGGCCAGGGCCTCCGTGCGGAGTCCCGAAGGATAGGCCACATTGCCGGCCACCTTGATGACCGCCTCCCTGGCCCGGGCGCGGGCCATCTTTCTGTAAAAGGCCAGATCCACCGGGACCTCTCGGGCGTAAGTCTCCAGCCGGGCCTTGGAGAGGAGGCTCACTTCGAAACGGCCGTCCGAGGGGAGTTTGGCCGGGTCGAATCCAAGGGCCTCACCATCCAGACGTTTGACCTTTTCCAGGGTGCCGGCCATCTCGTGATTGATTACGGCGGAACTGGTGGAGACCCCGTCAATGATCCCCTTGGCCATGAGTTCCGCCAACAGAGTGGTCACGCCTTCGTGGAGGTTGGGCCCGCTGCCCACTACGGCGACCACCTTTCCGCCGCCCTCTTTGGCCTTGACGATTTCATGAACGGCTTGCTTGATGCGGGCCTTGGTCTTTGGAGCCAGGCCCTTGTACAGGGCCTCAACGCTCTCTCGATCTATGGTCATTTCTTACTCCTTGTTCCAGCAACCGGGCGATGACCCGGGCATGCCTCCCGGCGGCGTCCTGGTTTTTTAGCACGGCCCGTCTGGCCCCGTCCCCCAAAGCCCTAAGCGCTTCTGGATGCTCAAGAAACCAGAGGGCCTTTTCTGCAAGCATCCCTGGACCATTCACGGGGACAGCCCCGCCTTCATATTCCAAAAGGGCCTTGGCATCCAGAAAGTCCTCCATAGAGGGGCCGTAGAATACGGGCTTTCCCCACACGGCCGGCTCAAGGGGATTCTGTCCGCCCAAGGGAACCAGGCTGGCCCCGCAGAAGACAAGGGTCCCCACACTGTAGATCTTGAAGAGTTCTCCAAAGACATTTACAATGACCACCTTTTCCTGTCGTCTTTCCCCACCTTCCTTCAGCCGGCTGAGGTGCTGGTAAGAGAAGCCCCGTTTTGCCAGGAGGGCCCCGATGGCAGGCGTTCTCTCAATATGCCTGGGGACAATGATGAGAAGGGCATGGGGGAACTTCTGGAGAATTTTTTCATACACGTCCAGGATCATGGCCTCCTCACCCTCCCGGGTGCTCCCGGCCACGAACACCCGCTCCTGGGGGCCAAGATTTAGGAGGCGTCGCATCTGGTGCTCTATTTGAGGCTCTGCAGCCCCGGCCAGCAGGTCGTACTTGGCATTCCCGTTGATCTCAATCTTTGCGGGGTCCGCCCCCATGGCCTGAATCCGCTCTGCGTCTTCCTTTAGGATCATGCTGAAGGCATCGAAGTTGCGCAAGACCTCTCGAAAAAAAGGGCGCAGTTTCAGGTACCCCTGGATGGACCTGGGCGAGATGCGGCCGTTGACGAGCGCAATTTTTATGCCCCTGCGCCGGGCCTCGGCAACCCAGGAAGGCCAGATCTCAGTCTCCAGAAAGACCATGGCCTGGGGCCGGACATGGGAGAGGGATTTGCGGACGCACCCGAGGAAATCAAGGGGGGCATAGGCTATAGGGACAGCGTCTCCGAACATCTCCTCGGCCATCTGCCGGCCATGAGGGGTGGTGGTGGAGATAAAAAGGGAACATTGGGGTAAGCGCTGTTCCAAAGCCTTCCAGAGGGAAGCGGCGACCTTGACTTCTCCCAGGGAAACGGCGTGGATCCAAATCCTGGGACCCCCCTTTGAGCGGCGAAATGAGGGGGGCGCCACAAGACCCAGGCGCTCTTCAAGGTGCCGGCCGTGACGTCCAGTAAGGCGCGTATAAAGCCAGAAAGGGGGGAAAAGGAATAGAAATAAGGCCCCCGAGAGGAGTGTGTATGCCGCGTAAAGAATGCCTTCCTCCTATGATGCTTCGATTTTTTGTATTACGCGCTTGGCTCGACGCAGGCCCACCGCTTTGCGGCGGGCATCCGGCTATGTTAAGAAATGTTTTTTTCCTTTTCTGTGAAATGGCCCACTTGTAAATGTTGGAAAATATAGGTATAAATATTTATTATGTCAAGATTTGATGAATTGTAAAAAGCCATCAAAGTGGAGGGCACAGTAAAAAGCTTCAGATGCAGCGCAACGCGGCAGGTGGACTTTTTACGAAGCCGTCAGATTTGAAATGCCGCCCCTGTCTCAGGGCCGGGGGCTGGATTGAGGAGGATAATGAAATGGCCTTCGAGAAAAGTATCCTTTGTATAGGGGCCGGTTATGTGGGCGGCCCCACCATGGCCATGATTGCCCATCAATGTCCCCAATACAAGGTGTTGGTGGTGGATATCAATCCCCAACGCATTGCCCAGTGGAACTCAGGCAGGCTTCCCATCTACGAGCCCGGGCTTGAAGAGATTGTCCGCGGGGTAAGAGACAAGAATCTCTTTTTCAGCACAGACATTGAAAAGGGGATCAGAGAGTGCGATATCATCTTTGTGAGCGTCAACACCCCTACAAAGACCTTTGGCGCGGGTGCGGGAATGGCCGCAGACCTCCAGTATTGGGAAAGAACGGCCCGGCAGATACGGGAGCATGCGAAATCCGATAAGATCATCGTGGAGAAGAGCACCTTGCCGGTCAAGACCGCCCTGGCTATGGAGCGGATTCTTACTTCCACAAATAATGGGGTCCAGTTTGAGGTGCTCTCGAATCCGGAATTTCTTGCCGAAGGCACCGCCATCCAGGACCTAAGAGACCCGGATCGGGTTCTCATAGGGTCCAGGGAAACGGAAAGGGGCAGAAAGGCCCGGGAAGAGCTCGTCCAGATCTATGCCACCTGGGTTCCGGAGGAACGGATTATCACCTCCAATATCTGGAGCAGCGAGCTCTCCAAGCTGGTGGGCAATGCCTTCCTGGCCCAGAGGATCTCGTCCATAAACTCCATCACCCCCCTGTGTGAAAAGACAGGGGCCGATATTGCAGAGGTCGCCCGGGCCGTCGGCCTGGACAGCCGGGTGGGCGCCAAGTTCTTGAATGCCAGTGTGGGATTCGGCGGTTCCTGCTTTCAGAAGGATATCCTGAACCTGGTCTATCTTTGCCGGCACTACAATCTCGAAGAGGTGGCCAATTACTGGGAGGCGGTGGTCCGGATCAATGATTATCAGAAAGAACGGTTCATCCTGAATATGCTCAGCACCATGTTCAATACCCTGGCGGGAAAAAGGATTTGTCTCTTTGGGTTCGCCTTTAAGGCCAACACCGGGGACACCCGGGAAAGCCCTGCCATATTTATTTCCAAGAGACTGGCGGAAGAGAAGGCCGAGCTGATCATTACCGACCCCCAGGCCCTGGATAACGCGAGGTTCGACCTTCAGGAACTCGAGGGAATACATTATGAAGGTGATGCCTATGAAGCGGCCTCCGGCTGCGATGCCATTGCCGTGATGACGGAATGGGATATTTATAAGGAATTGGACTATGAAAGGATATACCGGTCCATGACCAAGCCCGCCTTTATCTTTGACGGGAGGAATATCCTGGATCACAAGGGGCTTTTTGAGATTGGATTTAACGTCTTACCCATTGGCAAGCCCCCATTGACCCACTTCTGATGACCTCCCGGGGGCCTGCCAACATTTCTCTTGACAGAAAGTGGAAACAGACTTACCAAAAGGCCGGGCCGGGACCGCGGTCCCGGAAGAAGGCCTTTTTAGCGACGTGTGAAAACGGATGGAATAGGAAATGCTTCATACTCAGAAACGGATCCTTGTTACCGGCGGGGCCGGTTTTTTGGGCTCCCACCTGTGCGATCGCCTGGTGGAAGAAGGGCACGATACCATATGTCTGGACAATTTTTTTACCGGCACCAAGCAAAATATCAGACAGCTCCTCTCAAGCCCCAATTTTGAACTGATCCGCCACGATCTGGTTCAGCCCATTTTCCTTGAAGCGGATGAAGTCTATAACCTGGCCTGCCCGGCCTCCCCTGTCCATTATCAGTTCAATCCCGTCAAGACGGTGAAGACCAGTGTCATGGGATCCATCAATATGCTCGGCCTGGCCAAGCGGGTGGGGGCCAAGATCCTTCAGGCCTCCACCAGCGAGGTCTATGGCAATCCCACGGTGCATCCCCAAAAGGAGGACTATTGGGGAAACGTGAATACCATTGGACCCAGGTCTTGCTATGATGAGGGCAAGCGCTGCGCCGAGACCCTGTTTTTTGATTATCACCGGCAAAACGGGGTCAATATCAGGGTGTTGCGCATTTTCAATACCTATGGACCCAGAATGCATCCCAACGATGGGCGGGTCATCAGCAATTTTATTGTCCAGGCCCTGAAAGGAAAGGATATCACTGTCTTTGGGGATGGCTCTCAGACCCGCTCCTTTTGCTATTTGGACGATATGATCGAGGGGATGGTCCGGATGATGAATGCCCCGGACGATTTTACCGGCCCCGTGAACCTGGGAAATCCCGGGGAGTTCACCATCCTGGAACTGGCCGAAAAGGTGATTGCCCTTACCGGCAGTGGATCCCGGATTATCTTTGAACCCCTGCCCCAGGATGACCCCTTAAAGCGCCGGCCGGATATCACCCTGGCCAAGGAGAGGCTTGGTTGGGAACCCACGGTGGACCTGGACCAGGGACTGGAGAAAACCATAGGCTATTTCAGAGATGTTTTGTGAGAGGGCGACCCTTGGAAACAAAAGCAGTAAACGGGAATAATGTGACCTGGTTCAACGGCCAGGTGTCCAGAGAGGATCGGGAGCAGATGCATGGCCACAAAGGGGCCGTGCTTTGGTTTACGGGCCTGTCGGCCTCGGGTAAATCCACCATCGCCCATTTCGTGGAAAAAGAACTTCACCAAAAGGGATGCTCCACCTATGTGTTCGACGGCGACAATGTGCGCCATGGTCTCTGTTCCGACCTGGGCTTTGCCGCCCAGGACAGGGTGGAAAATATCCGCCGTATCGGTGAGATGGCAAAGCTCTTTGTGGATGCAGGGATCATCGCCATCACCGCTTTTATCTCCCCCTACCGGGAGGATCGGCAGGGCGTGAGAGATCTTATTCCAAAAGGGCGTTTTTTTGAGATTTATGTGAAGTGCCCCCCGGAGGTTTGTGCCCTCCGGGACCCCAAGGGGCTCTACCATAAGGCCAAGGCCGGGATTATCAAGGAATTCACCGGCGTCTCTGCTCCCTATGAACCGCCTGAAGCCCCTGAACTGATCATTCACTCCGATAAAGAGGAAGCCCTCAAGGCGGCACAACGGGTGGTGGATTTTGTAAGAAAGAGAAATGTCCTGTTGGGCCCCTGATTGCCCCTCCCCCTGAATATCCCATGACTTTACCCCGTTGTTGCAAACCCAGCGAGATTCTAGGCATATAACTGTAGTAAAAACAGCAAGTTATGTCATTTTATATCCAGGGTCTGGATATCACTATTGGTGA
>CAZNLL010000093.1:0-16412 GCA_964573885.1 uncultured Desulfobacteraceae bacterium | reverse complement strand
AGCGAGTGTGTGTCGAAAGATGCACCGAGGGTTCGAATCCCTCTCTCTCCGCCATCCTATCAGCTCCTCCCCCATTGAGGCCAATGCATTTCAGCATTTTAAAATGAGGTCACGATCCTCACAAGCACTCAAAACACCTAAAGTCTTACGAAATGAGTAATCTGTAGGCGTCATGCGGCTCGGTATTGGAAAATTCATTATCCTTCTCAAGTGGCTTTTTACCAAACAGCCCACTTCTGTCGCCCTGGACATCACCCACCGCTGCAACCTTAAGTGTCGCCATTGCTACTGGTGGAGACAGGACCATCCCCATGAATTGGGCGACGAGGAAATGATTCAATTCATGAGATCATTGAAATCCCAGGGCCTAAGGGCTGCCATATTGTATGGCGGCGAACCCACCCTGAGATGGGAATTGTGTAAGGCAGCAGGAGGGATTTTTGACGCCACCCTGGCCTTTACCAACGGGACTACGGGGTTTCCCGAACTGGACGGGGGCCAATGGATTCTGTCTCTGGACGGCCCTGAAGCCGTCAATGATCAGATTCGTGGCGGGGGCGTATACAGGGAGGCGGTGAAAAACGTGCTCAAGGCCTCCCGGCCCCCTATCGTGCATATGACCATCTCTCAGCTTAACCGTCACGCCCTGGATGAGTTTGTAGAAGAGATGATGGCTCTGCCCGTCAAGGGCGTGGGGTTTTCCTTCTATACGCCAAGCCGCGGCCGGGGCGGGTCGGATCTTCTTATACCCCTTGAAGAGCGGGACCGGGTAATCATGCACCTCCTTGATCTCAGGAAAAGGCATGGAGAGCGTGTGGGATTTACAAGGGCCATGGCCCGCCAGCTCCTGAGTGATCAGGCGTTCAACCAGTGGAACAGCCTTTCCTCCTGCCCCGTCACCGAGAGGGTGAGGTGTTTCAGCTCAGATGGGCAGCCCAAATCCTGCACCTATGGGGAGGATGCGGATTGCTCTCTGTGCGGGTGTGCTGCCGTGGCGGCCTATCGAGGGGCTTTCAGGCCCTTTGATTTCAAAACCCTCAAGGTGATCTTAGGCCTCATGATAGCGGGGACTCGGGTCGTGGCGGCCGGGAAGGAGGTGAGGCCTGGAACAAGGCCCCGGGTCCATGAAATGGGATGAAAAGAGAAACAAATGATTTGGTATGCTGTGCCAGGTGCGGGCGATTTGAGTTTTTTCCCAACGACAAGGACCATAATACGCCCCATGCCCTGGGAAAATGTGTCGGCCCCGAGTCTTGGGATGGAAACCGGGGGCAGTGGCCCAAGTTTTTCCACCCCTGCAAGGGTTTTGTGGAGAAGGAATAGGAAGAGCAAGGGGATTAGTCGTTTTCTTTGAGTCTCCGCCACAGGGGCCCGCTTTTGGTATCCACCACCTCCAGCCCCATTTCCTGCAATTTCTGCCTTAATTGGTCGGCCTTTTCCCAGTCCTTGTTTTTTCTGGCCTGTTCCCTCTCTTCAATAAGGGCCTTGATCCTATGGTCTTCTTCAGGAAACTCAAGGTCCATTACCGCCAGGACGGAATTGACCTTTTCCAGGATCCGCCGGATTTTGTCCCGATCACCAGGGGCCAGGCCGGTTTGATCCATTACCCGATTGATCCGACGGGTGAACTGGAACAGGGCCGCCAAGGCCAAGGCGATATTCAAATCATCATCCATGGCCTCGGTGAATCCATGTCTCAAATCATAAACTTTCTGATCCATATCCGGATCCGGAGGTCCCTCCTTGCAAGAGAACACCTTTTGGACGAACCTGTCTAGATGGGCTACGGTGTTTTTTGCCGCCTTCAGCTTGGGCCAAGAAAAGAAAATGGGTTTCCGATAGTGGCGACTCAGCAACCAATATCGGATTTCCCTGCCTGTGAAGCCCTGGTCCAGCACCTCCTTCAAGGTGAGGGCCTTGTTATCGGCTACACCGGAGGGGGTTTGTCCGTTGATCATGACCAATTCGTTATGGATCCAATAGTGGGCCAGGGGTTTATCGGTGAGGGCCTCACTGATGGCGATGGCGTTCTCATGGTGGGGAAAGAGGAGGTTTATACCGCTTATATGAATATCGTAGGTGGGGCCGAGATATTTCATGGCTATAGCCGCGCACTCCATGTGCCAGCTGGGCCTCACATTGCCCCACTGGGTCTGATAAAATATACCCCTTTTCAGCTCACTGAGTTTAGATCGCTTAAGAAGGGTGAAATCCCTTGGATTCTCTTTCTCGTACTGGTCAAGGTCCACGGTCTTCCCCAGCCTGATTTTCTCCAGATCAATATGTGAGAGCTTTCCATAATCCCTAAATCGGGAGATATCGAAATAGATGGAATGAAATTTTTCATAGGCGCACCCTTTTTCCAGGAGCCGCTGGGTGAGCTTGATCATGTCTTCTACGTGCTCACTTGCCCTGGGATAGTGGGTGGCCTTTCTGATGTGAACTCTGTCTAAATCCTCCATAAAGGCCTTGTAATGGTTGTCTGTGAAGGCCTTCAAAGAAATCCCGGCGCGCTCGGCCCCTTCGATGGTCCTGTCGTCCAGGTCGGTGACGTTCATGACGTGGGTTGCCCGGTACCCCCTTAATTCCAGGTAGCGTCTGAGTAAATCGGCCAGTATAAAGGGCCTGCATTGGCCCAGATGAATGGGCTGGCAAAGGGTGGGGCCACAGGAATACATGGATATTCGATCTTCCTGTATGGGGATAAGCTCCTCCTTGTTGCGGGTCAGGGTGTTGTAAATACGGAGTCCGGATTTCTTTTTGGCCACGAACAGGGAGGTGCTTAAATAGCGCTCGCCCCCGTCCGGAAATATTACCACGATCCTACCCCCGCCCATCTCTTTGGCCACCCTGAGGGCGCCCGCCATGGCCGCCCCTGAACTCATCCCCACAAAGACGCCTTCCTTTTTGGCCAGCATCCGGGCCGTGTTGTAAGCCTCCTCATCATCGATGTGGATGATTCGGTCCAGGCGTTTCTTCTCGAAAATACCCGGCTGATAGGATTCCTTCATATTCTTCAGGCCCTGGATTTTGTGTCCAAGGTAAGGCTCGATACCGACGATCTGGACCCCATCGTTGAGCTCTTTTAACCTCCTGGAGAGCCCCATCAAGGTCCCGGTGGTGCCCATGGCGGCTACAATCACATCCAGTTTCCCTCCGGCCTGATCCCAGATTTCCTGGGCCGTCCCGTAATAGTGGGCCATCCAGTTGGCTTCGTTGTTGAACTGGTCTGCGAGCCAATACCGGTCGGGCCTTTCCCTCACCAGATTGTAGACGTACTCAATCGCTCCGTCGGTCCCCAGGTGAGCCGGGGTAAATTCTATTTCTGCGCCCATGGCCTTGAGGATCTTGACCCTTTCTTCACTCACCGACTCGGACATGGTGAGGAGGAGCCGGTATCCCTTTACAGCGGCCACCAAGGCAAGACCTATGCCCGTATTCCCGCTGGTGGCCTCAAGGACAATCTTGTTCCGGTCCAGTTCCTTCTTTTTTTCGGCCTCTTCGATCATGTAAAGGGCCGGTCTGTCTTTTACCGACCCTCCCGGGTTAAAGAACTCCAATTTGGCCAGGATCTCCACATTTTTCTCAGGATTCAGCTTGCTTATTGGTATCAGGGGGGTCCCCCCGATTTTATCAAGGATGTTACCGTATTTCTCGTCCATGGTCTCAGTCTTTCATCCGCATTTCCGGGGGAAAGGGGGAAACAGTGTAAATTAAAAATTTTATTAAAATAGGATTAAATTTGCAATCCAAATAACCCGGTTGGCGGGGTTTTCATGCCACACCGGGCGTCCCGCTCGAACCTGCTTCTGGGGACCCCTCAAAAGGAACGGGCTTGACCTTATATGTGAATGCTGGTAGGTTTCGCCAAACTCCGGCGGGAGCACCCATTTAAACCCTATTTGTGGAGGAGCCTTCATGCGGATTTTGGTCACCGGCGGCGCAGGGTTTATCGGCTCGAACGTGGTGGACGCCTATGTGGAGGCCGGCCACGAGGTTATGGTGGTGGATAACCTGTTTACCGGGAAGCGCTCCAATGTGAACCCCCGGGCTCGATTCTATGAACTGGATGTCCGTTCACCAGGGGTGCTTGACCTCATCGAAAGAGAGCGCCCGGAGGTACTGAATCACCATGCCGCCCAGATGAGCGTTCCCGCCTCCGTGGCTGATCCTTTGCTGGATGCGGATATAAACATCAAGGGCTTCTTAAATCTTCTGGAGGGGGCTGTTAGAAACCGGGTCAAAAAAGTCATTTTTATCTCCTCAGGGGGGGCCATCTACGGGGAAGCCTCCCAATACCCCACATCTGAGGATTTTCTCCCCAAGCCCCTCTCCCCCTACGCGGTATCAAAATACACCTCGGAGCACTATCTGGCCTACTACAAGCACCAGTACGGTCTGGATTACACCACCTTGCGCTACGGGAATATCTACGGCCCTCGCCAGGTGCCCCATGGCGAAGCCGGCGTGGTTGCCATCTTTATGAATAATCTCCTGGAGGAGAAACCATCCACGGTGTACCATTTTCCGCAGGAGCCTGAGGGAATGACCCGGGATTACTGTTTTGTGGGTGACGTGGTCCGGGCAAACCTCTGCGCCCTGGAAAGGGGGAGCGGGGAGTATTTCAATATCGGCACGGGTGTGGGCACCAGGACGTTACCCCTTTACAGGATGATTTACGAGGGCTTTGAACGGCTCAGACCCGGTGTTCCAGAAGAGCTGGCTCGCCCCCTGATGCAGAGGGCCAGGCCCGGTGATTTGACCAGGAGTTGTTTGGTTGTTGAAAAGGCCCGCCACGGGCTGGACTGGGTTCCTGAAAAAGGCCTCAAGCAAGGGATTCGCGAGACCTTGGACTGGCGGCTGGGTGAGACAGGGTAGCGGCCCCCCCGGTTTTTTTTTGTCGACCCTTGACATTCGAATGACCATTATTAATTTTTCATAGTTAGGCAGTCCGGGCCACAGAAATGTCCACCCAGAAACTTGTCAGGAGGCGGGATAGGGGGAGTGGCTGGGTCTGCGGGAAGCATCCGGCGGAAATGAGCAAAGTGTATGGTGGTTCCGGCATTTCATGGGAAAAGACTCCTGGACCGACCGGAGAGGTGCAATGGGGTTGAATCGGGCTCACCAGGGTTTACCTGAGCCGGCTCGAGTCGAAGGAGATGGCCGGTTTTTGGGATGATGTCTGTGATTTATTTCGCTTATTTATCTTAATCTTAAATAATCAAGTATGTTAGGAGGAGATGGGAAAGATGAAAATAAGGCCATTGTATGATCGCGTCATTGTAAAAAGGGTGGAAGAGGAAGAGAAAACAAAAGGGGGAATCATTATCCCTGATACGGCAAAGGAGAAACCCATAGAGGGGGAGATTGTGGCCGTAGGGGGGGGGAAGCTCCTGGAAGATGGTCAAAAGGCCCCCTTGGAGGTGAAGGAAGGCGATCGGGTGCTTTTCGGCAAATACGCCGGTACGGAGATTCAGATTGACGGCGAAGAACACCTTATCATGCGAGAAGATGACATTGTCGCCATTATCCAATAATTGAACAAGTCGGATGTTTTTTCACGGATTAAGCTTAAGAAATATGAAGGAGGAGATTTAGCATGGCAAAAGAGATCAAATACAGTGTGAAGGCCAGGGAATCGATCTTAAAAGGGGTGGATACCCTAGCTGATGCGGTGAAGGTCACTCTTGGACCAAAAGGGAGGAATGTTATCCTGGAGAAGTCTTTCGGTGCCCCCAATATTACCAAAGACGGTGTGACTGTTGCCAAGGAGATTGAGCTGGAGGATAAATTTGAGAATATGGGCGCCCAGATGGTCAAGGAGGTGGCCTCTAAGACTTCTGATGTGGCGGGAGACGGCACAACCACGGCCACGGTTTTGGCCCAGTCCATTTACAAAGAGGGCTCCAAGCTGGTTGCAGCGGGAGTCAACCCCATGGCCATCAAGAGGGGAATAGAGAAGTCCGTGGAAGTTGCCGTAGAGGAGCTCCGTAAGATCTCCAAGCCCACCAAAGACCAGGAAGAGATCGCCCAGGTGGGAACCATATCGGCCAATAACGATGCCACCATCGGAAATATTATTGCAGAGGCCATGAACAAAGTGGGCAAGGAAGGTGTCATCACCGTCGAAGAGGCCAAAAGCATGGAGACGACCTTAGAGGTTGTTGAAGGAATGCAGTTTGATCGCGGCTACCTCTCCCCCTATTTCGTAACGGATGCCGAAAAGATGGAAGTGAGTCTGAGCGAGCCCTATATTCTGCTCCATGAAAAGAAGATCAGCGCCATGAAAGACCTGGTACCCATTTTGGAGCAAATCGCCAAGATGGGAAAGCCCTTGCTGATCATCGCTGAAGACGTGGAAGGCGAGGCACTTGCAACCCTGGTGGTGAACAAGTTAAGGGGAACCCTCCAGGTTGCGGCGGTGAAGGCCCCGGGATTTGGTGATCGGAGAAAGGCCATGCTGGAAGATATTGCGGTCCTCACCGGTGGACGGGTGATATCCGAGGATCTTGGCCTGAAACTGGAAAACGTCACTTTGAACGACCTGGGGACGGCAAAAACGATCAGCATTGATAAGGATAATACCACCCTGGTGGACGGCGGTGGCAGCCGGAGCGACCTGGAAGGAAGGGTAAAGCAGATCAGGGCGCAGATTGACGAAACCACTTCGGATTACGACCGAGAAAAACTCCAGGAGAGGCTGGCCAAATTGATCGGAGGCGTGGCTGTCATCAACGTGGGGGCGGCCACCGAGATAGAAATGAAAGAGAAAAAGGCCAGGGTGGAAGACGCGCTGAATGCGACGCGAGCCGCCGTAGAAGAGGGCATCGTCCCAGGAGGGGGTGTGGCGCTCTTGAGGGCCATCCCTGGGGTCTCCAAGCTGAAGCTTACAGGGGAAGAGCAGGCGGGTGTCAACCTGGTCATGAGGGCCCTGGAAGAACCCATCAGGCAGATTGCCAATAATGCGGGAGCCGAGGGTTCCGTGGTGGTAGAAAAGGTGAAAGAGGGAAAAGGAGCCGTAGGCTACAATGCTGAGACCGGAGAATACGAGGATCTGATAAAGGTGGGTATTATTGATCCCACCAAGGTAACCCGCTTCGCCTTACAGAACGCAACTTCCGTGGCCTCCCTGCTGTTGACCACTGAAGCCATGGTGGCGGAGAAGCCCGAGGACAAAGAACAGATGCCTGCGATGCCTCCTGGAGGCGGCATGGGCGGCATGGGCGGTATGATGTAAGTCCATGCGGCGGTAAAGGAAGGGGCTTGCAACAAAAACGGTGAGCCCTGAAAAGATATGTAAGAGGGATTGTGTCCGGAGAAGACCGGACACAATCCTTTTTTTTGGGGATCTATTAACCCCTTTTGACTTGAGCCATATCCATTTTTTTGGAGAGGATCCTCAAGTACTTGGCAAAGTCACTGGCCCGCTGAAACCGCTGGTCCGGATCCTTTGCCAGGGCCTTATTAATGAGTTGTTCAAAAGGCTTAATGATGCGCGGATTAATATCCCGCGGGGAAGGGTGTTTTGCCTGGGTGATTTGATAAAAGAGTTCGGTCAGGGTCTTGCCGTGAAAAGGCAGCCTGCCGGTCAGGAGCTGAAAAAAGACCGCCCCCAGGGAGAAGATGTCGGAGCGGCCGTCCAATTTCTTCCCGTTGATCTGTTCCGGTGACATGTAGTTGGGCGTGCCCAGAATAATACCGCTTTTGGTCTGGGAAGAAGAGACCGCCTTGGCAATACCGAAATCGGTTACCTTTACGCGTCCGTTTTTCAAGAGCATGATATTGCCCGGCTTGATGTCCCTGTGGATCACCCCATGATTGTGGGCATAATCCAAGGCCTCGGCCGTTTCCGCGGTAATGTCCAGGACTTTACGCTGTGAAAGAAGGGTATCCTTTTGGCAAAAATCCTCAAGGTTATTGCCCTCCAGGAGTTCCATGGCCATATAGGTCAGATCATAGTCTTCGCCCACATCAAAGATGGAAATGATGGAAGGATGGGATAACTTGCCCGCCAATTCAGCTTCCTTGAAGAACCGGTCTTTGACCTCCAGGACCCGTTTTTCTTCAAAATCGTCGGAAAACCTGATCGTCTTGATGGCTAGCAGGCGATTGATCTTGGGGTCCCGGGCCTTGTAAACGATGCCCATGGCGCCTTGACCGAGTTCCCCAAGGATTTCATAACGACCCACCGTGGGCTTGGTCTCCAGGTCCTCTGATACGGAGATTTTTTCACCCCCGGCTTTCTGTTTTGATGTCAGTGGCAGCTCTCCGGCCAGCCTTCTCAGCTTGGGTATCCGTTGATCCAGGTCTCGAAAAACCCCCCCTTCTTGTAGGATGTATTCATAGACGGATATGGCCTTGTTGATCATCCTTTTGCGTTCGAAATCCAGGGCCAGGTTATAAAGGACGTCCCTCATGGCGTCGTCCAGAGGGCATTTTCTGAACTTCTCAAAGGCCAGATCCAGCAGGCCCTGACTCTGAAAACTGAGTCCCAGCATCCTGTTTGTCTCAATGCTCTCCTTGGAGGTAAGGGCCAGGGATTTTTCCCTTAATACGAAGTCCTTAACCGACAAGAATCCATATACCGTCACCAGGGCCAAAGACATGTAAATAATTTTGAACCAGAGGCTGAAGCCCATGAAGAGGACGAGGCTGATCAGGAAGAGGACCACCAGGGTGCCGAGAACCTGCATGGTCCTGGGAAAGATGCTGAATCGGGGCAGGACAAAGGGGGCGGAGAGGACAAAGGCCATGATCAGGAGGGCCTCCACATAGATCATGGCACCGGGACGGTTGAGATACCGGCCGTTCAGGAAACTCTCTATGATATTGGCCGTGAGCTCCACCCTCGGCATTTTGGGATCTACCGGGGTGTTGACAGATACCCCCCCTTCTTCGGCCGTAAATCCGATAAGGACTATTTTTCCTTCAAACACGGCCGGGACCTTTTTCACCTTGAGTATGTCCACAAAGGAGTAATAGGGAAAGGATCGCTTGCCGCCCTTAAATTTGATAAAGACCTCTCCCCGTGTGGTGGGAATAAACTCCTTGTCCAATTTAATCCCGTCTTCTTGAATCACGGCCCGCTCAGGATATTTGTTCAAATAGTCCAGAGCCAGGCGGAGGGGCATGGAAGGGATGATATATCCCCGGTAATTGATAAAGGGCAGGTGGGCCTGACCCATTAGGTTTTCATCGGGTGACAGGTTGATGTGACCGAGGCCGTGCGAACTGTTTGAAAGCTCAGCGTAGGGGGTAGTAAGCTGGATTACGGAGATATGGTTTTTGATATCCTTGCTGACATCCGTGGCATTCAAGGCGTTGTTCTTGAGGAAGGAGTCCAGGGTCATGACCAGTTCTGTATCATAGTGGCCGAATTTTCCCATGACCGGCAGGATGATATTCCCCGATTCCTCTACGGTCCGGGAAAGCCTCCTGTCATTGTCCAGACTCTTCTCTATCTTCTCCAGCCGCTTCAGGATCCAATCGTAAGAAGCGTCGTCATTTGTGTCTTGGGCCTTTTCCTCTACAGTCTTATACAGGGCCCTCACCTCATTGAGCCCCTGATTCCGTTCCTTTTGACTGAAGATAAGATCCAAGCCGATCAGTTTGGCGCCGTTGTCCTTCAAGATCCTGATCATCTCGGCGATCAAGGACCTGGGCCAGGGCCACGGCCCCAGGCGTTCAATGCTCTTGTGGTCGATATTAACGATGGCGATCTTGTTTCCCCCCATGGTCCGGGGCAGGTCCAGGCGCATCTCCGCACTGTAGATGATCCTCTCCAGGCCCTCAAAAAAAGAAAAGGCCTTGAAGGAGAGAAGGATGAAAATGATTCCCACAAGGACGGCGATTAAAAGTTCCAGTCTTTTGAAGGGGTCCTTCATTTCAGTGGCATGCCTTTACCTCCCGGTCGTGTCTGCCCCGGGGAGGCTTTCCTGACAATATGGATAAGCTTAGAAAAATTATCAGAAGAGGTATGTAATGTCAAAAAAAAACAAGGCCTTCGCCTGCCTTGGCCGGTCTAATAAAGGCTGCTTGGGCGAGGAATTTGAGAGATTGGGGGCCCGCAGCGGAGAGGTAAAAAGCGGCACTTCACTATTTCTCTTGAATGCGGTCAAATAACGTGTTAAATTCCATTTAATTAAGAGGCTTACAGAGAAATCATTAAGGTTCAAAAGGCATCTTCCTTATGGCGGAACCAAGGGTCAAGCGCATACAGGGTACCAAAGACAGAAAGAATTTCGTAGACCGCAGGAGGCTGGGAGAACTCCTGGTGGAGACAGGGCTCCTCACCCGGGATAAGCTGACAGAGGCCCTGGACGCGCAAAAGGGGTCGGGAAAGCGTTTGGGAGAGGTCCTGGTCAACATGGACCTCATTTCTGAAGAGGAGATGGCCTTTGCACTGGCCATGCAGCTCAAGATCCCCTTTATGGACCTCAGGGATTATGCCATCAAAAAGGAGGTTATTGAAGCCATCCCGGAGGCGGAATGTAAGAAATACGCCTGTATTCCCATAGACAAGAAGAACAACGTCCTCTATGTGGCCATGGCCGACCCCCTTGACCTCAATATGATGAAAGAACTCCAGTTCATCACGGGGTTTAACATCCTTCCGGCTATTTCCACTTCCACCCAGATTTTTGATCGACTCGCCGCCCACTATCACCCGGAGAAGTCCATGGCTGAAGTCACCAGTGAACTGGGAGGCGACGAGTTCCTGGAATTTTATCCGGGAGAGGAAGTGGTGGAAGAAGAGGAACCGGATCAATCTCAGGACTCACCCTTTGTCAAGATGGTGGACCTGATCATTAGGAATGCCATCAAAAAGAATGCCAGTGATGTCCACATTGAGGCCCAAGAAAATCAGGTCAGAGTGAGGAACCGAATCGACGGGGTCCTTCAGGACGCCCTAAAGCTGCCCAAGTGGACCCAGCCCATCATTATTTCCCGTATAAAGGTCCTGGGGGGCATGGACATTGCGGAGAGGCGTCTGCCCCAGGACGGTCGTATCAAGGTCAAGGCCAAAAACCTGGCCGTGGATTTACGGGTCTCCACCCTCCCCACCTTTTATGGTGAAAAAGCGGTGATCCGTATCCTGAACAAGGGACAGGCCTACCTTAGCCTGGATCAGCTCGGGTTCAGCCTGGAAAACCTTAGAAATATCAAGAGTTTTATCAAGCGGCCCCAGGGGATGATTCTTATCACGGGACCCACAGGGAGCGGAAAGACCTCAACCCTTTACGGGTGCATGAGGGAGATCCGCTCCGAGGAATTCAATATCATTACCGTTGAAGACCCCGTGGAGTATGAGCTGGATGGCATCAACCAGGTGCAGATAAACGAGAAGGTGGGGCTTACCTTTCCCTTTATCCTTCGTTCCATTTTAAGACAGGATCCCAATGTGATCATGGTCGGGGAAATCAGGGATGAGGAGACCGCCGAGATAGCGCTCCAGGCATCCCTCACGGGCCATTTGGTCCTTTCAACCCTCCACACCAATGACGCCCCCACCGCCATCACGCGACTCTCGGATATCGGCATGCCGGCCTTTCTCATCGCCTCTTCCGTCATAGGGGTGGTTGCCCAGCGTCTGGTACGCAAGATCTGCCCCTATTGTAAAGAGGAATATGTCCCCAATACCGATCTTCTTTCACGACTCAGTATGAACCAAGAGGAACTGCCTTTTAAATTTTACCGGGGAGCGGGCTGTGAAAAATGCAACAAAACGGGTTTTATGGGCCGTACCACCATTGAGGAAGTCCTCATTATGGGGTATAAGATCAGGGAACTGATCCAAGCCGGGGCCACTGCCGACACCGTACGGGCCGCGGCCATGGCCACGGGCATGAAGACCCTGGGGCACAGCGGTCTCGAGAGCATTCGAAGCGGGATCACCACCATTGAAGAGGTGTTAAAGGCGGTCTATGAAAAAGAGGAATTAACCACCGTCTGTGCCAGCTGCGGTAAGGCGGTCAGTTTGGACTTCAAGGATTGTCCTTTCTGTAAACAGCCCCTGGTTCCCATGTGTGATTCCTGTGGCCGGATCGTCCAGCCGGACTGGCTGGTCTGCCCCTATTGCAGGAATGATCTGAAACCAGAGGTTTCCGACTGATCCGGGGCTCCTCACCTTATGCCTTGACTGAAATAATATTTATTGTATAACCTCAATTATTTTGGCATCGTATTCAGGGTCCAGGGTCAAGGTTTTGAGGCAGGCGATGGCGGTTGAGTGCCGGTCAGCATGAATCCCTGCGAGCATACATAGCGGTTCAATGAAGTGTAAAAACCATCCAGATCGAGAAGCAGAACACACCTGTTCGGTGTGTAACGCGCCTCTCTGCCACGAGTGTGGCGAAGAAGTCAAGCCGGGGGTCTTTTGCTGTTTTCAATGCGCCATGCTCCAGTCCGTGTCCGAGATCGGTTCGGGCCTGAAGGAAAAAAAGGCAAAGGCCATTGAAAAGAAGAAGAAGAAAAAATGGGCCTTCGGCCCCTTTCAATACTTCCTGGTGGTCTCATCCGTCCTGATCGTGGTCATGTGGGGGGTGATCTTGTTCGGGGGACAGGCCGCACCGGGAAAGGCGGCCGAGTTTGCCAAGGAGGGCCGGGTCCTCCTTTTTATGGTGGACGGGGCCCTCAAGCGGTACGCCCATTATGAGAACAACACTTACCCCTCCACCCTGTCCGATCTCGTTCCCAAGTATGTTGACCTGAAGGAACCTGACCTTGTTTACTTGAACAGGCTCAAATATACCAGGGATTCTCGGGTGGGGTACCGCCTCTCCCTTGCCGCCCCTGAAAAGGGTGAAATGAATCCGGTCCTTACGGCCGGTGGGATCGAATACGTCCCTTCTGTGAAGGAGGGTGCCTAAATGAGACGAGAAAAAGGCTTTACCCTGGTGGAACTGCTGGCGGTCATCGCCATTGTGGGGATCATGAGCGCAACCGCCATGCCCCTTTACAGGACCTTTCAGCAGCGGGCCTATGGTTCAGAGGCCACCACCATGATGAAGCGGATCATGGACGCCCAAATCATGTATTTCTTGGAAAAAGAGACGTTCTATCCCCCTGACAGTACCCCTATCAAGATTTGGCATGATGATCCGGCGGACAAGGAGGCAATTTTGGAACTGAGGGAGGCCCTTAACATCACCATCCCGGTGGGTCACTTCCTGGACTACATCATTCAAAACGAGCCCAAGGGGGATCCCCCTACCTTTAAAGTCACTATTTCCTCAGCAGACCAGGCCTTTCCCCTTTTCAAGGACGGGACAAGAAACCTGATGGGAGTGCTGAATACCAAGGGGAATGTAGAGCTCATGACCTTCTGAGGGCCATGGGATCAATTCCTGCCACCTTTCGGCATTCGGGAGGCCTTTTTTATCACCATTAGCGGGCTGAGATTCCTCTAGAGCGGTATGAACCTTGAATCCTTGTTGACCAACTTCCTCACCAGCGGCTTAGGGGCGGGAGACCCTGAGACCATGAGGAGGATTAAAACCCTCAACCTTGTTGAACTGGTCTTTGTTGTCCTGGCCCCATTCCTGGGGCTCTTTTATTTTTATATTGGGGCCTTTTTTCTCCTTTATACCAGTGTGGTTGCCGGTCTCCTGGGAATCGGGGTCATTTTCCTCCTCAGATTCACAAAGAGACCTCTGTTGGCCGCCAATGTGGCCCTCTTTATCCTCTGGGCCTTCCTGATGGTTCTCCGCTGGAAGGGCGGAGGTGTCTCGGCCGGGGGATGCCTGCTCCTTTCCTGGATATGGAACGGGGTGTTCATTGTGCTGGCCATTTTTCTGGCCGGTTACATGTGGGGAACCATATGGGCCTGCCTGGTATTTGCGGAAAGCGGCCTGGCCATGTTCCTCTACCGTTCCGGCCACCATTTCCCGAGCCTTATCCCCCCTGAGATCTCACCGGCCTATGCCTTGGCCTTTTATCTCCTCGGTCTCCTCACCATACTCCTTGTGGGCTTCCTCTTTCAGAGCGAAAGAGACGACGCCTACAAAAGGGAGGAGAGAAAGGCCGAGATCTTGAGGGACTCCCGGAGGTATCTGGACCATATCTTGGAAAGATTGCCCGTCCCTATCTTTGTCCTGGACCACAGCCACCGGGTCATAGAGTGGAACCGCGCCTGCCAGGACATCTCCGGTATCCCGGCTCGTGAGATTCTTGGAAAAAGGGTTTGGAAGGGCTTTTTTATGGACAATGAAGGGAGCCTGGCCGACAAAATGCTTGATGACCCGGAAGGTTTCTCTGGAGGGGATTCCGCGACAAGCATGACGGAGAGCGGAAGATTTTCCTCCGAGGGATTCCTCCCCTATTTGAAGGGCGGTACCAGGGTGATCATGAGCACGGCGCCTATCCGGGACCAGGAAGGAAAGGTGCGAGGTGTGGTCCAGGCCATTCAAGACATGGGAGAAGAAGGGCAGAGTGCTTCCGGAGATCCCTCTCATCCCTTTGTCAGCCTGGAGGAGGCAGGGCTGCCCGTATTTAAGGTCGACGCCCAAGGCAAGGTGGCGGTCTGGAACCGGGCCTGTGAAGAGCGTTTCGGTATCCCCTCATCCAAAATGATAGGACACGGTCCTCTACCCATTGTTTCAAAGCAGTACCGCCGTGATTTCAGGGATACGGTTATGCGGGTCTTTAAGGGCGAATCGGTCAGGGGAAAAGAATGGAAATTCATTGCCGGAGGAGGAAAGGGGGTCTACGTCTCTGCCCACGCCTATCCTGAGAAGGATTCTTCTGGAAAGATGCTGGGGTGTGTGGTGATCACCACAGATATTACAGACCTTAAGATGAGACTGAAACATTCGGACCGGTCCGCTGCAGAGAGCAAAGAGGACCTGAAGAAACTCAAGGAGGAATACGACCTGCTCAAGAGCAACATCGCCTCTTTTATTCGCAGAAAGGAGGAATAGGGCGAGGATCCTCTCACCCCAGGACTTCATAGACCATGATTTCGGAACTTTTCCCACGCACCTTTTTGGCGCCCACCCTCTGGATCTTAAACTTGCCTTTGACCCGCCTGAAGGTCTCTTCTCCAATGAGAATCTGATTGGGCCCGGCTATGGACTCCAGCCGGGAGGCCATATTGACGGGATCACCAATCACCGTGTAATCCATCCTTTTGGGAGAGCCGATATTACCTGCCACCACGCGGCCTGTGTTGATCCCGATTCGGATGTCAAACCTTCTTTCCTCGCTGATTTCTTGCATCATGTTGGACAGCTGCCGCCTGATTTCAAGGGCTGCCTGGATACATCTCTCTGCATCGTCTCTCTTTTCCACGGGGGGACCAAACACGGCCATCATGCCGTCACCGATATATTTATCCAGGGTCCCGTCGTGGCTGAAGATGGCGTCGGTCATGCGCGAGAAGTAGCGGTTTAGGAGGATATTGACCTCCCGGGCCGGCATGGTTTCCGCGAGGTGTGTGAACCCGATTATGTCTGTAAAGAGGATGGTGGCCGTGAGTTCCTTGGGTTCCATAATGTCTTCTTTGGTTTCCTGCCCCCCCTTGAGGATCATTTCAATGATCTGGGGGGAGTGGAAACGCTCCAGCCGGCTCCGCATCCGTTCCTCTTCCCGGATCTGTTCATTCAAGGCGGCCTGCTCAATAACCATGGCTGTCTGGCTTCCAATGGCCTTGAGCAGTTCAAGATCGTCCTGTGTGAACTGGTTATCGAGCCTCACACTCTCCAGTTGGATGACCCCGATAATCTGGCCCTTTTGCCACAAAGGGACGCAAATGGCGGATCTGATCTGGCGAAGCATAACGCTTTGGGCCCCGTCCAAACGGGAGTCGGCCATGGCATTGGAAGTGAGGAGGGCTACCTTGTCATGGATCACCTTATCAATGAGGGTCCGGCTTGCTCTGATTTCTCTCTGGCCGGTCATGCGGTCGCCCTTGTGCTTCACCACGACAGGGATCAGTTCATCGCCCTTGTGACCGCTGGTCAGGATGAGAAAACCATAATCCGCATCAATGACCATAAAAATCAGGTCCAAGATCTTTCTGAGCAGCTCTTGCAAGTCGTAGAGCTGATTCAACTGCTGACTGAGCTCATAGAGGACGAAGAGGACCCTGTTGGTCCTCGCCAGCCGGGCAAGATATTCCTGGGAGTCCTTATCTGCGCCTGCCTGTACCAGGTTGTTTTCCCGTGTCCGGATCTCCTTGCTGTCCCGGATCTGGAGCAGCAGCTCTTCGGAGCCGCCGTGGCTCTCCAGGGGGCTGCTCTTGAGGATCTGCTGAACCCCGCTTTCATAATCTTCGTCAGTGGTAAGAACCAAGGAATTGGCCGCTTCATGGGCCGTAGAGCCCTCTTCTTTAAAGGTGAGCTTGGCCAGGCCCAACTGAATTCGGTCGCCGTGCTTCAAGTAGGCCGTTTCGATGGGTACTCCATTAGCCCTGG
>CAZNLL010000092.1:0-16602 GCA_964573885.1 uncultured Desulfobacteraceae bacterium | reverse complement strand
ATTGGGTATTGGGTATTGAAACGAAAGTGATCAGTAATCAGTCATCAGTGATCAGTCAACCTAGGGTTGACCGGTATTGGTTACTGGGTATTTGGTATTAGACCACTGCCCCATACAGGCAGCTGCGCACACCAATACCGAATACCCGATACCCAATACCGCGGCACTTGCGCCGCCACTTGAACCCTGGAATCCTTGAATCCTCAAACATGGAATATCAAAAGAAGTGATCAGGCATAAGTATTAGAACGATGATATCGCTTTGACTATTTAGAGGCGTATTCAAATGCACCTCAAGATTCTTTTACCCACAGAAGTGCTCCTGGAGGAAGAGGTGGCCAAGGTGACGGCCGAGGCGCAGAACGGTTCATTTACTCTGCTTCCCGCCCACATCGATTTTGTGGCGGCACTGGTCCCGGGGTTGCTCTCCTTTGAAACAAAGGAGGAAAAAGAAGTCTTTCTGGCGGTAGACGAAGGGGTGCTGGTCAAGGTAGGGCAGGATGTATCGGTTTCCACACGGAAGGCCGTGCGCGGGCCGGACCTCGGCCGGTTGCGTAAGACAGTGGAAGAGCAATTCAAGATGCTGGACGATCGGGAAAAGACAACCCGTTCCGCCATGGCCAAAATCGAGGCCAGTTTTGTCCGGCGCTTTCTGGAGATTCAGAGACGTGTCTGATAATTTCTCTGAAAAGAAGAGAGAGCAATCAAAAGACTTTCCCGAGGAGGTAGGGACCAAGGAGGAGCGTAAGATCAAAGCCAGAAAGGAGGGGGACCGAGGTGTCTGGTTCGGTCTGGGGATGTTCGGCCTGGTGGGATGGTCAGTGGCCATCCCCACCCTGATCGGCGTGGCCATTGGTATCTGGATCGATAAGACCTGGCCCGGTCCCCGGTCCTGGACCCTCATGTTCCTTATTATAGGGGTTATTGTGGGGTGCTTGAACGGGTGGTACTGGATTAAACGGGAGAGCAGACGTGAGTGAGTACAGCTAAAAATGAAGAAGTAGGGTAAGTTTATGGAAGCCGCTGAAGGATGGTCTTTAACGTTAATAGGGCTGATGCTGCTCGCTGGGTATTTGGCTCATCTCGTGGCGCCAAAGATTTATGTTCCCAGGGTCTCCCTGTTGTTAATCGTCGGGGTCATTTGCGGCCCATCGGTATTGGGTCTGGTTCCTGAGAAAGCGAACGAATGGTTCCCGTTTGTGGCTCATATGGCCTTGGCCATGGTGGGTTTTTTGCTGGGTGAAAATTTCGTTGGAAAAGAGCTCAAGAAACGGGGCCGCATGGTATTGGGAATTACCATCGGTGAGTCGCTTATTACCGCAGGAATGGTTTTTGCGGTCCTCTTAATAGTCGGGACTCCGATTGCACTGGCCCTGGTTCTGGCCGGTATCGCACCGGCCTCTGCTCCGGCAGCGATTTTTGAAACCGTACGGGAGGGGAAATGCAAAGGGAATTTGACCGACACCGTCCTGGGGGTTGTAGCTATTGATGATGCCTTGGGTGTTGTTCTATTTAGCCTCTTCCTGGTTACGGCCCAGGCGATAACGGGTGAGGGAGCCCATGGTCACCAATTGCTTAAGGGCCTGTGGGAGGTATTCGGGGCTATACTTGTGGGTTTGGTGATCAGTTTTCCCATGGTGTGGGGGACAACAAAAGTGAGAGAGGGGAAAGCCACCCTTATTGAGGCGGCTGGTTTTGTATTTCTGTGTGCAGGGCTGGCTTCGACCCTGAAGGTGTCTTATCTCCTTTCAACGATGATATTAGGTGCAATAGTGGCCAATCGGGCTCAGAATGATATGCGCCCCTTTCACGCCATAGAAAATGTAAGGGAGCCGTTTCTGGCCGTCTTCTTTGTTCTGGGAGGGCTTGGATTTGAACCGGCAAAGCTGGCCGCACTTGGCCTTACAGGAGCTGTTTATGTGTTAGGGCGAACAGGCGGTCTTGTTCTAGGAGGGAAAATCGCAGGCAAGATCATCCAGGCCCCAAAAAAAGTGCAATCCCGTGTGGGCTGGTGTATCCTAACTCAAGCGGGTGTGGCCCTGGGCTTTGCGCTCCTTGCCCAGGAGCAGTTGCCTCAATATGCCGATAGAATTCTCCCTCTGATAGTGAGTACCACAATCATTTTTGAAGTAACCGGTCCCCTTATAGCTCGATGGCATTTGGGAAAGGCCGGAGAGCTCTCTGTGGATGATCGTTAAGAGCGCCCCAGTGGAACCCGCTTTGCTGAGGCTGACGCTTGTTTCACAGGGTAAATTTAGAGCGTTGAGATCGTGGATTTCGTTTGGTCTCGTTTGTTTGGTTGGATTGTGAGACCGCCGAACACAAATCGCTCGAACCCTGGGATCCTCGAATCCTGATTTGGGATTTGAGATGTGAGCTATGAGATCTGGGCAGAAGTCGCACATCGCACATCGCGACTAATACCCGATACCGGCGGCTTTGCCGCCTTCGCGCCGCCACTTGACCCTGGAATCCTTGAATCTTGATGGTGAAAGGACTAAACGAACATGGATTTCATGAGCCTGAAAGAAATAAGCCCTGACCAGGTGGTCTTCTGGCAATGGGGACCTGTGAGTCTTAATGCAACCATTGTATTTACCTGGGCCGTCATGGCCTTCATGGTCCTCGGGTCCTGGCTGGTCACACGGCGACTGTCAACAGATGTACACCTGTCACGATGGCAAAATCTCCTGGAAGTTCTGGTGGATGGCATGAGAAAGGAGATCCGTGAAATCAGCCAACAGGAGCCGGGTTCCTATCTCTATTTTGTGGGGACCCTGTTCTTGTTTATTCTGGTTTCCAATGTTCTTTCCATTATTCCGGGATATGTGGCTCCCACGGCCTCCCTTTCCACCACGGCCGGGCTGGCCATTTGCGTGTTCGCCGCCGTGCCCATTTACGGCATCATGAATCAAGGGGTCCTGTCCTATTTGAAGCAGTACATAGAGCCCACCATATTCATGCTCCCCTTTAATATTATGGGGGAATTATCACGTACTTTGGCCCTTGCCGTTAGGCTCTTCGGCAACATCATGAGCGGGAAGAAAATTGTGGGCATCCTTCTTGCCCTTGCTCCTCTTGTTTTTCCCGTCCTCATGCACGCCTTGGGCCTCCTGACAGGAGTTATTCAGGCATACATCTTTGCGGTGCTGGCAATGGTATACATAGCCTCCGCCACCCGGGCCGAGCAACAAAGGGAAGAAGAGAAAAAATAAAATCACATCAGAGAGGAGGATAACAGACATGGATAGTATTACCTGGATAGGTATGGGTTCCGCCATCAGCGCAGGATTGACCATCGGTATAGGTGCCATCGGCCCTGCCCTGGGGGAAGGACGGGCGGTGGCCCAGGGCCTTGCCTCCATGGCTCAACAACCCGACGAGACCAATACCATAACCCGCAATCTGTTCGTGGGCCTGGCCATGATTGAATCCACGGCCATCTATGCCTTTGTGGTTTCCATGATCCTGCTTTTTGCCAACCCATTCTGGGACTATGTCGTCTCTAAGGCAGGAGGATAAGCCGTGCTCATAGATTGGTTTACCGTCGCCGCGCAGATTCTTAACTTTCTTGTTCTGGTGGCGTTGCTCAAATACTTTCTCTATAACCCCATTATCCGGGCCATGGACAGGCGTGAGGAAAAGGTTCGGTCACGCCTGGAAGAGGCGGAAAAAAGGGAGAAAGAGAGCCAGGAGGAAGCGGAAAAGTATCGCCAAAAGAACCAGGAGATAGAAGAAAAGCGCAGGGAGATGCTGGATAAAGCCAAGGAAGAGGCGGAGAATCATCGCAAAGAACTCACCCTCAAAGCCCGCCGGGAGGTGGACAGCTTGCGGGCGAAGTGGGGGGAATCCGTCCAAAGGGAGAAGGCTTCTTTCCTGAGGGAGTTGAAGCAAATGACCGGCCGCCAGGTCTATGCCATCTCCCGCCGGGCTTTGAGGGATCTGGCCGATGCGGATCTTCAAGAACGGGTTGTTCAAGCCTTTTTAAGCAAGATGGACAAGATGAAAAAGGAGGAAAGGCAGAAGATGGCCGAGGCCGTCAAGGAGGAGGGGAACAAGGCCACCCTTCGAAGCGGATTCGAGATATCCAGCTCGCAACGGCAGAAAATCACCAAGGCCTTCCATCAAAAAATGGCTGGAAAGGCCGAGATTGACTATGAGACCGATCCCGAACTCATTCTCGGAATTGAACTCAAGAGCAGCGGGGAAAAACTGAGCTGGAGCCTTGAGGGCTATATCAAAGACCTGGAAGAGCAGAGTCGAGCGGCGCTGGAGCAGGAGTCAAGACAAGAGAAAGAGGCCGCTAAAGACACAGAGGACAAGGAAGAGACTGGCGGTGAAGAAAGCGGTGAGGAGCATACCCCGGAACAAGATGAGGTGAGTAAGAAACAGGAAGCAGAGGAAGGTCAGGAAGAGACGAAAAAAAAACGAAAATCCGACTCATAAAGGAAAACGGAAGAAAAGCTCGAAAAAGAGGAAAAGGTGAAAGCGGAAACGGGGGAATTGAAAAAGGCCCTTCACGAGGTCTTTGACCTTCTGGCGGAGACCCTGGAATCCTACCGGAGTGAATTGGAGGTCCAGGAGGTGGGTACCATCAGCTTTTTGGGGCCGGGTGTGGTCCGGGTGGTGGGCCTTCGCGGCGTCCGTTCCCAGGAACTCCTGCGTTTTGAGGATGATCGTTTGGGGATGGCCTTCAATGTGGACCCTTGTGAGGCCGGAGTGGTCCTTCTTGACGAGAGCGAGGACCTGGAGGCGGGGGACGAGGTTGAGCGCACAGGAAGGGTCCTGGATATCCCTGTGGGGGACGCCCTGGTCGGCCGGGTTATAGATGCACAGGGGCGTCCCCTTGACAACAGAGGGCCTGTGCACGGGGCCGAGCGGCTTCCTATAGAACGGCCCGCCCGCCCTATCATGGACCGACTTCCCGTCACCGTCCCTCTTCAGACGGGAATCAAGGTGGTGGACGCCTTGATCCCCGTCGGCCGGGGACAGCGGGAACTGATCATCGGTGACCGCCAGACCGGGAAGACGGCTATTGCCGTAGATACCATTATCAACCAGAAAGACAAGGATGTGGTCTGTATCTATTGCGCTATCGGCAAACGGGCCTCTGCGGTTGCAAAGGCCATTGCGGATCTCCGCCAGGGAGGGGCCATGGAATATAGTACGGTGATAGTGGCCACTGAACAGGATCCGCCCGGTCTTCAGTTTATCACGCCTTATGCAGCCATGAGCATGGGTGAGTATTTCATGGAGCAGGGCGCGGATGTGCTGGTTGTCTTTGATGATCTCACCCGGCATGCCCGGGCCTACAGAGAGCTCTCCCTTCTCCTGCGACGGCCGCCCGGAAGAGAGGCTTACCCGGGGGATATCTTTTTCATCCATTCACGGCTCCTGGAGCGTTCCACGCATCTTCGGGAAGAGTTGGGGGGAGGGTCTCTGTCGGCCTTGCCTGTCATTGAGACCGAGGCCCAGAATATCTCCGCCTATATTCCCACAAACCTGATTTCCATTACCGACGGCCAGATCTATCTTTCCCCAAAGCTTTTTCAGAGAGGAATCCTGCCGGCGGTGGACGTGGGAAAGTCGGTATCCCGCGTGGGCGGGAAGACCCAGCTTAAGGCCTACCGTGCCGTGGCCGGCGATCTCCGCCTTTCCTATTCACAGTTCGAAGAACTGGAGGCTTTTGCCCGGTTCGGTACCCAACTGGATGAAGACACCCTCAAGACCCTGGAGCGGGGCCGCCGGGTACGGCAGATCCTCAAGCAGCCCCAATACGCCCCCATGCGGGTGGCCGAGCAGGTGGCCGCTCTGGTGGCCGTGAACGAGGGGGTGTTTGATTCCCTTGACCTGGAAAACATGGCGGAGGCGGAGAAGAAGATCCGGAAAGCGGTGACAGAAGACCTGGGCGATCTCTGTAATCGGATCGAACAGGGTGAAGAGATCAGCGATGAAGATATCAACACCCTGGCCGAGAAGGCGAAAGAGGCGATTGGGGATAGTGATCAGTGATCAGTGATCAGTGATCAGGTCAACCTTTGGTTGACCGGTATTGGTTACTGGGTATTGGGTACTGAAAGGAAAGTAATCAGTGATCAGTCATCAGTTATCAGTGGAGGGGCAGCAAAATCATTTGAATCCTTGAACCCTTGAATCCTGGAACCCTGAGCAGTACATGGAAACCCTTGAAGAACTCAAACGGAAGATCGAGAGCACGGAAGACCTCCATTCCGTGGTCAAGACCATGAAGGCCCTGGCCGCCGTTCGGATCCGGCAATATGAGCGGGCCGTGGAATCCCTGGGTGATTACAATGAGACCGTGGATGTGGCCCTTCGCGTTGCCCTTCGCAACCGACTCGAGATAACGGTGGGCGCGAAAGCGGGGCCGAAAGGTCAATTGGGCGCGGTGGTGTTTGGATCCGACCAGGGCATGTGTGGACAGCTCAACGACCAGGTGGCCTCACACGCCATGGGTGAGATGGCACGGTTGTCCCAAGGGGACCCTGAGAAACGGCTTGTTATGGCTGTGGGAGAGCGTATCAGGGGAAGGCTGGAAGATGCAGGCCAGCTTGTGGATGAGAGGTTTCCAGTGCCCGGGTCGGTGACCGGGATTACTCCGCTGGTTCAAGACCTTTTGACAAAGATCGAGTCATGGAATGCAAAGCAGGGTATCAGCCGGATTTATATCTTTTTCAGTAAACACCTCTCCGGGGCCTCGTATCGGGCTCAAACCGTATACCTCTTGCCCGTGGACAAGGAGTGGTTGGCCCGCCTTAGAGAGAAGGAATGGCCCAACCGTTGCCTGCCCATGTTCACCATGGACTGGGACCCTTTATTTTCCGCGCTGATCCGCCAGTACCTTTTTGTGTCCCTTTTTCGTGCCTGTGCCGAATCCCTGGCCAGTGAAAATGCAAGTCGCCTGGCTTCCATGCAGGGGGCGGAAAAGAATATCCAGGATCATATGGCGGAACTCAACATGCGCTATCACCAGCAAAGACAGATGTCCATTACAGAGGAACTGCTGGATATTGTATCGGGATTTGAGGCGTTGAGTGATCAGTAGGGCGGGTCACCGCACCCGCCAAAGAGAGTGATCAGTGATCAGTCATCAGTGATCAGTGTCAGGAGCGTTGAGAGTGCTGCTTTCTTTGGGGATTGAATTAACCGCCCGGATCCGCGGAACGGACCCTTGATTACAGGGACAGAAGATGTTTTTCCCCGGGCGACCCCATGAAATGCTTCGCGACACTTCGTGTATTTCACGGGGCAGGCGCTCCCGGGGGAAAATGCGCCCCATGGGTGAGCGAGTGGGGTGCCCAAGGCCTGGGAGATAGCCTCACTCCGTTGTATGAGACGGCCATCAACTTGGGTATTGGGTACTGAAAGGAAAGTGAACAGTGATCAGTGATCAGTGATCAGTAATCAGTCAACCTAGGGTTGACCGGTATTGGTTACTGAAAGGAAAGTGATCAGTCATCAGTAATCAGTGGAGGAGTAGCGAAATCACTTGGATCCTTATGAGATGTGGGATATGAGATATGGGCAGGAGTCGCACATCGCAAAACCCACATCGCAGATCACACATCTCTTGGCGTTTTCACCGGTCCCCGGACCAATACCGAATAGTGGCGCCCCGTAATCACCCCTCATAAAGGGAGAAAGGTATGTCCATACTCACATTGACCATGAATCCGTGCATTGACAAGAGCACCCGGGTGGATAATGTGGTGGCGGAGCGTAAGCTGCGGTGCGAAGCGCCCAGGTATGAGCCGGGAGGCGGAGGTATAAATGTGTCCCGGGCCATCCATAAGCTCGGTGGGAATTCCACGGCCTTTTATCTGGGAGGGGGATCCATGGGGCGGATGCTGGACCTGTTGCTGGATGAGGAAGGCGTTAGACGCCATTCCATGCCTATTCAGGGCCTGACACGGGAAAATATGATGGTCTATGAGAAGACTGCAGAACAGCAATACCGTTTCGGCATGCCGGGGCCTGAAGTAGAGAAACAAGAGTGGAGGCAGTGCCTTAAAAAACTCTCTTCGGCCGACCCGCCCCCGGAATACATCGTAGCCAGTGGAAGCCTTCCTCCCGGGGTGCCCAAAGATTTCTATGCGCAACTCGCGCGCTTGGCACAACAAATGAACAGCCGGCTCATCCTGGATACCACAGGAGGGCCCCTTCGTATGGCGGTGGAAGAAGGGGTGTATCTCATAAAGCCGAATATCCGTGAGCTAAAAATGCTGGCCGAGGAGGAGATCGATGAAGAATCCCATCAAGCGGCCCTGGCCGAGGGAATCGTTGCAAAGGGCCAATGTGAGGCGATCGTGGTCTCCCTGGGTGCGGCCGGTGCGCTGCTCGTGTGGAAGGAGGGGTGTGAACGCCTGCGGGCCCCCACCGTTTCAGTGAAGAGCAAGGTGGGGGCGGGAGACAGCATGGTGGGGGGTATGGCCCTCGCCCTGGACCGGGGAGAGTCTCTGCTAAATGCCGCTCAATTTGGGGTGGCCGCCGGTGCCGCCGCCGTCATGACCCCGGGCTCCGAGCTCTGCCGCAAGGAGGACACGGAGAGGCTCTATAGGGGTATGAGCTCAGAAGAGTCTTCCTGACCCGGTATTGCAAAAGATTTTACTCAAGACACCCGGCAGGGGGTCACGGGAGGAATCATGGGACTGTATAACCTTGACAAGATATTCAAACCCGAATCTGTAGCGGTTATAGGGGCGAGCCGGAAGCAGGGCAGTATAGGATTAGCCCTTATGGAAAACCTCACTGAAGGCGGCTATGAAGGCCGGATCATCCCGGTCAATCCAAATTACTCGGAGATCATGGGGTTGAGGACGTACAAATCCGTCTCCGAGGTAGATGGGCAGATAGATTTGGCCGTCATTGCCACGCCCATTTCCACGGTTCAGGAGATCGTCAAAGAGTGCGTGGGGACAGGGGTTGGGGGTGCCATCGTTATTTCCGCTGGAGGCAGGGAAACCGGTGAAGAGGGCCGAAAATTGGAAGAGCAGATTGAAAATGAGGCCAGAAAGGGCGGGCTTCGGATCATCGGGCCCAACTGTATGGGTCTTATCAGGCCGGACTTAAGGCTGAATGCCAGCTTCGCCGCCCACATGCCTCCGGAAGGGAAGATCGCTTTCATTTCCCAGAGCGGTGCCATCTGTTCCGCCATGCTGGATTTATCACTCAAGGAGAACATGGGCTTCAGACATTTCGTGAGTATCGGCGCCATGCTGGATGTGGATTTCGGCGACCTGATTGATTATCTGGGAACAGATCCAGAAGTGAGGAGCATCCTCCTCTATATTGAAAGCCTGACCCATTTTCGCAAATTCATGAGTGCGGCCCGGGCGGTTTCCCGGGTAAAACCCATTGTGGTCCTCAAATCGGGGAAGGGCAAGGCAGGGGCCAGAGCGGCCGCTTCTCACACCGGGGCGATCGCTGGACAAGACAGTGTGTATGATACCGCCTTCAAACGGGCGGGTGCGGTGCGGGTGGACACCCTGGAAGATTTTTTTGATTGTGCAGAGCTCCTGGCCAAACAACCCCCCCCGCTGGGGCCACAACTGGTGGTAATCACCAATGCCGGAGGCCCGGGTGTCATGGCGGCCGATGCCATTGAGGAATACGGGCTGCAACTCAGCCCCCTGGGCGAGGAGACCAAAAATAGGCTCAACCACATCCTTCCGCCCCACTGGAGCCGGGGCAATCCCATTGATATCCTGGGAGATGCCACACCCGAGCGCTATGTGGAAGCGGCCGACTGCTGCTTCGAGGCCCGGGATATCCACGGCATGCTCATCATTATCAACCCCCAGGCCATGACAAACCCCACCGAGGTAGCCCAGGCCCTGGCCCAGGGCCTGAGGGAGAGACCCTATCCCGTGTTTACCGCACTCATGGGCGGTGTGGACGTTGAAGAGGGAAGGGAGGTCATGAACCAGGAAGGGATCCCGACTTACGACACTCCGGAACGGGCCCTCAGATCCTTCATGTCTCTCCACAACTACGCAGAGAACCTGAAAATGCTCCAGGAGATTCCTTCCAGACTTCCACAAGAAGTTGAACCCGATGAAGATGAAGCCCGATCTCTGATAAAGAAGGCCCTGGAAAAGGAAGAGGACTTCCTCTCCGAGGTAGATTCCAAAAGACTGCTGTCTTTCTATGGGATTCCCGTGAACCGGACAGAGGCCGCGGGTTCCGTCGAGGAGGCGGTGGACCTGGCTTCTCGTATGGGATATCCGGTGGTGATGAAGGTCCTCTCTCCGGATATTTCCCATAAGACGGAGGCCGGGGGGGTGATCACGGACCTGCGAAGCCATGAGGAAGTGCGGGAGGCATATGCAAAGGTCATGGAGGGGGCAAAGGGCTATAAGCCCGATGCCGAGATCCTTGGTGTAACCCTCCAATCCATGATAGCGAAGCCGGAGGTTGAACTCTTGGTGGGGGCCATTAAGGATGCTAATTTCGGCCCGGTGATCCTCTTTGGTCTGGGAGGGGTCTTTGCCGAGATCCTTGGCGACAAGAATATGGGCCTTCCCCCCCTGAACCGGTCCCTGGCACGGCGGCTCATGGAAAAAACCAAGGTCTATACCCTTCTCCAGGGGTATCGCAATATACCCGCTGCTGACATGGGGCTCCTGGAACAATTGCTCATGTGTCTTTCTCACCTTCTCGTGGATTTCCCGGAGATTGCGGAAATGGACATGAACCCGGTGGTGGTAAAGGACGGCAAACCCTGTGCCGTGGATGCCAGGGTACTGGTCAAGAAGCCGGAGGTTCCTTCACCTCATCACCTGGTCATCAGCCCCTATCCCGAGCAGTATGAATTCAAAGAAGTCATTTCAGGGGATGTGGAGATCTTTATTCGGCCCATCAAGCCCGAAGACGCCCCCATGCTGGTGGAGCTTTTTAACAGCCTGTCTTTTCAAAGCCGTTATTACCGGTTTATGGGTCCCATGAAGACCCTGTCCAACGACCTGCTTGTCCAGTTAACCCAGATCGATTATGACCGCCACATCGCCCTTGTGGCCCTGGGTGATGTAGAGGGCGAGGAAAAAATACTGGCGGTGGCCCGGGTGATTGCGGGCCCGGACAGAGAGGAGGCCGAGTTCTCGGTGGTGGTCCGGGATGTCTGGCAAGGAAAGGGGGTGGGGACCCGGCTCCTGGAAAAAATCCTGGGGGTGGCAAAAGAGTACGGGATTAAAACCGTCCACGGCATTGTGCTTGCGGAGAATACCCAGATGCTGCAACTGGCCCGGGACCTGGGATTTGAGGTGTCCAGAGGCCGGGGAGGGAATGAATACCAGTTGAGTATCGACCTGGAAGGCTTCCCCACCTAGGACCGCCGGTTTTTCAGGAGGGGGTGCCTCCGAAAAGTACAAGAAGCAGGGCCATGACCAGGCCTTGGATGACCCACCCGATAAGACAGACCCCCACGGCCCTTAAAGTGCTCTGGTAATCCAGGGCCTGCCTCACGGCGATGACCATGGCTACAAGCATCCAGATCCCGGCCACGGCGTAGACGAGCCAAGTGAGACCCGGGATGATGGACAAGATCCTGATCAATCCCGGAGAACTGGCAAAACCGATGGTCCTCAACAGTTCCCCGTGGTTGGCCCGGGTCTGTGGCTCCGGCAGCCATTTGGTGCCGATCAAGTAAGTGAGGTAGGCCCACACATACCAGCCCAGGAGGGCCGATATCGTTCCCAGCAAAAGCCCCAGCACTCCTACGGTACTGATGCTTCCCACACCGGCGGCCAGGCTGGAGAGGACCACCACCCCCATGGCCTGCCACAAGGCCCCTGTGTCCGCTTCCACTTCCTCATAGAGCCGCACATCCAGTTTTGCCGCTCGAATCATACGATTTACATAATCGCTCATGATATCCTCCCCCCAATTGTTTCTTTATGAAAACCTTTGGACCATAAAATGTGTATGGGGTCAATAATGTATTTTGAGATGTGGGTTTTGGGCGTTAGGAGCGTTTAGATCGTTAATATCGTTATGATCGTTGATTTCGTTGGGGATTCAATTTAACCGCCCGGGTCCGCGGAACGGCCCCTTGATTACAGGGACAGAAGATATTTTTCCCCGGGCGACGCTCCCCGGGGAAAATGCGTCCCATGGGTGAGCGAGTGGGGTGCCCAAGGCCTGGGAGATAGCCTCACTCCGTTGTATGAGACGGCCATCAACTTGGGTATTGGTTACTGAAAGGAAAGTGATCAGTGATCAGTGATCAGTCAACCTAGGGTTGACCGGTATTGGTTACTGGGTATTGGGTATTGAAACGAAAGTGATCAGTAATCAGTCATCAGTAATCAGTGGAGGAGTAGCGAAATCACTTGGATCCTTGGATCCTTATGAGATGGGAGATATGAGATATGGGCAGGGGTCGCACATCGCACATCCCAGATCGCACATCACGACTAATACCTGATACCCAATACCGCGGCGCTTGCGCCGCCACTTGAACCCTCGAATCCTTGAATCCTGGGATCCTCAACTCAAAAATACGGCCCGGGAATCATCAGAATACATGGTCCAACCCATACAGAAGGGTCAATGAAAAAGATACGCTTGTCCCAGAACTGCTTGAAACGGGTTGAGAACAACCCCTCCCTTGGTGGAAAGGAGGAACATCTATGCCTTGCTTTGTGATGCTCACCAGGCTTTCCCACAACGGCATTCGGTTTCCCAAAAACCTGGTGGACCTTGAAAGCCACACTCCGAAGTCTTCCAGGGGCTCACGGGTAGGCTTATTGTGAAGAAGGTCTGTGATGGGGGCGGATAATGGGTGAACATCCCTCCATAAACACGCCTTGGGCCCACCCCTGGGAAGAGGTGGCGAAGGACATGGAGGTCTCCGCGGAAGGAGGTCTGGCCGAGACCGAGGTCGGGAAAAGGCTTAGGAGATTTGGTTACAATCGTCTCAAGGCAACCCGGAGAAGGTCGGCGTGGTTGATCCTGTGGGATCAGGTGAAAAATCCTATTGTGGGGCTTTTGGTGCTGGCTGCGGCCCTCTCCTTTTCTTTCGGCCGTTTGCTGGAAGGCGTCTCCATTGCCATCGCCATTGTGGTCAACGCTGTCATCGGATTCTTTACGGAGCTGAGAGCCACCCGTTCCATGGAGGCCCTTCACCGTATGGGGCAAGCAAAGGCCAAGGTCCTTCGGGAAGGGGGCCTTAAGGAGATTCCCTCAGAAAACCTGGTGCCCGGCGATGTGGTCGTCCTGGAGGCGGGGGACATCGTTTCCGCGGATCTTCGCCTTACCGAGGCGGCCAGGCTTCAGGCCGACGAGTCATCTCTCACCGGGGAATCTGTGGCAGTGGGAAAAGGGGTTGATCCCGTGGAAGGAGATGTCCCCCTGGCCGAAAAGAAGAACATGGCCTTTAAAGGGACCGCCGTAACCATGGGTTCGGGACAGGGTATTGTGGTGGCCACAGGGGGACAGACCGAGCTAGGTAAGGTGGCCTCCCTGGCGGAAGAGGCTGAAGAGGAACTGACGCCCCTGGAACGGCGGCTCAACCGCCTGGCCTATCGGTTGATCTGGATCACTTTGGCGGTTGCCCTGCTGGTGGCGGTCAGCGGGCTGGCCGCCCGGAGGGAGTTATTTCTTATTATTGAGACATCCATCGCCTTGGCCGTGGCCGCCATACCGGAAGGGTTGCCCATTGTGGCCACCATCGCCCTGGCCAGGGGTATGTGGCGGATGGCCCGCCGCAATGCCATGATGAACCGGCTCTCCGCCGTAGAGACCCTGGGTGCCACCAGTATCATATGTACGGATAAGACCGGCACCCTCACGGAAAACCGCATGACCCTGTCCCAGGTTTTTCTGCCACCCCTGCAGGCCAATGCCGTGGTGGAAATGAGACCCGAAGAGGAAGAGGAGAAAGGGGGCTTCTTCTTGGGGGGTGAGACCCTTGACCCGAGTGATCACCCTGCGCTGCAGGAGGCCCTGCAGGTAGGGGTGCTTTGTAACAACGCGGAACTGGGCAGGAAGTCTTCCGCAAAAAAGGAAGCCGGCGTGGGTGATCCCATGGAACTCGCCCTCCTGAGAGCAGGCGAAAAGGCCGGATTGGTCCGGGAGGAATTGCTACAAAACATGCCCGAGGAACGGGAAGAGGCCTTTGACCCGGAGGCCATGATGATGGCCACCTTTCACAAAAAGAAAGGTCAATATGTGGTGGCCGTCAAAGGGGCGCCCGAGGCCGTGCTCCAATCCTGCACGCGGGTCCGGACCGTTGACGGGGAAAAGGATCTGGACAAGGATCAACGCAAAGGTTGGATGGAAACCAATGGGGAAATGGCTGAGGCGGGGCTGCGGGTCCTGGCTGTGGCGACCAGGAGCGCAGAATCCGTCGAAGGCGATCCCTATGAGGACCTCGTTTTTCTTGGTTTACTGGGCCTTATGGATCCTCCGCGCAAAGATGTGGAAGAGGCCATCAGGGCCTGCAGGGAGGCCGGCATCAGAATCATCATGGTCACGGGAGATCAGCCGGTGACGGCACGGCACATCGGCAGGGCCTTGAACCTCACCGACGGGGACAGGGCCAGGGTGATCCATGGCAAGGACCTGAAAAACCCGGATGAACTCACCGAAGAGGGCCGGCAAAGAATGCTCCAGGCCCCTATTTTTGCCCGGGTAAATCCCAAACAAAAGCTGGATCTGATCACCCTCCACCAGAAAAACGGATCTGTGGTGGCCATGACCGGGGATGGGGTGAACGACGCCCCGGCCCTCAAGAAGGCGGACATTGGAGTGGCCATGGGCCGGCGGGGGACCCAGGTGGCCCGGGAAGCCGCAGACGTGGTCTTGAGAGACGACGCCTTCAGGACCATTGTGGTGGCTATTCAGCAGGGCCGGGCCATTTTCGACAATATCCGGAAGTTTATTCTCTTTCTCCTTTCCGGTAATGTGGGCGAGATCATGATCGTCGGCTTCGCCCTGTTGGCCGGGGCGCCGCTGCCCATTCTGCCGTTGCAGATCCTGTATCTGAATATGATCGGTGACGTATTCCCGGCCCTGGCTCTGGGTGTGGGTAAGGGCGATTCCTCAAAGATGAAACGGCCTCCCCGGGACTCGGACGAGCCCATCCTGACCCGCGGGCATTGGCTCGCCATTGTGGGATACGGGCTTTTGATCGCTGCGGCCGTTTTGGCGGCCTTTAAGATCGCCCTCAGCTCACTGGGGATGGAGAAAGAGCATGCGGTTACCGTGTCGTTCCTGACCCTGGCCTTTGCCAGGCTCTGGCACGTATTCAACATGAGGGATGGGGATTCTCCCCTTATAAAGAATGATATCACCCGAAACCCCTTTGTATGGGGCGCCTTGGGACTGTGTTCGGTCCTGCTCCTGGCGGCGGTTTACCTTCCCGGCATTTCCACCGCCCTCAGCATGGTGCCGCCGGGAGCCAAGGGGTGGTGTGTGATTATCGGGATGAGCCTCTTCCCACTGCTCATCGGACAAGGGATCAAACAAGTCAGGATCTGAGGGGGTTGGAGTTTAGCGGTCTTACTGGCGGTGCTCCTGGCTTGACCCCATCACCGGGTCAGTTCTCCGTACTCTTCGCCAAAGTTTGGAATCCTCTTGTGAAGCCATTTATTGGCGTTAATGACGATTTTGCTCTCGAGTTGACGGACCCGCTCCCGGGAGATGTCGTACTCCTCGCCCAGTTGCTGTAATGTCTTGGGATGTTCTGCGATGATACGGTTGTCAAAGATGTCCGCCTCCCTGCCGTTGAGTTCTTTTCGGAAGTTTTTGATCTCTGCTGAAAGGCGCTCTCTCCGGTCTTTCTCAGAGAGCCTCTCGTCCGCCTCCATCTCCTCGGCCGGAATCGTATCCTGGTATCCCCGGGAACCTTCCCTGGAGGGGGCGTCGATGGACACATCCGGCCGGGCCAGGCGCTCGGTCATTTCCGTCACTTCGTCCTCCCTTACATCCAGGCGTTCTGCAAGGAGCTTGGGGTGGGGCTCCTGGCCCTGGGCCAGCAGCTTTTCTCTTTCCTTGGCCAGCTTGAAAAACAATCTGCGCTGGTTCTGTGTGGTTCCTATTTTAACGAGTTTCCAGTTTTCCATAAGGAATTTGAGCATATAGGCCCTGATCCAGAAGGAGGCGTAATAGGAGAACCGGATCCCCCGATAGGGATCGAATTTTTTGACGGCATGGATCAGGCCCAGGTTGCCTTCCTGGATCAAGTCCAGGAGATTCTTGGTCCAATACCGCTGGAAATCCATGGCGATTTTTACCACAAGCCTGAGATTGGAATTGACCAGCTTGTGGGCGGCCTCGCGGTCATTTTTCTCCCTCACCCTGACGGCCAGCTCTTTTTCCTCCTCCCTGGTCAGGAGGTCGTAGCCTCTGATCTCAAGGAGATACAGCTGGAGGGGATCCGCAAGGGCCACAGGGTGTTGGGCGCCCGTCCTTTTTTGAGGGGATGCTTGCATCATGTGACTCCCTTTAATGCCTTTTTTACCATTTTGCTTCTTTCTTCAAATCAGGCAATGGGGTCCATCCTGTATTCAAGAGAAAGGGCCGCACCCATAAAAAATCTTTTCGAGAGGTGCAGTCCTGGAGGGTCCTCTAATCCGGCTCGCCCAA
>CAZNLL010000091.1:0-16625 GCA_964573885.1 uncultured Desulfobacteraceae bacterium | reverse complement strand
AATAAATTTAAAATTTGTGTTGAAAAGTAACACCATACGCTGACAAACTAACCCCAGACGGTCAAGAGCCATGGCGAAAAAAACAAAGAAGGGGACCATAACCATCGACAGGGAATTGTGCAAGGGCTGTTACCTATGCATCTCGGTTTGTCCTAACCAGTTGATCACCGTTTCGGAAAGGCTCAATCAAAAGGGCTATTATCCGGCGGAATTTTCGGAATCAGGGGATCAAAATGAGGATCCCCACTGTACGGGCTGCGCCATGTGTGCCCTGATTTGCCCCGACGTGGCCATAGAGGTTTATCGTGAGTGAAAAGGTATTGATGAGGGGAAGTCATGTGATCGGTGAGGCCGCGGTCCGGGCCGGTTGCCGCTTTTACGCCGGTTACCCCATCACCCCTCAAAACGAGTTGACGGAGTATGCGGCGGGCGCCATGGCCAAGCTTGATGATGGCACCTTTATCCAGGCGGAAAGCGAGCTGGCCGCCATTAACATGGTGATCGGGGCTTCTATGGCCGGTGCTCGCGCCATGACCAGTTCTTCAAGCCCAGGTATCAGCCTGAAGCAAGAAGGCATATCTTATCTGGCCGCCCAGGAACTGCCCGCCGTGATCGTAAACACCATGAGAGGTGGGCCGGGTCTGGGGAATATCGCCCCAAGCCAGGGGGATTATTTCCAGGCGACCCGGGGCGGAGGTCACGGAGACTACCGCACCATTGTCCTGGCCCCTGCGTCCGGCCAAGAACTCGCCGACCTTACCCGGAAGGCCTTTGAATATGCGGATAACTATCGAACCCCTGTGCTCATCCTTGGGGACGGCATGATGGGGCAAATGATGGAGCCCGTGGTCTTCCCGGAACCCATTGATCCCCGGAGCCTTCCCCCTAAACCCTGGATCCTGGACGGGGCCGAGGGAAGATCCAGCCGACTTATCCGTTCCCTCTTGCTGGATACCACTGTGGAGGAAGACCATAATTGGAAACTGGCGAGAAAATACGAGACCATCGCCCGAGAAATCCGTAAGGCGGATACCTACCTCACCGATGATGCCAAGCTGATAGTTATCGCTTACGGCACGGCCGCCAGGATTGCCAAGGGCGCTATTAAGCGGGTCAGGGAAATCGGCCTCAAGGTGGGGCTGTTACGCCCCGTCACTCTGTGGCCTTTTCCGGTCCCCACCCTGACAGAACTGAGCAGACGGGTTAAGGACTTCCTGGTATTTGAAATGAGCACCGGTCAGATGGTGGAAGATGTGAGGCTCTCTTTGGAGGGCAGAAGCAATGTTCACTTTTACGGCCGCCCGGGAGGCATTATCTCCACACCGGATGAAATTGCCAAGGAGATCAACACCCTTTACCATCGTCGGCATTTGGAAGAGGACTGAGCATGGCAAAAAAGGTTTTTGAAAGGCCCAAGTACCTGAAAAAGGCCGTTTTTCATTATTGTCCCGGTTGCGGCCACAGCATTATTCATCGGCTTGTGGCCGAGGTGCTGGAGGAACTGAATATCGGAGAACGAGCCATCGGGGTTCCGCCCGCCGGGTGCGCTGTTTTGGCTTACAACTATCTTGATGTAGACATGGGGGAGGCCCCTCACGGCCGGGGTGCCGCCGTGGCCACGGGAATCAAGCGAATCCTGCCCGATGCCATTGTCTTTACCTACCAAGGCGATGGAGACATTGCAGCCATCGGGACCGCGGAGACCATTCATGCGGCCAACAGGGGCGAAAATATAACCGTCATTTTCGTCAATAACGGCGTTTACGGGATGACCGGCGGGCAGATGGCGCCGACCACCATCCTGGGTCAGAACTCCACCACTACCCCGGGAGGACGAGACAGGGTTCGGGACGGCACACCTATAGATTTAAGCGAAATGCTGGCCATTCCCCAGGGCAGCACCTACATTGAACGTACTGCAGTGAACTCTCCCAAGCACATCAGACGGACGAAAAAGGCCCTGACCAAGGCCTTTAAGACGCAAATGGCCGGCCTTGGATTTTCCCTGGTAGAGATTGTCTCTCCCTGCCCGACCAATTGGAAGATGACTCCTGTTGACGCCGCCAAGTGGGTGGACGAGGCGGTTGAAGAGGTCTACCCCCTCAAGGTCATCAAGGACAAGGCGGGAAAACTGCCCTGATCGCAGACTTTACGGCCTCCAAGACATCACCGTACTTGGGTTCTTTTACCGGAATCAAGGCCCAGGGAAGAAATGAAATACGAAGGAAGGTCTTGTTATGACTAAAAAGACAGTCTTTGCCGGATTCGGGGGACAAGGTGTCCTCATGATGGGTTATGTATTGGCGGTGGCAGCCATGCGCGAGGGGATGGAGGTTACCTATCTGCCCTCTTACGGCGCAGAGGTACGTGGGGGGACGGCCAACTGCACCGTGGTTGTCTCGGACGAAGAAATCTTTTCTCCTGTCGCCTCCTCACCCGACTATGGCGTGATTATGAACAAGCCCTCCCTTGTCAAGTATGAAGGAATGATCAAGGAAAAGGGGACGATTATCCTGAATTCCAGCCTGGTGGACACGGTTCCCCCAAGGGAAGATTTAGATGTGGTCATGGTTCCCGCCAACGACATCGCCAAAAAACTGGGCAGCGACCGTACCATTAACATGATCATGCTGGGGGCCTTTGTAGCCAAAACAAAGATTACCTCCTTGGACGCCATCATGGCGGGACTCACTGAAATCGTGAAAGGGAAAAAAGCGAGTGTCATGAAACTCAACCGCAAGGGGCTGGACAAGGGCGCTGAATATGCATTAAAAGGAGTCTCCAAATGAAGACGGTGAAACAAATTGATTTGAAGCTCAAGAACGAACCCGGGACCCTTTCAACCTTGAGCGAACTGTTGGGGTCCAACGGGATCAATATCATCGCCTTTTACGTGGTCACCGAAGAAGATGTGGGGAAACTCCATTTTGTGGCCAATGACCCTGAAAAGGCACTTAATGTGTTAAAAACGGCGGGATATCAATTGGAGGTCAATGACGTCCTGGCCTGCGTAACCCCCCATCATCCGGGCGGGCTCAACGCGGTTCTAAAACCCTTGAGAACGGCCGGCATCAATGTAGACTATATATACCCCTGCATCGGAACCGGGGATATCACCGTATTGATTGTGGGGACGAAACGCCTGGAGCAAGCCCATAATATTATGCAGGAAAACTGGATCAGGGTCCTTGGCGAAGAACTCTATCGCATGTAAACACCCTTCATAACCACGCCCGTGTCAACATCCCCGACCGCAGCGACCCGGTCGGGGATGTTTTATTTACATTTGCTCTGAGGCGGGTGACGATCCCTTTTCTGGCGTGACTGGCAGCCCGCCACGAGCTCGGCCGAGTCGGACGCCTTCGTGATATCAAGGTGTTACGGAAGGGGGACTCCCTGTCCCCGAGCCAAGGCGGGGGAAGAAGCTTTTCCCCCGCTATTTCCAGAGATATTCCATGAAATAGGTGAGCCCCACAAAGCCGCCCACGGCGTTGATACTCCGATTTCTCTTGGCCATACCGGCGTTGGACACATGGTGCAACATGGCCTCCACATCCAGGGCCCAGTCCTCGGTGATTATGAAATGAAGGCCCAGGCTGCCTTGAGGTGTAAACTCAATGGACTGGCCTATGGCCGATTGGGAATCCTCTTTATAGAGGTCGTTGTATATGATGCCGGCCCCCAACTGGACATAGGGGACAACCTTCCAATCGGGCCGGACCCAATTGTAACGCACCAGGGCCGTTATGCCCCCCATATAGTCACCGAACCCCTCATAAACAAACGAGTTTGTCACCTCTAAAAGGACTTCCACATTGCCCCTCCCCAAAAACCGCACCGGTTTGGGATCTGTGAGCATCCATCCCAGGCGTACATTGGTCTGGGCGTATTCCAGGTCCGGGCTGTCGGAGGGAAGCCAGGAAAGGGCGGAGAGGGCCCCGGATACGACCTGGAAGGCCATCCGCCCTTCACAAAAGGGGGCGGCCCGGGCAGGGCTTGCGAAAAGCGAAACCGCCACGATCAAAGCGCCCCAAAAAGCCGCCATTCTGGTCACCTTACCCATGGTCTTCCCTCGATCCGTGCGGAATGACCCCCTCTCGCCCGTGGACAGGACAGGGGTTCAAGGTGTGGTAAGTATGCAAGAAAAGGAGGAAGGTCAAGAGAAAAAGAACGCTCCGGCCATTGCACGTTGATTACTTACCGAAAAGCTGTTAAAGAGGGGATGGCAAATTCCAGGTGATCATGACACAAAGCGTAAGACAGAGGAAAAAGCCCCCCTGGCAGGCCCTGGCAAAGGGATTCACCCTCCTTGCCTTCCTAACCGTGGCTGTGTACCTGTACCAGAATACGGCGGTCAAGGATTGGCTCACCCCCCACATGGTGGGCCGTTTTTTTGAGACATGGGGTACTTGGGCCCCCCTGCTCTACATCCTGCTCCTTGCTGCCGGGATTTGTCTTTTTGTCCCTGCCAGCATATTCATTATCTTGGGCTCGGCCGTATTCGGCGCCTTCTGGGGATTTTTCTACGGGTGGATCGGGGCCATGGCCGGGGCAAGCGGGGCCTTTTTTATCGGGCGGACCCTGGGCAGGGATTGTGTGATCCATTTCTTGGGAGGACGATTAAAAAAATATGATGATGCCATTGGGAAAAACGGATTTGCGGCGGTGCTTTACCTCAGGTTGATCAACACCCCTTTTACACCCATGAACTTCGGGATAAGCCTGACCCGGATCCGTTTCTGGGACTATTTTTTCGGCACAGGGCTGGGCATTGTTGTGGCCCTCTTTGTCCTGGCCTTTTTCGGGGATCTCTTTAAGGATGTCTGGACCTCCGGCAACTGGCGATCCCTTGTGTCTGTCAAATCCTTTTTTGCGATCGCCCTTTATGGTTTTTCTTTCTTTATCCCCGCCATCCTTAAAAGGGTCAAAGGAGGAGGTTGGGGAAAAGACAAGCGGTCTTGATAGGTGGAAATATCAAAAAGGAGGTGGGGGTAAAAAAATGACGACCCAAATGGATGAGATCTGTATCAATACCATTCGAATGCTTTGTGTGGACGGCGTGGAAAAGGCCAGGTCCGGGCATCCGGGTATGCCCATGGGTGCAGCGCCCATGGCCTATGTCTTGTGGACCCGGTTCTTGCGCCACAACCCCTCGAACCCGGCATGGCCTGACAGGGATCGTTTTATTCTTTCCGCCGGACACGGTTCCATGCTCCTTTATAGTCTCCTCCATTTAACCGGATATGATCTGCCCCTCTCCCAACTCCAGGACTTCCGCCAGTGGCAGAGTAAAACCCCGGGCCATCCTGAACACGGGCTTACCCCGGGGGTGGAAACCACCACCGGGCCCTTGGGCCAGGGATTCGCCAACGGGGTAGGCATGGCCATAGCCGAACGCTTTCTGGCCGAGCGCTTTAACCGAAACGGACATCGCATTGTAGACCACTGGATCTACGGCCTGGTCAGTGACGGCGATCTCATGGAGGGAGTCTCTCACGAGGCCGCCTCTCTGGCGGGGCACCTCGGCCTGGGCAAGCTGATTTACCTTTATGATGACAATCGAATATCCATCGAAGGGCCTACGGACATGACCTTTACCGAGGATCGAAAGGCCCGTTTTGAGGCCTACGGCTGGCACGTCCAAGAAGTAACCGACGGAAATGACCTCCTAGCCCTTGAGCAGGCCCTGGCGGCGGCCAAAGAAGAAGTCCACCGGCCGTCCCTTGTGGCTGTTAACACTCACATCGGCTACGGGAGTCCCAACAAGCAGGATGTGGCCTCGGCCCATGGAGAACCCCTTGGACCGGATGAGGTGACACTCACCAAAGAGAATCTGGGCTGGCCGACAGACCCACCCTTTTTTATTCCAGATGAAGTCAAGGATCACCTTCGCGGGGCCATAGACAAGGGCAAGACCTTAGAAAAGGAATGGGGAAAAAGATTCCAGGACTTTGAAACCGCCAGTCCCGAGCTGGCCGATACCTGGAAGAGGTGGATGGCAGGGGAACTGCCTTCGGCCTGGGACAAGGATCTCCCCTCTTTCGAGCCTGACCCCAAGGGCATGGCCACCAGGGTGGCCTCCGGGGAGGTCCTGAACGCCCTTGCCCCCCATTTGCCCAACCTGGTCGGGGGCTCGGCGGATCTGGCCCCCTCCAATAAGACACTTATTAAGGGTGAAAAGGATTTTCAGGCCCGGACAAGCCAAGGCCGTAACATCCGCTTTGGGGTACGCGAACATGCAATGGGCTCCATCCTGAACGGGATGGCCCTTCACGGGGGTCTTATACCCTATGGGGGGACCTTTCTGGTCTTCTCCGATTATATGCGCCCCGCCATCCGCTTGGCGGCCCTTATGGGCCTTCATGTCATCTATATCTTTACCCACGACAGCATTGGACTGGGTGAAGACGGTCCCACTCACCAGCCCGTGGAACAGCTGGCGGCACTCAGGGCCATTCCCAACCTTACGGTTATTCGGCCCTGTGACGCCAATGAAACCGCCGAGGCCTGGCGGGTGGCCTTGAAAACGCGAAAGGGCCCGGTTGCCCTTGTATTTTCCCGGCAGGGGCTCCCTGTTCTGGATCGCAGTCAACTGGGCCCCGCCCAAGACCTCTCCAAAGGGGCCTATGTGCTCCGGGACTGCCCGGGCGGGAATCCTGACCTTGTCCTCATCGCCACGGGCTCCGAAGTGCACATCGCTCTGGAGGCGGCCGTGAGGCTGGAAAAAGAAGGTGTGGGGGTACGGCTGGTGGACATGCCTTCATGGGAGGTCTTTGAAGAGCAGCCGAAATCCTATCGTCAACAAGTCCTCCCCGATCAGGTCAGGATGAGAGTCGCCCTTGAAGCCGGGGTAGAACAAGGGTGGCACAGGTTTGTAGGGGATCGGGGCGTGGTGGTGGGTCTGAATCGCTTTGGGGCCTCGGCCCCCTATAAGGTGCTTTACGAGAAACTGGGAATCACCGCTGAAAAGGTCTTTGAAGAGGCCCTGGCACGGGTCCGTGAAAAGACAGGCAAGCATTGACGGCGCCCCGGGCATGGCAAGGGCGGTTGATGGACTGGTTTTGCCCATGATGACCAGGGACCTGGAAAAAGAACGGGCCCTCCTCGAAGGGGCGTGGACCTGGATGAGCTCACCGACCGAATGATTGATGAAATGGGTACAGATCGCCACATGGAAGAGATACTGAGAGTGGCGGACCAGCAAGAGATGACGGAAGAGGCCTTCAGGGAATTCCTCCGGGACAGGGGCTGGTCTCGAGACGAGATACAGAAATGCCGCAAGGCCGACAAAGACCTTTCCATCCAGAGCGGTCCCCATCTGGGCGGCTTCAACCAGGGCATCTCCCTTCCCGAAATCACCCATGCCGTGGCAACCATGTCGGCCATGTGCATGGCCGGAAAATACGGTGCCTTACGCAATGAGTGAGAGGCCGAGATCCTCCACTCTCGCCCGATCGAGCCTTTTCCCGAACTTATGAACAAAGATCTCCAGAGTGACGGCCACAGTCGCCTCCAGGAGGTGACCGCCCACCACAGATCCATCTTCATATCCCATGAGGGCATGCAAATGGACCACCGGATTTTCCCCTTCCCAGGCAATATTGCCGTTTAAGGCGAGCAGCTCCACTGGCCCCTCGAATCGGTTCTCTTTATAGGTCTTTGATTCCTTGTCAAAGAACCCCACAGATACATCCTGGACGGCCCCGATACCGGTCAAGAAGGCCCCCTGAATGGACAGATCCACGGCCGCCCGCTTGAGGTTTTCCAGGATCGGCTCCCCCTTTTCAAGGATCAAGACCGTCACAATCCCGTCAGAGTATGTCTTCATCGAACGCTCCTTGATTTGGCAGTTCACACCCAGTGGCACCAAAAAGGTGTCCTGGAGCATATCGAAAATGCTTGTCCATGTAAATGCTGTTCCTTGCACCCCGGGCTAGCACCATCACACCATGCAGAGGAAATTTCAAGACCAAGGCTCAGGGCCATAGAGGTTTACAAAACTCTCGGAGATCTGCTAGCCTGTGCCCCAAATTGACCCTTTTCCAGGGAGGGTATATGGTGCTCGAAGTGCTTGACACCGCCAAATACGTGGTGGATGAAGGAAAAACGGTTCAAATCCATATCCAGGCCCTGAGGCGATTTTGTGGCGACCTGGTCTCAAAGGATATCAAGGTACCGCCGTGGAGCGCCAATTATCACCTTTGTAATCACGGTGAAAAGACCGTTATGTATTTACTGATCCTGGACAGCATCAATTTCTGCTTCTGGCCCGCCCCTAAAAAGCCCAAATGGCACATCCAGTGCGGAAAGGAGAGGCTTTCAGGCTATTACGCCCTGGCGGCCGCCCTGAAACGGGCCGTTGAAGCCGGCGGGCCCCTGACCTCAGCGGAATATCTAAGCCGTCTCTCTCTCACGGCATTCCAAGAGATCCTCCACGGCGAGGGAGAGCTCCAGCTTATGGAAGAACGCGTCCATATTTTGAGGGAATTGGGGCGGGTCCTCACAGCTGATTTCCAAGGCAATCCCACGGCCCTGATCGCCGCGGCAGGGCGATCCGCTCCAAATCTGGCCCGCTTGCTGGCCGAGAAAATGCCCTCTTTCAGGGACACGACTTTTTTCAAGGGCCTCCAAATCTTCTTTTATAAAAGGGCACAAATCTTTGCGGCTGATCTCTATGGCGCCTTTGGCGGCAGCGGGTGGGGTCGGCTCAAGGACATGGAGAGCCTCACATGCTTTGCCGATTATAAACTGCCCCAAATCCTGCGGCATGTGGGCATTCTCTCCTATGCCCCCCCTCTGGCCAAAAAGGTAAACCAAGGACTTCCCCTTGAACCGCAAAGTCCCGAGGAGGCGGAAATCAGGGCGAACACGGTCTGGGCGGTTGAACTCATCAGGCGCCAATTGGAGCACCTGGGCAGGGCTTTTCGAGCCTTCGAGGTTGACTGGATCCTGTGGGATCTTGCCCAGCATGAGCCATTCAATGCAAAGCCCTATCACCGGACACTGACCACCTTTTACTGATGTTTGCCTTTGAACCCCATACCAGAGATCGAGGGGCCCGGTCCGGACAGTTGACCACCCCCCACGGCATCGTTGAAACCCCTTCCTTTGTGGCGGTAGGGACCCTCGGTACGCTAAAGGCTATTTCCGTAAGAGACCTCCACCATTCACAACCTCTTTTTTTGGAAGCCTTAATGGGGCAGATCGGCACGGCCATAAGGGAAGGGAAATTTTTGGCCTTTTGGAAAGACTGGGCTTCCCAGGATGAGCCCTGAGGGCATAGGAAACCCAAAGGGATTTACTCGCCGGGACCGGCGGACTACTCCTCTTCCCTGGAGCGCTTCTTCACCAGCTTGATGAATTCCTCCAGGTTCTGAGGGGAACCGAACACGGTGTTATAGAGCCGCTCACTCCAGACCGTCAGGCCCAGTTTGAATATGTGGTGGATGAGTTGGTCGGCCTTATCGGGACCTTGCCTTTTCAGGATCTCATAGAGCAAGTCATCCGGCACTCTGATAGGATAAACCGCCGTGGGCGCAGCGGTTTCGTCTTTCAGGTAATCCTGACTGCTCTTCAGGATCCTCAGGTTCATATATTTCTTTTCGTATTCTTCTTCGTCCATGACTTCTACTGCGTGCCCGTGCACGAATCAATCCATTTAAGAATCTTACGCCCCCGGAGGCGAGAAGTCAACCGCTACACGTCCGCGGTCCCCGGACACCCTGATCCCTTGACTGGATCATTTTTAGGCCCGCTCCGAGCGCCGGGAAAGCAGCTTTAAGGCCCGGGAGGCCCGCTCAATTTCCTCAAACACCGGGATTCCCATAGGCTCTATACGATCCCGAAGGGCCCGAAATTGATGGGTATCTCCAATGGGCCAAAGGGCCATGGGTTTAGAGCAATCCTGCAAAGGCCGCAGCAACTCCGAGGCGAGTTCCACACTTTGGGCGTCCACAAAGAGATGAAGAAAAATGGCATCCACCTCATCATCTTCCACCAGCAGTTCCAGGGTGCGGCCATAGGCCTTTCTGGGACCGTTTCTTTCAATGGCTGGCCACATGTCCACGGGATTTTCAGGCTTGATCCAGGATGGAAAGATCCTTGCCAGTCCCTCCAGGGTCCTCCCGGTCAGATCTGCCAGCGTCATTCCCTGGCGCGCCAAATGATCGGCCGTAACAATACCCGCCGCACCGCTGAACGTGGCCACAGCCACCCGCCGGCCACCCGCCTTGCCCTGCCAATGCGTGAGGGCCTTGCTAAAATCCATATACTCCTTGAAATCCCACGCCCGATGGATGCCCAGCTGCTGAAAGAACCCTTCCGCCACCTCAAGATTTCCCGCCAGGCTGGCTGTATGGCTCATGGCCGCCCTGGCGCCTTCCGAACTGATGCCCCCCTTTAAAAGGACCACGGGCTGTTTCAGCCTGGAAATAACCTCTCGGAAACGGGGGGGGTCAACAATCCCTTCCAGGTAAAGGGCGATGACTTCGGTGCCCGGATCTTCTGAAAAATATTCCAGAAGATCACACTCGTTCACATCACATCGATTGCCGATGGAACAGGCCTTGCTCAGCCCGAAGTACCCTTCGTTGAGGATCTGCATGAGGAAACCCGCGGAGAGCATGCCGCTCTGGACAATCAGCGAAACCCCCCCGGCCTTTAAGGCTCCCTTCCATATATCGGGGCGCATAAAAGAGGCCACCATTTTGGAACGCCCGTCAACCACCCCCATGCAGTTGGGCCCCCAAAGCCGCATCTCGTAGTTCCTTGCAATGGAAAGGCACTCCTCCTGGAGAAGACGACCCCCTTCGCCCGCTTCTGCAAACCCGGCGCCCTGGATCATCACCCTTCGGATCCCCTTCCTTCCGCACGCCTCCACCACCGCCGGCACGGCGCTGGACCGGATAAAGACGATAGCCAGATCCACAGTCCCGGGAAGGGCCTCCACACTTTCGTAACAAGGGAGACCCTGGATTTCCCTATAATTGGGATTTACGGGGAAGACCTCCCGCTCAGGATCTTCCCTCAAGTTGGCTACAAGGTTATACCCCCCTTTTCCCGCCGTATCGGACGCCCCAATAACGGCCACGCTTTCCGGTTCAAAAAATCCTTTCATCGCTCCCATGTGCTGGCCAGTTCTTCAGCCATCCTTTTCTTTTCTTCCAGATCAGTGATGCGGTAGAGAACCATCAATTGATTCTGGCTCGGCCCCGAGCCCTGATACGTTCCTACACCGTGCAGGCCTGCCACCCAGTTCTGGAGAAACTTCAACATCCGCATACGCTTTTCCGCGGGTACGGCGGCCTTCAAATATTTCCTGACATAATCCCTGGTTTCAGGATTCTCCAATTCTTTTTCGCTCGGCATGGTGACCGCCGCCCCGCCGGCGATATCCCCGGCAAGGGCCATCACCTCCCAAAATCCGTCGTTGGTATAGAGCTTGGCAATATTGCTGATGGCCTCATCAGGCATAAAAACACCGGAGCCCGTGGGTTCCTCTTTACCGGAAAAGGCGGCGGCAAGGGCACAGGCAAAGGCCGTGCCCTCTATCTGAATCATGCGGGTCACCTTTTGGACGATGTGGGATACCTGGGCCAGGCCATGATATTCGGCGATCAACTGGCTTGCACCGATGATGAGGTCCATAAACCCCACCTTACAGGCTCCCCCGCAATTCATGCGGTGCGTTTTCGCAAATCTTGTGATAAACGGCTGCGTATATTCTGTTTCACCGCACATGAATACCCTCTCCCGGGGCACAAAGACATGATCAAACACCACCAGGCAGGTCTCCCTCTGCCCGTATAAGGGGTTGCCAATATACCCCAGGTTGCTCACCTGCTCCCGCTCGGCGCTGAAAGGGTTGTATTGACCTATGTAGGTCATGCCCTCCGCCCCATTGGGGATCACAAAGGCCACGGCATAGTCTTCTTCCCCTTTTCGGCACGAAATCCCCGGCAGTACCAGGGTTTCGTCAGCGGCGTAGGCCCCTGTTGCGTGCTGCTTGGCGCCGTTTACCACAATCCCGTCCGCCCTCTTTTCCACCACCCGTACATAAGCGTCACGGTCTTGCTCGTGGGGGCGCTTGGTTCGATCCCCCTTGGGATCCGTCACGGATCCGCTCACCACAAGATCCTCTTTCTGGGCGAATTCCAGGTAGGCGTTAAACCGTTTATGGTATTCGGTGCCTTTGTCCCGGTCCATTTCCCAGGTGGTGGCCGCCAGGGCGGGGAGCATTTCATTGCCTGGACAACGGTAATTACAGGTACCCAGCTTTTGGCTGCTCAGTCGCGCCATATCCAGCCGTTTCCTTAAATCCTCTTGGCTTTGATGGATATGAAGGGCTCGGCTTATCTCGTCCCCCGTCAGGTGGGACCTCGCCGTCATGATCTCTGAATATTGCGGATCCATGGTCAGCTCATAGACTCGGGCCGTCGCCTCGATAACACTCTTAGTCACAGGATGCTCCGATAGATGCTCTACCTTTTTTCCATCTATAAAGAGGCGTGGTTTCAGTCTTGAAACGCGCTCTCTGTAAGCCTGGGCGCTTTTTATCGCCATTTTTTCCTCCTCCCGCCTCGGGATCATTGGTTTTTGTGTGCGGGGAGTTTAGGACAAAGGCCTCTTTGGGTCAATGGAAAAGGGCCTGGCCCGCCCATTCTCCTCAGGGGCCTTGATAGGTCGTTGTCAAGTCCGCTTCATTATGGTAAAAAGGACATAAAAGCGGGCAAATATGGCTCACCCATGGAAGAATGGAAAGATATACATAAAGAATTCTGGACAGTTAGCGAAGTTGTAGAGATTTTCCAGGTGGATGAACACTTCCTTGATGATCTGGAGGAAGAGGAAATCGTCTGCCCCAGTTGCCGGGAGATGCCGTCAGACAAGGTGTTCTCTCTAAGGGACCTTGAGAGACTCCGTCTTGCAAAAATCCTCCACGATGAAATGGGGGTCAACCTGCCGGGGATTGAGATTATTTTAAGGATGAGACAGAACTTGTTTGAAATGAGAAGGCAGTTTGATGACATTCTCGAACACCTGGCCAAGGAGCTGAGAAAGACCCTCAAAAATCCGCTTTAAACCCCCTTATTCCCCCCCCACCCTGGTTGGTAAAGGCATCTTCCGGTCCGGCTCCGCTTCAAATCAAGGGAAGCCCTGGCATAGAATTTGCTATAACTCTCTTTATCTTTCCTAAGTCTTATAGAATCAAACAGATCAAAGGAGGGACGCGTGTCTTACATTGTTCAAAAGGGAGACACCATTGCCGAAGTCACTGAAAAACTTGGAATCAGCTGGGATACCTTACGCCGCCTCAATCCCGAGGCCATTGGCAAGTCCTCCCGGACAGGTCACTGGTTTGTAAAGGAAGGGGCTGTCCTCAAAGGCAGGGAGTGTTTTGAGACCATCTTGGAAGAGCGTAAGGCGGATCTTGAAAAGAGCGTTGAGAGGAACAAGGCCTCCACCCGATGGATGGAATACACCGTCAAGCGGGGAGACACCTTGTGGGACTTGGCGGTACGGCGCTTTCATGTGCATCTTAAGGACCTCATCAAGGACAACAACATCAAAGACCCTCGGAAAATAATGCCCGGTCAAAAAATTCGCATCCGTATTCCGTCCTACCCTGAAGAACAGGAGGTAACAGCCAGTTGGTACGGAAAGGCCTACCATGGCAGGACCATGGCGAATGGGGAACCTTTCAACATGTTCGGAAAGACCATCGCCCACAAGAATCTTCCCCTGGGGACAAAAGTGGAACTGGAAAATCCTTTGACGGGGAAGAAAATTAGGGCGGTGGTGGCCGACCGCGGGCCATATATCCCGGGCCGCAGCGTGGACCTTTCTTACTCCCTGGCCAAGACACTCTCTCTGAACAAGGAAGGCGTTGGAAGACTCGTCATGCGTGTTCTGGGCTGACCCGGTTGAAGTGAAGCGTCAAAATTTCCGCCTTTCGTGCCAAGATTTCTTCTACCGGGAGAACAAAGGGCCCCCCTGACCCGTGTCTGATATTGCCGGGGTGACAGCAAAATGGAATCTCTCTACAAGAGCAAACCACACCAGACCGTACCCTCCGGGGCGTATGCCATAAACAAAAAAGGGGAAGGCATTATGGATGCCCATCTCGGCTCCTGTGTAGGCGTCACCCTTGTTGATCACCAGGCAAACCTCGGGGGCCTCATCCACCTGCTCTTACCCGAACCTACCGGGATAGATCGGCATTGGAATCCCTTCAATTACGCCTCACCCGGACTGCCCCTGTTTATTAAGGCCCTATGTGAGGCAGGGGCATCTAAAGGGCGGCTGGTGGCCCATGTGGCCGGAGGTGCCCTAATCGGCCCTCTGTGCGACAGGGATCTGATTCTGGATATCGGGGGCCGCACCTCGGATATCGTTGAAAGAATCCTCTTCCAGGAAGAGGTTTACATTCAGCGGTTTGAAACAGGAGGATATTTTTCTTGCCGCATGAGCCTTGACCTGGAGACCTTGCGAACAAAAGTGGAACCCATAGGCCTTCCGTCCTCTCAGGACCCCAGGACAACGCTGAAAAAGCCCCTGGCGGATGAGTTGAGCCGACTGATGGAAAACATCTGCCCCATTCCTCAGATAAACCTCAAAATAATTCGAATGGTCAGGGACGATAATCATAACCTGCAGGACATCGCCCGGGAGATCCGTCAGGATCAGGTCCTGAGTGCCAAAGTCATCAGGCTGTGTAATTCGGCCTTGTTCGGTGTAAAGGGGAGAATCGATTCCATAGACAGGGCCCTGGTCATGCTAGGTGAAAAGCGGCTCCTAAAGCTGGCGGTTTCTGCATCCGTGGAAAACTTCTTTCCCGAGGTCGCTCATGGGTATTCCCTTTGCAAAGGCGGGCTTTACAAACATGCCATTGGAACGGCCTTAACCGCCGAGGGCATTGCCGGTATGAGGGGAAAGGTTTCAAGCGATATTGCCTACACGGCAGGCCTTCTTCATGACATCGGCAAGGTTGTTCTGGATCAGCACGTAGCGGCGGCCTACCCCTTTTTTTACCGCCGAACCCAAGAAGAAGGAGTAGATTTGATCCAGATGGAAAACGAACTATTCGGCACCACCCATCCTGAGGTCGGCGGCCGACTGGCTGAGGCATGGGATTTACCGATCACCCTTAGAGAGGCCATTAGGCATCACCATGCCCCTGAAGAAGCGACCGTAGACCCTGAATTGACCCATATGGTATATCTTGCAGACTTGGTGATGTCCAGATTTCTGGTGGGACAAGAATTGGAACGATTAAGGACAGACCAAACGACATCGAGTCTTGAAAAAATCGGGCTCAGCCCCGATCAATTTCCTGAGATTATTGATTGGATCCCCCAACAGCTCTTCTCGGCCCCGCCTCAATTCTTGTCGTGAGTGTCTTCACTGAAGAATTTGCTCTCCCCAGGACCTTAAGGGCCAGAACATCCGCTGTTAGGCTCCCCACCGTCTCAATGGCCTTTCTGAAGGGCGTGTTTCTCACATATTTCCACCGCTCGTCTTCCTGGGATCGCTCGGGCATGTTGAGGTTGCCCACTACGGGCAACTTAATATCTTTCAAATCGCTCAAATTGCAAGCATGCACCCGAAGCCACGCTTCACCTCCGGGAAGGATATCGGTCAAATAATCTATGGCGACCTGACCGTTGTCAAAGGCTGCCGTGGTCAGTTTCTTGCCCCGGGCGAAGTTTCCAAGGGTTGCATCGGGCAAGACCTCTAGCAGATTCCAGGCCGCCAGGATGAGGTCTTCCCCCATATGAATGATCCCGCCTGCCACACCCTGGAACAGGTCCCCCAAAAGGGCCTTCTTGATTTTGGACAAAAAGAACCCCATCCCTTCCATAACACCTTCAGGCTTCCTTTCTCCTTCCTGGCGGCATCTTCCAAAGCTGAAAGCCCGGCCCAAATCTTTGAAAAAATCAAAAACGGACCCCACAAGACCCCTCTTTTCAGCCACCTTGATCTCACCGCTTCTGCCTCGGTAGCATCTCTCGGAACCCCAAAAGAGATCCCCAAAAAAATTCTTTACATTGTCCACTGAATCGGAAATATCCTTCTTTAGCCTTCCCCAGAAGGTTTCCTGGTCTTCTGGATGGCTTTTGACCTTCCTCTCCCCCAAGTAGTAATTGTCTCCCCCGGGGTTGCTCAGGAGCTGGTCGTCTTTATATTTATCCCAGGAACTGGGTTGGCCCGGCACATGGTCTTTGCTGTAGTATTCTGCCGCGGCCATACCCTTGGGCATACCATAGCTGATGTTCTCCAGAGGCAGGTCCCTTGGAATCAGCGTAAATTTGGGATTCATTATGGGCTTCCCATCTGCTCCATTGGCTTTTGAAGACCTGCCCTTGGCGAGGACCTCACGGAAGGATACACTCTCCGAAACTTGCAGGCTCCTTTCTCCACCTTTTGCTGTAAATGATACGTTCTTGATATATCCTTGTGCGCCTGGACCTCCGGCAATAATTCCCATTCCACCTCTTCCTTCTCAGCCGCCCGTGGCCAGCCGGGAGCGTTCTTTCATATGCCGCCCCATTGAAAAAAAGGCTTCCCGGGGCTCATTATCCGATACTGTTCAGGGCCGCGATCTCATTGGCACTCAGAACCTGGTC
>CAZNLL010000090.1:0-16833 GCA_964573885.1 uncultured Desulfobacteraceae bacterium | reverse complement strand
TACTGCGACGAGCTTGTAAGTCTACCGAAGTCGATTTTGACCAACTTCGTAGGAAGCCTGTCATCTGATAAGCTACAGGAACTCAATCGGGCCCTCTGCATAGCTCTCGAAATAGCGGAATATCTATAGGCAAGATCTGGCCAAATTACCTCGTTTTGATTCCAACTGCCAAATCATATACTGTAATGATCTGCTCCGTTATCCCGTCGTAAAAATACTCCTGCTTTGGATTTCCACTCATGCTGTCAAAAGGCAGCACGGCACTCTTTTGGGGCCATGGGATCACCTCCACAAACAAAAAAGCCTCCAAGAGGGTATATTAATCTCTGCACCTTAGCCGGGGGTATCTGGCATCTGTATCGGGCAATGGTCTAATACCCAATACCCAGTACCTAATACCCATCAACCGAAGGTTGACCTGATTACTGATGACTGCTAACTGATCATTTTCCCCCGGACCCGTCGACTCGTTGACCTGTCCACACTCCTAACGATCATGACGATATTAACGATCTAAACGATCCCAACGCTCCTGACACGGATCCCTTGGATCCCTTTACAGAGGTGGGCGGCTCGTAGTCATGGTGAAAGGGCTTTCCAGGCAGTGCTTGTCAAAGGAGGTATCAATGGGCACAGGATAGTCCCCGTCGAAACAGGCCAGGCACAGGTCTTTTTGGGGAATGTCCGTGGCCTGAATGAGGTGGCTCGTATCCAGGTAAGCCAGGCTGTCAAGGCCGATAAAGTCCCGGATTTGTTCCACCGTTTGGTCGGCGGCGATCAACTCTCCCCGGGTGGTGAAGTCAATGCCATAGTGGCAGGGAAAACAATGGGGCGGGCAGCTCACGAGCATGTGTACTTCCCTGGCCCCTATTTCCCTGAGGGCCCTTATCCTGGTTCGTGCCGTGGTTCCGCGGATGATGGAGTCCTCTATAATCAGGACCTTCCGGTTTTTCAGGAGTTCCTTGACGGGATTTAATTTCACCTTCACCCCGAAATCCCTCATGCTCTGGGATGGTTGAATAAAGGTCCTGCCCACATAGTGGTTCCTGATCATGCCCATCTCTAGGGGCAGCCCCGAGGTATGGGAATAACCCAGGGCCGCATAATTGCCCGAGTCGGGAAAGGGCATGATAAAATCTACGTCAAGGGGGTGCTCCCGGGCAAGAAGTTCCCCTTGCTTTTTTCGAAACAGGTACACGTTTTGGCCGAAGACGTAGCTGTCGGGCCGGGCAAAATAGATGAGTTCAAAGATGCAGTGACTCCTCCGAGCCTCGATCTCCGGAGGGAGACTTTCAAGTCCCTTGCGGTCGATAATCAAGATTTCACCGGGTTCCACCTCCCTGATATACTGGGCGTCCACCAGATCAAAGGCGCAGGTCTCGGAGGCAAGGACATAGGCGCCATTGACCTCTCCCAGGCACAGGGGACGGAATCCGTGGGAATCCCTCACCGCAACCAGGGTATCCTCGGTCATGATCACCATGGCATAGGCCCCTTCCACCCGGGCCGTGGTTTCCACCAGGGCCTGTTTCAGGCCCTTGTTAAGGTTCTTTGCGATCAGGTGGAGCACCACTTCGCTGTCCATGGTGGTCTGGAAAATGGATCCCTCTTTTTCCAGGTCCTCCCGGATCCGGCGGGCATTGACAAGGTTGCCGTTGTGGGCGATGGCCAGGGATCGTCCCGCATACTGAACCCTGAAGGGCTGGGCATTGATCAGCAGCGAGGAGCCGGTGGTGGAATAGCGTACATGGCCCAGGCCTATATGACCGGTGAGTCTTTCCAGGATCTCTTCGGAGAAGACCTCCGGCACCAGGCCCATGGCCTTGTGTTCCATGACCCGTTTCCGGTCGGAGACTACAATGCCTGCACTTTCCTGACCCCGATGCTGGAGGGCGTAAAGGCCGAAGTAGCAGAGCTTGGCCGCCTCCTGGTGGCCGTAGACGGCAAAAATGCCGCATTCTTCTCTCGGTCTGGATGAGCGCGTTTTAGGCCCTGGCATTTCTCTGACCCCTCTCATAGGACAGGTTTATCCCCGGCCCTGAATGGGTTTTACCGTGGCATGATACTCCTGCAAGGTCTTGACCGCCCCTTTTCCCTGGATCAATGCTACAATGGCCAGGGCCGTGGCCCTGGCTCCGGCAAGGGTGGTCGTATAAGGGACGTTCATGGTCAGGGCGGTACGCCGAATGGAGTAAGACTCGGAAACGGTCTTCTTATGGCCCGTGGTATTGATGACCAGAGCGATGTCACCGTTTTTTATGAGGTCCACGATATGGGGCCTGCCTTCCCTTACCTTGTTCACCCTCTCATTGGGAATCCCACGCCCTTTGAGGTGGGCGGAGGTGCCTCCCGTGGCCAGGATTCTGAACCCGGCATCATGGAGCATGGCGGCGCTTTCAATAATCCCCTCCTTATCCCCATCCTTCACGCTGACAAATACCGTGCCTGAGAGGGGCAAGGTCAGGCCGGCCGCGAGCTGGGATTTGGCAAAGGCCAGTCCAAAGGATCGGTCGATGCCCATGACCTCTCCAGTGGATTTCATCTCCGGGCCCAGAATGGTATCCACCCCCGGAAACCGGGAAAAGGGGAACACGGATTCCTTGCAGGACACATGGGCCGGGCTGACTTCCCCCCTGAGGCCGAGTTCCCTCAGGCTTTTGCCCATGATCACCTTGGTGGCCAGCCTGGCCAGGGGAATGCCCGTGGCCTTGCTCACAAAGGGGACGGTCCTGGAGGCCCGGGGATTGACCTCAATGACATACACCCGGCCTTCCTTGACGGCGTACTGAATATTCATGAGCCCCTTCACCCTGAGTTCCGCGGCAAGGGCTTTGGTCTGCTCGGAGATCTTTTCCACGACCTTCCCATCGAGGGAGGTGGGGGGCAGTACGCAGGCGCTGTCCCCGCTGTGGATGCCCGCCTGCTCAATGTGTTCCATGATGCCGCCCACCACCGTTTCCGTACCGTCTGAGATGGCGTCCACGTCGACCTCGGTGGCATCCACCAGAAACCGGTCAATCAAGATCGGTTTGCCCGGGGAAACCTGAGCCGCCTGGTCTATGTATGTCTCCAGATCCCCGCGGTCATATACGATTTCCATGGCCCGCCCACCCAGTACAAAGGAAGGCCTGACCAGAACGGGGTAGCCGATCTTCTCCGCCACCTCCACGGCCCCGGCCCGGTTGGTGGCGATGCCGTTTTCCGGCTGGAGCATATCGAGTTTGCGGAGCAGGGCCTGAAAACGCTCCCGGTCTTCGGCCCGGTCAATACTGTCCGGGCTGGTTCCAAGGATCTTTACCCCGGCATCGGAAAGGGGTACGGAGAGGTTCAGCGGCGTCTGGCCCCCGAATTGAACAATAATCCCCAGGGGCCTTTCCTGTTCCACGATGTTAAGGACATCCTCCCGGGTAAGAGGTTCAAAATAGAGCCTGTCCGATGTGTCATAGTCGGTGCTGACCGTTTCCGGGTTACTGTTGATCATAATACTTTCTATGTCCATCTCCCTGAGGGCCAGGGACGCTTGAACACAGCAGTAGTCGAACTCGATCCCTTGTCCGATGCGGTTCGGCCCGCCCCCCAGGATGACCACCTTGCTCTGAGTGGAGACGCGCACCTCGTTTTCCTGCTCATAGGTTGAATAGTAATAGGGGGTATAGGCCTCAAATTCGGCGGCACAGGTATCCACGAGCTTATAAACCGGTTCCACGCCCTTTGATTTCCTGAAATCCCTGACGGTTTTCTCATCCGTACCTAAAAGCATGGCCAGCTGCAGGTCGGCATATCCAAAGGTCTTGGCCTGTCTCAGTAGGTCAGCGTCCCATTCGTTGGGGTTGCCACCCTTTCGGGCCATGGCCTGTAATGCCTTTTCCATGACGTGGATCTGTTGGATGTGATAGAGGAACCATGGATCGATCTGGGTCAGCTCCTGGATGCCCTCCAGGGTCATACCCCGTTCAAAGGCCTCGCGGATGTAAAACAGCCTGTTTGAGTTGGGATAGATAAGACCCCTCTGGATCTCGTAGCAATCCAGGGTGGATTCGGGCGGCCGGGAGAGATCCGAACCCAGTCCGCTCCGGCCGATCTCCAAAGACCTCAGGGCCTTCTGGAGGGCCTCCTTAAAGGTCCTGCCGATGGCCATGGTCTCGCCCACTGATTTCATGGAGGTGGTCAGGATATCTTGAGAACCGGGGAATTTTTCAAAGGTCCACCGGGGGACCTTGACCACGCAGTAGTCAATGGTGGGTTCAAAGGAGGCCAGGGTTTCCCGGGTGATGTCATTGGGGATTTCGTCCAGGGTATATCCCACGGCCAGTTTGGCCGCTATCTTGGCAATGGGGAATCCCGTGGCCTTGGAGGCGAGGGCCGAACTCCTGGAGACCCGGGGGTTCATCTCTATGACCACCATCCGCCCCGTCTCGGGATGGATGGCGAATTGGATATTGGATCCCCCTGTTTCGACCCCGATTTCCCTGATGATGGCGATGGCCGCATCTCTCATGGCCTGATATTCCCGGTCTGAGAGGGTCTGGGCCGGGGCCACGGTGATGCTGTCGCCGGTATGCACCCCCATGGGGTCCATATTCTCTATGGAGCAGATGATCACCACATTATCCTTGAAATCCCTCATCACCTCCAGTTCATATTCTTTCCACCCTATGAGGGATTCTTCCATAATGATCTCGGAGATCATGCTGGTCTCAAGTCCGGCGCCGGCCAGGGATTCCATTTCCTCCCGGTTGTAGGCCACGCCGCTTCCTGCTCCGCCCAGGGTAAAGCTCGCCCGGATGATGAGGGGGTAGCCTATCTCTCGGGCCGCGGCCCTGGCCTGTTCCCTGTCCCTCACAATGGCGTTTTTGGGCACCTGGAGCCCGATTCGAGCCATGGCGTCGCGGAATTGCTCCCGGTCCTCGGCCTTTTGTATGACCTCAATGGAGGCCCCGATCAATTCCACATGGCGTTGATCAAAGAGGCCTGTTTCCGCGATCATGACCGCCGTATTGAGACCGGTCTGTCCCCCCAGGGTGGGAAGGACGGCGTCCGGCCTTTCCCGCTCGATCACCCGGGCCACCATGTCCGGGGTGATGGGCTCCACATAGGTGCGGTGGGCTGTTTCCGGGTCCGTCATAATGGTGGCAGGATTGCTGTTTACCAGCACCACCTCATATCCCTCTTCCATGAGGGCCTTACATGCCTGGGTCCCGGAATAATCAAATTCACAGGCCTGACCGATGACGATGGGACCGGAGCCGATGATGAGAATTTTCTTTATGTCTGAGCGCTTTGGCATGGTCAGGGCTTCTGAGGGCCTTTGGTCATGAGGTCCACGAACCGGTCAAAGAGGTAGGCCGCGTCATGGGGTCCGGGAGAGGCCTCGGGGTGGTACTGGACGGAGAAAAGGGCCATCTTTTCATGGGCGAGCCCCTCCAGGGTCTTATCGTTCAGGTTCACGTGGCTTAGCCGGATGTCCGGGTCTTTGAGGGATGCCATATCCACGCAGAAGCCGTGATTTTGGGCGGTGATATGGACCCGGCCTGTGGCCAAGTCCTTGACGGGCTGGTTGGCCCCCCGGTGCCCGAACTTAAGCTTGAATGTGCTCCCGCCCAGGGCCAGGCCCGCCAGCTGGTGGCCCAGGCAAATACCGAAAATGGGCCTCCTGCCCAGCTGGTCCCGGATGGTCTCCACTGCATAGGTTACGGCCGCCGGATCCCCCGGACCGTTACTCAGGAACAGACCGTCCGGATTCAGTCCCTCGATGGTCCGGGAGTCGGTATGGGCCGGGACCAGGAGAACGGTACAGCCCTTTTCTTCAAGGGATCTCAAGATATTATACTTAGCCCCATAGTCCATGGCCACCACGCGCAGCTTTCCCGCCCCGCCGGGCCAGCGGAACCCGTCGAGGCCGCCTTCCACATCTACGGGTTTCCCCCCGTACCACAATCTGGGCGTGGGGCAGGTGACTTCCTTGACCAGATCAAGCCCGGCCATGGGCGGGGATTGCCTGGCCTTTTCCACCAGCGAATCCGGTTCCAGGTCAAGGGTGGACAGGGCCGCCCGCATGGCACCCCGCAATCGGATGTGCCGGGTCAGGGCCCGGGTGTCAATGCCCTCTATGCCCGGGATATGAGACCCCCTGAGATAATCCGAGAGGCTTTTTCGCGACCTCCAGTTGCTGGGGAATTCCTGGTATTCCCGCACCAGGAGGGCCCTTACCTGAATCCGGTCCGATTCCACGTCCCCCGGGTTGGTCCCGTAATTACCGATCAGGGGATAGGTCATGGTTACCATTTGCCCGCAGTAGGAGGGATCAGTCAAGATCTCCTGGTATCCGGACATACTGGTATTAAACACCACCTCCCCCACGGCCTCTCCGTGACCGGTAAAGGATCGGCCCGGGAACAGGGTCCCGTCTTCCAGGACCACCAGGGCCTTGGGGGCATGTACGGTTTGTCTATACGAGTCCAGCCTTTTCTACCTCCATGTCTTTCTGGCCTTGACCCCCTTTGCCAGGAGGGCCTCCTTGATCTCCCTTATGGTATAGGTTCCATAGTGGACGATGGAGGCCACCAGGGCCGCGTCCGCTTTGCCTTTTGTCAAGGCATCGTAGACGTGGTCAATGCTGCCGGCTCCGCCCGAGGCAATGACCGGTATGCCCACGTTTTGGGAAATAAGGGCGGTCAAGGTCAGCTCATATCCCTGCTGGGTGCCGTCTGCATCAATGGAATTGAGGCAGATCTCTCCCGCCCCCAAACGTTCGCCTTCCTTGGCCCACCACAGGGCGTCTATACCCGTGTCGCTCCTCCCCCCATGGGTGACCATTTCATAACCCGAGGGAATTTTGGGAGAGGGTTGAACCCTTTTCACATCCATACCCAGTACAATGCACTGGCTTCCAAAGGCCTGGGCCCCCTCTGGGATAAGCCGGGGATTCATAATGGCCTCGGTGTTGATGCTCACCTTTTCCGCCCCTGCCAGGAGGACATCCCGCATGTCTTGAACAGACCTGATGCCCCCGCCCACGGAAAAGGGGATGAAGATTTCTTCCGCCACCCGGTTGACCACATCAATCACAATATCCCGTCGATCACTGGAGGCCGTGATATCATAGAACACAATTTCATCGGCCCCCTGCTCATAATAGAATCTACCCATCTCCACCGGGTCGCCGATGTCCACGTTCTCCTTGAACCGAATCCCCTTGGTGGTCTTTCCGGCCCTCACATCCAGGCAGGGTATGATCCTTTTACTGAGCATGAGTCCCCTTCCAGGTGGAAAAATTTTTCAGAATCCTGAGGCCCGGGACCCCGCTTTTTTCCGGGTGAAACTGGGTGGCAATCAGGTTTTTGGAGCCCAGAATGGAGGTGAACTCTATTCCGTGCTCTGTCTGGCCGATGCCCCATGTCTCTGAGGCGGGTTCCGTGTAATAGGAATGCACAAAATAGAACTCGTCCTCCTCTCGGATCCCTGCCAATACAGGGTGGGGCTTGAGGATCCGGACATTGTTCCACCCCATATGGGGAATCTTGAGGGGATCATGGTCCCGGGAGAGAAGGGGCGTGGGGAATCTCTTGACCTCCCCGGGGACCAGCCCCAGACAGCGGGTGTTATTTTCTTGGCTCTTTTCCAGCACGATCTGGGCGCCCAGGCAGATGCCCAGGATGGGTTTGCCCTGCTCATAGGCCTGGATCAGGACCCGGTCCAATCCCAGGTGTCTCAGGTCCTCCAGGGCCTTGCCCGCCGCGCCGACGCCGGGGAAGATGATCCTTTCCGCCTCCAGGAGCACTTCCCGATCGGCGGTGATCCGGCAGGGTACGGCCAGCTTGTTGAGGGCCCGCTCCACGCTTTTCAGGTTTCCCGCCCTGTAATCAATGATCCCAATCATGGTTGTCGCTTCTTCAGGACCCGGACTGTTTGTGCAGATACCGTATAATCCCTTGGGCCGCCTGCCTGCCGTCCGCAATAGCCCGCACGACAAGGGACTGACCTTGCCTCATATCCCCGGCCACGAAAAGGCCCTCCAGATTGGTTCGGCCCTCTTGATCCCCTTTCACGTTCCCCCGGGCATCGCGGGAAATGCCCTGTTCTTCAAGGAAGCGGTTTTCCCCCGGACCCACAAAACCCAAGGCCAGGATGACAAGATCCGCTTCCACCTCGAACTCGGTACCGGGCCTTTCTTTAGGGCCCTGATCTCCGGTCTCCCAATCCGCCTCGGCGCAGCGGATCTTTTGGACCCTTCCCCCCTCTCCCAGGAAGGCCTTGGTCAATACCGACCAGCGCAGTTCGCCCCCTTCCTTGTGGGCATGAGTTTGACGAAGCATCAGGGGCCATTCAGGCCAAGGTGTTGACTCCGCTCTCCGGGCCGGAGGCCTGGGGAGGATTTCAAACTGGCGGACTTTTCGAGCTCCCTGCCGAAGGGCTGTACCCAGGCAGTCTGAACCTGTATCCCCTCCGCCAAGGATCAGCACTTTTTTCCCCGCGGCATGGATCTCGTAAGAGGGGTCTATGGGCTCGCCGGAGACCCTCTTGTTCTGCTGGGTCAGGTAATCCATGGCAAAATGGATTCCCTTGAGATCTCGACCCGGCAGGGACAGATCCCGTGGCCGGCGGGCCCCGCAGGCCAGGCATATGGCGTCAAAACGTCTTGTAAGGTAGCGGTAGGAGATGTCTTCTCCCGCACTGACGCCCGTTTCAAAAAGAACGCCCTGTTCTTCCATGAGCTGGATGCGGCGGTCTATGACCCATTTCTCCAGCTTGAAATCGGGTATCCCGTATCGGAGAATCCCTCCGGGCCGTGAAGCATTATCATAAACGGTCACTCGGTAGCCCGCCCGGTTCAAGGTGTCCGCTGCGGCCAGCCCCGCCGGCCCTGAACCGATCACGGCCACCCGTTTATCCAGGCGCCTTAGGGAAAGCCGCGTAGGGAGATAACCGCTTTCAAAGCCTCTTTCAATAATGGCCAGTTCGATCTGGCGAATGGTGATAGGATCTCCGTTGATACCGGCCACGCAGGCCGACTCACAAGGGGCCGGACAGACACGGCCGGTGAACTCAGGGAAGTTGTTTCTGAAGAGAAGAATGTCCAGGGCCTGCTGCCAGTGCCCTCTGAAGACGTGATCGTTGAATTCAGGGATCACATTGCCTACAGGGCACCCGTAGGCGTGGCAGAAAGGGGTGCCGCATTCCATACAACGCGCCGCCTGGCGGTTAATCCCTTCGTGGGTTAACTGGCGCTCTACGGCCCTGTAATCCCGCAATCGCTCCTCCCTGGGGCGATAACCCGGGTCCTTGCGTTCATATTCAAGGAATGCTGTCTCTTTGGAAAAAACCATTAGTAAATAATGTCCCCGCCCCTTAATGTGTCCTACACGGCCCGACCTTATCCGTGCTGCACTTCCGCCCTTTCCGTGGCCTCGTCTTCTTTGCTCATTTTGCCAAGGACCCGTCGATATTCCATGGGGAATACCTTGACGAAAAAGGGCAGAGAGGCCTCCCAGTTTTCAAGGATGTAGGCCGCCCTCTGGCTGCCTGTATAGTGGTGGTGCCTTTCTATCATGGCCCGGAGTTCTTCCTGGTCGTGTTGTTCCGTGACCAGTTCCAGGTCCACCATGTCCAGGTTACACCGCATATCGAACTGCCGTCCGGGGTCAAACACATAGGTGATACCGCCGCTCATCCCGGCGGCAAAGTTGATCCCTGTTTTTCCCAGGACCACCACCCGGCCCCCGGTCATGTATTCGCATCCGTGATCACCAACGCCCTCAACCACGGCGTAGGCGCCGCTGTTTCTGATGGCAAAGCGCTCCCCGGCCATCCCGTGGAGGTACACCTCTCCTCCTGTGGCCCCGTAAAGGATGACGTTGCCTGCGATGATATTTTCGGAGGTCAGGAAATCGGCGCCTGAATAGGGGTTGACAACAATCTTACCCCCGGACAAACCTTTGCCCAGGTAATCGTTGGCCTCCCCTTCCAAAAACAGGCTCAAGCCCCTGGAGGCAAAGGCCCCGAAACTCTGTCCGGCCGCACCCTTGAACCGGCACACAATGGTATCCTCAGGCAACCCCGTGTTGCCGTATCTTTTGGCGATTTCCCCCGAAAGCATGGCGCCCACGGTGCGGTTTACGTTTCTTATGGGGAGTTCGATGATGACCGGCTGCTGGGATTCCAAAGCAGGCCCGGACCGGGCAATGAGTTCCCGGTCCATGACATTCTCGATGCCATGTTCCTGGGCCTCCACACACCGCCGGGGTTTGGGGTTATCCTCTTCGGGTTGATAGAGAACCTTTGAAAAATCCAGTCCCTTTGCCTTCCAGAAGTCCACGGCCCTGTTCATCTCCAAGAGGTCGGAGCGACCGATTAAGTCGTCCAGTTTTCGGAATCCCAGTTGTGCCATGTATTGTCGGACCTCTTCCGCCACCATGGCGAAGTAGTTCTCAAGGTATTCCGGCCGGCCCTGGAAGCGCTTTCGCAGGACGGGGTCCTGGGTGGCAATGCCCACCGGGCAGGTATTCTTGTTGCATTTCCTCATCATGACACAGCCCAGCACAATCAGGGCCGCCGTGGCAAAGCCGTATTCCTCCGCCCCCAGGAGAGCCGCCATCATGACGTCGCGACCGGTTCTCATCTGGCCGTCCACCTGAACCCGGATGCGGCTCCGGAGTTTGTTCAGGACCAGGGTCTGCTGGGTTTCTGAGAGCCCCAGTTCCCACGGCGTACCTGCATGCCTTATGGATGACAGGGGTGAGGCCCCGGTTCCTCCGTCATAACCGCTGATGAGGACCACGTCCGCATGGCCCTTGGACACCCCGGCGGCAATGGTGCCTACCCCGACCTCAGAGACCAGCTTCACCGAAATCCGCGCCCCTGGATTCACGTTCTTGAGATCGAAGATGAGTTGGGAAAGATCTTCAATGGAGTAAATATCGTGATGAGGGGGCGGAGAGATCAGGGTTACCCCGGGCGTGGAGTGACGAACCCGGGCGATCTCTTCATTCACCTTGTGACCCGGCAATTGGCCCCCCTCGCCGGGCTTGGCGCCCTGGGCGATCTTTATCTGGATCTCTCTGCCGTTGACCAAGTATTCCGCGGTCACACCGAAGCGGCCGCTTGCCACCTGCTTTACTGCGCTCGAACGGCTGTCACCGTTTGGAAGGGGTTTGTATCTCTCAGGATCCTCACCTCCTTCACCGCTGTTGCTCATGCCGTTTATCCGGTTCATGGCAATAGCCATGGTCTCGTGGGCCTCGCGGCTTATGGATCCGAAAGACATGGCGCTGGTGACAAAGCGTTTCATGATCTCCTGGGCCGGTTCCACCTCTTCCAGGAGAACAGGGGTCGTCTCCTTGAACCGGAACAGGCCCCGGAGGGTGGAGAGCCTTTCGTTCTGCTCATTGATGAGCCTCGAAAAATCCTGGTACAGGTCATGGTCGTTTTTCCGGGTGGCCTGTTGCAGGGCATGAATGGACGCCGGTGACCACAGGTGTCGCTCCCCGTCCACGCGAAACCGGTAAAGGCCTCCGCTGGGCAGAACGGGCAGGTCGTCCCCTGTCCGGTTGAGGGCGGCTTCATAGCGTTTTTTTGCCTCCTCGGCGATTTCTTCAAGGCCTATCCCCTCTATCCGGGAGGAGGTGCCGGGGAAATATTTCTGGACCAGGTCGGTATTAAGACCCACGGCCTCAAATACCTGGGCGCTCCTATAGCTGCGCAGGGTAGAGATACCCATTTTGGACATGATCTTGAGGAGCCCCTTACACAGGGCGGTGATATAGTTTTCAAGGGCCTGGGCCACACCCATATCTTTGTCAAGTTCCTGCCTCAGGGCCATGGCCGCCACGGTCTCGAAGGCCAGGTAAGGATTTACAGCCGTGGCGCCGTAGCCGAGGAGCAACGCCATGTGCATGACCTCCCGGGCCTCACCGGTCTCCAAAATCAGCCCCGCGCTGGTCCGGAGACCCTGGCGGACCAGGAACTGATTAACCGAAGATACGGCCAGAAGGGCGGGGATAGGCACGGTGTCCTCAGGCAGGTCACGATCACTCAGGATGATCAGGGAGTGCCCTCCTTTGACGGCCTGCATGGCGCGGCTGCACAGGCCTTCAATGGCCAATTCCAGTCTCTTTCCTGAAGCCCCGGCCGGGAACCCTACGGGGAGGGAGGCGGCACGAAATCCCTCAATATTGAGATGCCTTATGCGTGCCAGATCCTCATTGGCCAGGATGGGATGCTGGAGCTTAATCAACCGGCTGTTCTGTGGGGTTTCCTGGAGAATGTTGCCCGGGTTACCAATGAAGGTCATTAAAGACATGACCAGTTCTTCCCGGACAGGGTCAATGGCCGGATTGGTCACCTGGGCGAAGAGCTGCTTAAAATAGCCGTAGAGGAGCTGGGGGTTTTCAGAGAACACGGCCAGGGGTGTATCTGCACCCATGGAACCCACAGGTTCCTGACCCGTTGAAGCCATGGGTGAGAGAATCACCTGTAGGTCTTCCCGGCTGTAACCAAAGAGCTCCTGGAGAGACAAGAGGTGTTCAAAATCCGGTTCCACTGGGGCCACGTTGGCGTAAAAGCCTCGAACCGTGATCTTGTTTTCTTCCACCCATCTGCGGTAAGGCTGCTGCCTGGCGCAAAGGGTCTTGATCTCGCCGTTTTTCAGCACCCGCTTTTTATCCAGATCGACCAGGATCATCTGGCCTGGTCGCAAGGCCCCTTTTTCGGCAATGTCTTCAGGAGGGATGTCCAGGACCCCTGCCTCCGAGGCAAAGACCATAAACCCTCCCTTGGTGATGGTATAGCGGGCCGGGCGCAGACCGTTGCGGTCCAATATGGCCCCTACCTGGGTCCCGTCTGAAAAGGATACCGCAGCCGGGCCGTCCCAGGGCTCCATGAGGCCGGCATGGTATTCAAAAAAACCCCGTTGGTCCGGGCCCATGGGATACTTGACTCCCCATGCCTCGGGGATAAGCATGAGCATGGCATGGCCCAGGGACCGCCCCGAATTGAAAAGCAATTCCAGGGCATTGTCCAGACAGGCGGAATCGCTTCCCCTATCATCAATAATAGGGAGGAGCCTTTTTATGTCATGCCCGAAGAGCTCGCTTGAGAGTGAGGCCTCCCTGGACCTGATCAGGTTGAGATTGCCCCGCAAGGTGTTGATTTCTCCGTTGTGGGCCAGGTACCGGAAGGGTTGGGCCAGTTGCCAAGAAGGGAAGGTGTTGGTACTGTACCTCTGGTGCAGTACGGCCACGGCGCTGACCATGTCCGGGTCTTTGAGATCCCTGTAAAAGGCGGGAAGCTGGAGGGCGGTAAAAAGGCCTTTATACACAATGGTCCTGGCGGACATGCTGGGGATGAAAAACATTTCTCCCTCCTCCACCAGATCTCTTGTGCGCCGCTCCACTTCCCTGCGAATGACATAAAGCCTGCGCTCAAGGGCACCAAGCTCCAGGCCGTTTCCGTGGATAAAACACTGCATAATGACAGGCTGCTCCTCTTTGGCCAGCCCTGCAATGGCGGTCCCATCCACGGGAACCTCTCTCCAGCCGAGGAATTTCAGTCCCAAGGAGTCCACCGCCCTCTCCATGGTTCGGGCGCATTGTTCCCGCGCATTGAGGGAGCGGGGCATAAAGAGCATGCCAACTGCATATTTGCCCGCTTTGGGCAGGGTGATTCCCAGGGTGGCGCACTCCCGTCTGAAGAGAGGGTCGGGGATTTGGGCCAGGATTCCGGCGCCGTCGCCGGTGGTGAGATCCCCGCCGATAGCCCCCCGATGGAGGAGGTTTTCCAGGACCTGGATGCCTTTCTCCACGATGGCGTGGCTTTTGGTGCCGTCAATATTAACGACAAAGCCCACCCCACACCCGTCATGTTCATATTGCGGGTCATAGAGGCCCTGGGGCCGGAGAAAGGCCCCCCATCTTTTTTGTTGGGTCACGGTCATGGTCTTAGGATCTTGCCGGGGCTGCTTGGGCCGCGTCCTCAGAAAAGATAAATCTGATGGCTGTCGGGGTTCTTTCCGAAAAAGGTGATGTCATCCACCTTGTCCAGTTTGGGACCCCGGCAGATGGCATAGAGGGTCCTTTCAATCCCGATGCCCCCACCGTAGGTATCCGGGAATGTGGGGCGGCCGTGCTCGTCCTTTTTGGCCGTCATCATCAGGAAGGGGGCGTAGCCCCCCAGTTCGTCGATATTCTGTATATTGCCTTCAAAGATAACCGGCCTTACGGGAATGACACCGTTGTCCAGGAGCCTTTCTACAATGGTCTCATGGAGCCATTCCCGAACGGCTCCCGAAAGGATTTCCAGAGCGGGAGTCTGTTTTCCTGTATCCCGGTCAATGCTCTTGGCACAGATATCATAGTTGTAGATCATCTCAGAGGTGATCTCCGAGGGGGATATCTTTCCTTCAGGTCTCAAATAGGGGTAAACCAGGTCGTAGTTCTCTCTGAGAAGGCCGGTTATCCAGAAGAAGGGCTCTTTGATTTTGCCGCCCAGTTCCATCTCATATCCCCTGCCGTACGTTTTTTTGGCCTCGTCACACTTGAACCGGGGAAAGGGCTGGTGGGGAACCTCAACGGCTACGCCCAAGGTCTTGATTTCATCCCTGTTTTTTTCCACGAGCCGGGACATGGCGTATATGATCAGTCGCTCAAAAAGATCCATGCCCTTTTCCATATCCTCCCGGAGGATCTCTTTGACCTTTTCCGGTTCCTTGAGATAGGTTTCCAGGCCGATTCCCCTGTTCCGCCTTACTTCCACGTCCATCTGGCTGAAATCGATGAGGTACTTTCCCCTCTGTATCCGGTCCGGGCTTTCGATTTCCAGGCGGATGTTGGGCGAATCCACAAAGATGCCTTTGATTCCCGGGTGATGACACGAGAGGAATTTGGAATAGATCATGCTGTGGGTCATGACGTAAAGCTGACCCTTGTAATGCATGTTAGGGACATGTTCCACATCATGGGCCAAAGGATCGGTTACCGGACTTAACTGGACCCGCTCGAGGTTAAACAGGCCCTCATCAACCAGGAACTGGTGCATGGCGTTGACAAAGGTGGTTCTCAGGGCCATGGCGGCGAACAAGGAGTCGCTGATCCATTTCTTATAATAATACTTGTCCAGGTATTCCTCCAGACTTGACCCCGCCTCCTTCAGGGTTGCCTGAAAACCGAAGAGGTTTTGACCGATGGTGGACATGGTTTCGTCTTTCATGGTTCTCCTTTCACACTACAGGGTCGCCAGATATCTGTCGAGTTCAAAGCGGCTTATGTGGGTGCGATACTGATCCCACTCAATTTTTTTGTTTTCAATAAACTTGTTGAACACATGATCGCCCAAGACCTTTTTCACGAGATCACTCTTCTCCGCCTCGATGATGGCCGCATAGAGGTTCCCGGGCAGGTCCGTGATCCCATGGGCCTTTCTCTCGGTCGGATTCATCTCAAAGATATCCTCTTCAATGGGCTTCGGCAGGGCATATTTCTTCTCGATACCCTCCAGGCCCGCTCCCAGCATCGCCGCAAATGCCAGATAGGGATTACAGGATGGATCCGGTGACCGGAACTCGATCCTGGTGGCCTTCTCTTTGCCGGGCTTATACATGGGGACACGGATCATGGCGGAACGGTTCCTCCTGGCCCAGGATACATACACGGGCGCTTCGTATCCGGGAACCAGCCTTTTATAGGAGTTCACCCACTGGTTGGTGATGGCGGCGATCTCCGGGGCATGGCGCATGAGGCCGGCTATGTAATGCTTGGCCAGTTCGGAAAGGTGATACTTGTCATTGGCGTCGTAAAAGGCGTTTCTCTCACTCTGGAAAAGGGACTGGTGGACATGCATCCCGCTTCCGTTGACCCCGAAGATAGGCTTGGGCATGAAGGTGGCGTAAAAACCCTTTTCCCTGGCGATTTCCTTGACCACCACGCGATAGGTCATGGTCTTGTCCGCCATCTTCAGGCCTTCATCATAGCGAAGGTCAATTTCATGCTGGCTGGGCGCCACTTCGTGATGGCTGTATTCCACGTCAATGCCCATGGACTGCAAGGCGAAGATGGTCTCTCTCCGCAAGGTCCCGGCCATATCCACCGGGCGGGCGTCAAAGTACCCTCCCCTGTCCAGGATTTCCGTGCCTTGGTCATCTTTAAAATAGAAATATTCCAGTTCCGGTCCCAGGTAAAAGGTGTAGCCCTTTTCGGCCACTTTTTTCAAAAGCCGCTTGAAGACATACCGGGGGTCCCCTTCGTAAGGGGTTCCGTCCGGATTCAGGATATCACAAAACATGCGGGCCGCGGGCCGCTCCCTGTCCCCCCACGGCACCAGCTGGAGCGTGGTGGGGTCTGGTTTGGCGATCATATCGCTTTCTTGGATCCTGGCGAAACCTTCAATGGAGGAGCCGTCAAATCCCATCCCCTCTACCAGGCCTTCATCCAGTTCCGAGGGGGTAATGGCAAAGCTTTTTAAAAAACCCAGCACATCGGTAAACCAGAATTGAATGAAACTGATATTTTTTTCCTCAACAATTCTTTTAACGTCGTCCACGGTATGACAGTTCATGCTGCGCCTCCTGTCTGGTTGATTCAAAGAAAGTTTATCTGGTAGCCTTAGCCTCAGGGTCCGGCCTCGGAAGCGGTGTATTCAACCCCTATGTCGCTGTGAAGGACCGGCTGAGGTGTGTGCTTTATATATAGCAATCAGGGTGCCAAGAGAGAACCATCGATAAAACTTCAAATTTTTGAGCCCCTTATATCCGGAACCCGCGAAAAGGCGTGTTTTGTTAAACTACAATTTTGTGCTATAGAAGAAAAAAATACCACAAAAATGTATTTTTTACAATGAGAAGAT